>JAFDYH010000018.1:6952-8017 GCA_018267535.1 Bacteroidota bacterium
TAGCTTAGCTCTTTAACAACAGGCGGCATTCGAATTGCTCAAGGTTAAAAGTTGTGATTTGCTTTCAAATTATCATGTAGCTTAGCTCTTTAACAACTTCAAACAATGACAAAAACAAACAAGTTAAGTTGTGATTTGCTTTCAAATTATCATGTAGCTTAGCTCTTTAACAACAATGAACAACAACACAACAACACAAGCAAAGTTGTGATTTGCTTTCAAATTATCATGTAGCTTAGCTCTTTAACAACTTATTTAAAGAGTTTTTAAAAGTTTGGAAGTTGTGATTTGCTTTCAAATTATCATGTAGCTTAGCTCTTTAACAACAGCAATAAGACGGAACACAAACGCAAGAATGTTGTGATTTGCTTTCAAATTATCATGTAGCTTAGCTCTTTAACAACATTCAAACAAGACCTAAAACACACACAATAGTTGTGATTTGCTTTCAAATTATCATGTAGCTTAGCTCTTTAACAACTCAATTAATAGAACATTATACTTCTGTTTGTTGTGATTTGCTTTCAAATTATCATGTAGCTTAGCTCTTTAACAACGATTCTTTGGATAGTTGTATTCCGGTATCAGTTGTGATTTGCTTTCAAATTATCATGTAGCTTAGCTCTTTAACAACTCGCTGTGACAAGCGTACTGGTTCCGAATAGTTGTGATTTGCTTTCAAATTATCATGTAGCTTAGCTCTTTAACAACCCACCTGTAGCACTTCCAAACATCATTCCAGTTGTGATTTGCTTTCAAATTATCATGTAGCTTAGCTCTTTAACAACTATATACTGTTACGTCTGCGCCATTAGTGTTGTGATTTGCTTTCAAATTATCATGTAGCTTAGCTCTTTAACAACAACTACTACTTGCCACAAAGCCAACAATAAGTTGTGATTTGCTTTCAAATTATCATGTAGCTTAGCTCTTTAACAACAAAACAATAACAGCCATTAAAATGAAAGTTGTTGTGATTTGCTTTCAAATTATCATGTAGCTTAGCTCTTTAACAACATAAGAAGTAGACCAGACACCCTGATTTTTGTTGTGATTTGCTTTCAA
>JAFDYH010000018.1:8032-15337 GCA_018267535.1 Bacteroidota bacterium
GTAGCTTAGCTCTTTAACAACAGCTTACGGGCAAAGCGCTGATTTTATGCTATTTGAGCTATGTCTTACGATTAGAAAAATGGGTTTCAGGACCCATTTTTTTATTCCTGCTAATGAAAATACACCTGGCAATCCTGTTGCATTCACACTGCCAAAACATCGGGTTGTATAAAAAATGTATCCGAATTACCCGAATCATCTTTTGCCCCGGAGGGGCAACCTGTTTATAGAAATCAGTAAATTGAAAACGAGGGCTCCGGAGGAGCCACCTGTAACCATAAACCGGATTCTCATGGCAGATACATTTTCACAAATCTACCTGCAGTTTGTTTTTGCCGTAAAAGGACGGCAGAGCCTCATTTTAAAAGAAAACAAAGAAGAACTACATAAATACATAACAGGCCTCGTGCAAAATCGAAAAGCAAAAATGCTCGCTGTTCATTGCATGCCTGATCATACCCATTTATTTGTCGGGTTTCGTCCCACAGTTCTTATTTCAGATTTTGTAAAGGAAATAAAAGTAGAAAGCAATGAGTTTATCAATAGTAAAAAATGGATAAAAGGAAAGTTTAACTGGCAGGAAGGCTATGGTGTGTTTTCATATTCACATTCACATATTGACAGGGTAGTTAAATATGTCTTGAACCAGGAAGCTCATCATCAAAAGAAAACTTTCAGGGAAGAATATCATCAATTAATGGAAAAATTCAAAATCCCTTTTGAGGAGAAGTATCTCTTTGAATTTATTGAATAATATTATTAAGCTTTATCAACAGGAGGCTCCTCCGGAGCCGTGATACTGGGTTGGTTACTGATCCTATAAGCAGGTTGCCCCTCCGGAGCGTTAAAAAAGCTTTTACGGCGCTATTGGTAATAAATGTGAAGGAGCTAAGCAGCTCTGATTATCTGCTACGTTTATACGCCAGAAAAATTTCAAATTCTTTTGAGGAGAAGTATCTCTTTGAATTTATTGAATAATATTATTAAGCTTTATCAACAGGAGGCTCCTCCGGAGCCGTGATACTGGTTTGGTTACAGATTCTATAAGCAGGTTGCTCCTACGGAGCGTTAGGAACGTTTTTACTCTGTTATTGGTAACAAATGTGAAGAAGCAGTACAGCTATGATTAGCTGCTACATCTATAGACTGGTAAAATTTCAAATTCTTTTTGAGTAGAAAAATTTTTTGAATTTGCTGAATGATATTGTTGTGTTTTATCAGCAAAAAATTAGGTAGAAGCCGCGATACTGATTTGGTTACTGATGCTATATTCGGGCTACTCCTGCCGAAATCTAACGATCAACATATCCGGTATATAATTGTCGGAATGCTTCATCAGTAAGGCTGCATTAAGACACCATACTGATGAACCGGTTCAGCTTTTAGAAAAGCTCGAGCTGCTGCACTGTCTCAGGTGCATCCACTAAATCTTTTCCCCTGAATATTTCCATCATACCAAATTGCTTGTCGGTAATGCACATAATGCCGATATGGCCTTTTGCAGGAAGAATTTTTTTAACCCGCACTATATGTACATCTG
This sequence comes from Bacteroidota bacterium, assembly GCA_018267535.1. Classification (GTDB taxonomy): domain Bacteria; phylum Bacteroidota; class Bacteroidia; order Chitinophagales; family Chitinophagaceae; genus JAFDYH01. The sequence goes on from JAFDYH010000018.1 coordinate 9,573, forward strand.
CGTTTTCCCGGCTGGCACAGTGGCGCAGGTAGATGCTGAACTGGAACATCTGGAAGCCATTGGCCATAATTTCTTTGCGGAACTTCGCATATATCTTGCGTTCCTTTTTGGTTTCAGTCGGCAGGTCAAAAAATACAAGTACCCACATGATGCGGTATGCGTTAAATCGTTCAAACATTTACACAATCGCTAACTATACTACTTCTATAAACCGGGCGGCAGGTATTAACGTGTATCCTTTTTATCCGCCTCTTTTAATAGCTTTTTATTAGTCGGCTGCTCCTTCCTTGAGAGGATGAAGAGCTCTTTTGGTAACACAAAAAGTCGCTTACAATTCCGGGTATAATATCTTCCTTGTTTTTCCTTCAAAGCATTTTGCCAATGATGCTGTTGTTCGTTGCACTGCATTCATTAGCGGGCTTTTTTGTCCGTCAATACATACATCCATTGTCGGTAATTGCAGCAATGATTTTTTCATAGAGGGTGTCATTTCCAGGAATTTCCCATTGCCTCTTATAATCTGGCAAACCACGCCGTCAACATAAGGACGGTAGGGTTCCATAATATCATCAGCAAGGCAATAGGCGTTATATTGATTGCGGTGATGAATGCCCAGTGTGGGTAATAAACCGGAGCCTGTGAGGCTTCTTGCGACCAATGCCCTCAGTATGGCATAACCGTAGTTTAATAAGTTATTCGGTGGCGGCCCATAACGCTCTCTCCTGAACGCTAAAAAGTCTGGAAAAATATGCTTCCAGTAATGGGCAGCAGCTTTGGCTTCATGGTTTTCACTGTCACCGCTTTTTACTTCTTTGGCGTAGTGCAGCAGCAGTTTATTATCCTGCTGCCATTGTACCAGCAGTGCTGCCTGGTTTTCTATTTTGGCGATCACTGTCTGTTGCCAAAGTTGTTTTTTGAGTGGTACGGATGCATCTATCTGTGCCTGGAATTTCTGGCTCTGTAGCGTATTACCATCAAGGCTCAGTAGCATTCCGGCAGGGTGGTGGGTATTATCGCAGGTAATGACTGCTGTATTATTTGCGAGTAGTTTTGCAAGTACAGATTGAGTAATAGTGATTTGCTGGTGATCCAGTAAGAGCAAGCCAATATCCTCTATAGGGGTGCTCTTGGTTTCACCGCTGTCGTGCATCTCAATTACCAGTTGCTCATTCGCGGTTTTCAGATAAGCCGGGTTGCCGAAGTAAAGCGTCCGTTTTATCATAGGAGTGGGTTTGTAAGGATAAAACGGACGATTTACTGCAATTATTATTTATTCGCTGATGACTTTTATATTATTTCCAACTTATAGTGCCATTAATATTAATATCAAAATCTTTTGCTTCTATTGCCATATCCAACCAATCAACTGAATAAAGTAGTTTTGGCCAAGGCTCGTAATTATTATATGCATTATTTATTAAGGCATCTGATATCTTTTCAGTAAAGCCGCTTGTGCTACGACCGCCATAGGTTGTATCATTATTTTTACCATCTTTTTTAAAGAATTGCTTTTCGGGATAAGCTGCTTGAAGCTCTTTATCGCTTCTAGCTTCAAGATGGTGTTGAAAAGTTAAGCGCCCCCCTGTAAATTTTATAATCTTATAAGTGCAATAACTAATTCTTTTGTAATAATCTGCTTCTGTTTCGGTAGCTTTCTTTTTTAGCTCATCGATGTTTTCATTATAAAAAATTACTTTCATTCCCGGTTTTAAAATTGCAAAAGGAAGTATTTTGTTACCGTTGTCTTTTATAATAGGTTCTCCTTTTTTATCTTTTTTATGCATTTCAATTTTCCCGTTTTTTCCTATTAAATCAAATCTCTTAAATTTTGATGCTTCAAAGAGATTTACTATTTCTAATTCTCTGTCTTTTTTCATTGAGCCCTTTTTATCTGTGTAGTCGTTTTTGTAATAAGCACAAATTATATTTTCACCATTCGCAGCCCAATAATGCTGCTTGTATTCTGCTCTTGAAAGATTTGTTTGCTTTTTTATTTTCAACGGGTCAGATACGCTTGCCCAAACCCTTATATGCCTTATTTTATTTCCATGAGGCTTGCCATTTTTATCTAACAAATAGATTCCTTCTTCAAAAGCTTTTTTAAAACTGCCTGCTTTTTTTATATGATCTTTTATTTGCTTTTTTAATCCTTCATCCACTATTTTTTCAACCGAATTAAAATCAATATTAAAAGGTACACGGAGTACAAATTTTAAATTGTCTTCTAAAACCATTTTGCCATCCTCATCTTTTATAATAGAACCTTTTTCATCTCTTTTTGCAGGTTTAATAGCTCCATAAAAAGTTTCCTGGTGCAATTGCCCTCTTATACAATCTCCCGTAGCCCACATCGTTTTGTTTGTTCCCGGAATATATTGCTCTTTGCCACGTTTTCTTACTTTTCGTTTGGCAGGGCTCAGGCTTTGATTGTTGGTGATATTGTTTATCAAAACGCTGTCATCAATTCCCCAAACAAATTCCCTTTTAAAACCCTTGTAAGGTTCGGTGGTAAAGTTTTCTTTGCGTTGTTCCTTGTGTTCGTAATAAGTTTTTAGAATTTCATCCCGTTTTGCAGCTACCGGAATTAAAGTAAGCACTGCTGCATCTTTGGCATGGTGGGAGTGTTTACTCCTGTCTTTTTTCTCATCAGGTATTTGCAGTTTGTATATTTTTCTAAACTCTGCGGTAATGCTTCCTTTTTGTACATCTACTTTGTCAAAATAAGTTTTGAGATAGTGGAGTGCGTATTTTGAAATCAATTGCGTATCTACTTTTTGGCTGTTTTTAAACCCGGAAGTAACTTCCTTCATTGTAAATCTGTCCACTTTATTTTTCCAATAATCAAGTTCCATTTGCCATAAATGGCGTTGGCGTATAGCGTCATCCTTCCATGATTTATCAGCAGCTTTTTTAGATTTGGTTTTCCAGAAATCTATCTGCTGGTTAATGCGGTCAATTTTTTCCTGCCATTTTTTTATTCGCTCCAATATCTCTTCATAGTTCGGTAATTGATATGGTATTTTATTCTTTTTAATATTCCTGTTATAATCTGCATAACAAACTGTTTGGTTTGCCAGGGAATTATCAAAAGAAATGCTTCTTGGTATGGTATGCTCAAAGTCAATCACATTATCATTAAACAAATCTGAGATGCTTATGACTTTGCCTGTATAAATACATTGACAGTTTTGCTCCAGCCAAAGCCTGTATTTATCAATTATTGATTTTTGTGCCGCTATCTGTTTGTAAGAATCTTTTTTAGTGTCGGCCCATTTTACACCTTTTATCTCTTTTTTTATATCCGTAATTGGCGGAATTGCTTCTTCATTATTTTGTTCATACCAAAGCCGCATTTTATCAATGTCACTTATGCTTTGGCTGCTGGCTGCAACGCCTTTCTGTTTTACCAATTCATCTATAGCCAAAGCAAACTCAGCGTTTTCTGCTTCACGCTGTCTTTGCCATGCTTCAATTGCCCACCGTTTATTAGCATCATTTAATTCCCTTGCCACTTCTACTACAATCCTTGTATCGTTATCAATTTGATTGGTTTCTATCATATAGTTGAGCAACTTCCTCAGCTCATGCAGTGTACGCATTGCCATTGGGTTTTTAAAAGAACCTGTTTTGGGACTTCCCAGTTTTATATTGCCATTTTCATCAGGTTTGGCAGGCGGGTATATATTTATTTCTGATGGATGATAAACTTTTTGCAATTGCTTTTCTGTAAGTTCAAAACGTTGCAACAAAAATTCTTTAAGCGTATCAATAAGCTTTGGTAAGCGATAATAACCTGAGTCTGCTTTGTAATAAATATGGTTGCCCGAATTGACAGTGGCATATCTTTCACCATTTATATCTTTTCTTTCAAACCCTGTGGTTTTAAAATATGCCTGGTAACAATCTGTTACTATCGTTTTTATCGCTGATTGTTCAGTTGCTTCTTTTTCGTTCCATTTTGTTGTGCCAAAAGCATCCTCAATGGCTTTTTGAATATCTTTTTTGTCGGCGTCATCCAGTTGGTAACTGTTATCCTTATAGCCAAACTTCTGCTCCAGGTTTTTATGCTGCGATACTAAGTTGTTTACAATATTTAAAATTGTTTTCTGCCTCCTGTTTTCATCAATAATACCGGCAATATGCTCAATAAAAAACGTTTCGTTTTTATTCCATACTTCCTGCCCGATAACTTCGGGCAAATTTGCCAGCATTACTGCTTCTGTATAGATTAAACCTTTCTGTAAAAATTTATTGATTTTGTTAATAGCATTTAAACTAAGCATGCCATAGCCAACCGGCAAAGCATTCCATGCAATAATAAACTGCTTCACATTTTCGGGGGAAAGCTTTAATTTTTGCTCTGCAAATTCAGCTACAAACTCCTGGTCTTCGTAAGAAAACAATACATGCCATATATCATCAAGGTCATAATAGTTTTTTCCTGATTTTTCAGATGCCTCTTTTGAAATCTTTACATTCTTATAATCATCCCCAAAAATATCTTTAAGCCTTGCAGAAACAGGGCAGCCCGTTACAGTGGTTTTTAATGTGTAATTAAATTGCCATTTATGCTCTTTCTTGTTTATAAATTCTGCTATTTCGGAAAAGGGAAAATAAGCTTTGGATTTCCTGAAAAACTTTTCTTCAAGAATGGCTTTTTTTAATTCAATTGACAACGGCTTCCAATAGTCTGAATAATTGCCAGCCTCTTTGTACTTTATATTATTGATAAACGACCATGCCCTGAACAATTCAAAACCTGGATGGCTAATAGGAGCTCTGTATTTGCCGGGCTCTAATGTACATTTTCCAACTAAGCCTTTTTGTGAACGCAAGGGACGTTTGTAGAAAATGCTTCCATCATTTTTATTTTTACCGCTTTCCACAAGTTGTATAAACAAAATATGGTTTTGCCCTAAACCCTGAATTTCAAAAATGTATTTAGCTTCATCTTTATAATTTTCCCTTATGGCATATTGCGCAATACTTTCTCTTATGCGTATCTTATCTTTTTCCAGCAAAGCATACAGCCAGCCAATCGTTTTTGCGTCAGGATATTTTTCAAAATATTCTATAATGGTTTTATTCTTTTTCTTTTCTGAATATTGTAAATCCACCACTTCATCACTACTGGTTTCTTTTTCTTTTATATCATCAGCACCTTTACGGCTGCTTTTAAAACCTCTACGCTGTGCAATATGATACAAAGCCCTGCCAAGTTTCATTTTGTTTTCTTCCTTGCTAAAGTCAAGTTTTGTTTCAGCCAGCTCTTTTCTTAATTGGTAGGGGCTTGTATAGTCGGGTTTACCATCGCTATTAAAATCTAATTTTATCCATTGGTCAAATGCTGTATCGTCCACCGGGTATACCCTGCCGGCATTATTATTTTTCACTGCTTCTTCTTTGCTATAATGCCGCCACTTATTTAAATTTTCAATAGAAAGAGGGCAGTAGCCATTAGTGATTAATATTTCTAAAGTTGCCCAAAGCCTGTATTTGCGGCTTTGGTATAAGCGGCGTGTAGAACGTTTCTTTGTTCTTTCTGCTGCATAGGAATATTCTCCTGTTTTACCAATGCCTACACCTTTGTTAAAGGTTAATACGCCAAACTTTTCAATTTGATTTTCCGTTAAATCCGGGTTACGTAATGCCCATCCAATAGAATTTGTTCCAAGGTCAAGCCCAAAAATTTTGTTCATATGGTTTGTTTATAAGGTTTTCTAACTATCTTTATAATGCAAATCACAATAAGGCTATAAGCCGAA
>JAFDYH010000190.1 GCA_018267535.1 Bacteroidota bacterium
GCTGTTTGAGCAGCGTTTCAGAAGAGAAATCCGCAGCCATGAAATGGACTTCGCGTTTGCTCATTCCGGTGAGGAAGCCCTTGGCTTCCTTAAGCAACATACACACGAAGCCGTTCTGATTCTTTCCGATATCAATATGCCCGGAATGAGCGGCCTCGAACTGTTGCGCGAAATAAAAACGACATATGAAAATCCTCCGCCTATAGTGATGATGATTACGGCCTACGGCGATCCCGAAAATTATAATCAGGCGATCAAACTGGGTGCAGATGACTTTCTCACTAAACCTATTGACTTTACAGTATTAAAAGATAAATTAAAAGCAATCCTGTGATGGCAAAAATCTTAGTCGCGGACGATGAAGTGGATCTGGAAATGCTGATCAAGCAAAAGTTCAGGCAAAAAATCCGTGAAAAACAATACGAGTTTGTATTTGCCACTAATGGCAATGAGGCACTTATAAAACTGAAGGAAAATCCCGATGTAGATGTTGTGCTGAGTGATATCAACATGCCAGAAATGGACGGCCTGACTTTATTGACAAAACTGAATGAAGTAAGCCCCCTGGTGAAAGCCGTAATTGTATCTGCTTATGGCGATATGGATAATATAAGAACAGCAATGAACCGGGGCGCTTTTGATTTTCTTACTAAACCTATCAACTTTGATGACCTTGATATAACGGTTCAGAAAACAATACGGCATGTATCGGATTTAAGAAATACAGTTAAAGCAATTAAGGAGAACAATATCCTGAAGATGTATGTAGATGAAACGGTGCTGAACTTTATGAACCGCCAGGAGTTCGAAAAATCGCTGATGGTAAACGAAACGGTGAATGCAACTGTGGCATTTATTGATATATGCAGCTTCACCATGATCAGCGAAAATGAACCCCCTGATGTAGTTGTACAATTACTCAACAGTTATTTCGATGTAATGGTCAAGGAAATTATAGACCAGGGAGGTTATGTAGATAAGTTTATTGGTGATGCTATAATGGCTGTCTTCCGCGGTGATTTTCACCTGGACAGGGCGATTGATGCCTCGCTTGCTGTAAGAGCCAGTGTAGAAAAACTACCGAACCATATTGACCACGTGTCTTTTTTCCCGAAAGTATCAATTGGTATCAACAGTGGTGAAATGATTTCAGGGAATATAGGGTCAGCTACCTTACGTCGTTTAGATTATACCGTAATAGGCGATGTTGTTAATACCGCGCAACGATTACAGGCTGTAGCTAAGCAGGGCCAGATTATCATTTCGGAAACAGCTTATGAAAAAGTAAAAGAATCGTTTAATTGCAATAAAGTTGGCGAGGTAACGCTGAAGAACAAAGCAAATCCCGCAACGATTTACGAAGTTTTGGATTAAGTCTTTTATTCCCTTCCTGTTTTATANNCGAAAGCGATGCGCTAATCCTTCCACTTCCACTCTCCTGCTATCTGTAAAGGCTCTTTTAAGTTACTTTTCAATAATTTTTCTTTCAGCACATCATCGCTCATATGGGTTGCATTTAAAGTGGTTGCATCAGCAAGGCCATACAACAACATAGCGCCAAAACGAACCGTATTTTCAATTTCATCTTGCTTAACATAGCTGAATACATCGCAATCAGCATGATAACAATCAATGATTGCTTTACTTAAGCTTCCTGATGCACCACCTGTAGGCACACCTTCCAACATAAACGGTTGGTGGTCGCTGTGCAAGCCCAGGCCTGAACGGAATGTATTAGCAAAAGAAGTGTCCGCCTTTTTTGCCATAGCGCCAATCTCCTTAATCAATGTGGAATCTTCGTCAGTACCCGACGAATAGCCTTTGGGGTTATTGGTCATATCAAAGTTCAACATATAACGCACATGCTGCAGCGAACCATCCTTCTGCGCTTTCTCCACATATGCTTTTGAACCCAAAAGCCCTTCTTCTTCGCCCATAAACATTACAAACTCAACCGTACGCTCCGGCTGCAGCTTTAATGCTTTGAATGTACGGGCCATATCCAATACGGAAAAAGAACCAATACCATTATCAATTGCACCAGTTGCAAGGTCCCAGCTATCCAGATGGCC
>JAFDYH010000191.1 GCA_018267535.1 Bacteroidota bacterium
TTTACCGGCATTGGGCGAAACGGTACGCAATCTTTATTTCCACGTAGGTATGTGGATGGCCATGATGACCTTGTTTACCTGCTCATTCGTGCAAGCGATACGCTACCTGCGTACCAACAATCTGAAATACGATATTTATTCGCGACAGTACTCCGCAGTAGGAATAGTGTTTGGGTTATTAGGTTATGCAACCGGGGCTATCTGGATGAGTTTTACCTGGGCCGATCCTAATAACCCCGCCGCGGCTTCATTTAGTTCTATTGCAAGGGAACCCAAGCTGATTGGCACAGCAATAGCCTTATTGATTTATTTCGCTTATCATGTGCTCCGGGATAGCATTCAGGATATTGATAAAAAAGCAAGAGTGAGCGCTGTATACAACATTTTCGCCTATGCAATGTTATTCCCCTCTATCTGGATTATACCCAGAATTTTACCAAGTTTGCATCCCGGCCAGGACGGTAACCCCGCGTTAAACTTTAAAGACTTAAGCCCCATGATGCGTGTGGTGGAGTTGCCGGCTTTTATCGGTTGGGCATTACTGGGAGTTTGGATAGCAACGATAAAGATTCGGTTAAATTTATTAAAAGAACAAAAGCTCATACAATGACCGGTATAAAAAGGGCATTATTTTTTTTAACTGCAATACTTATTTCTATTATAACGTTTTCACAGGATGCGGGCAGCAAGCCCGTTGGTATGGCCGATGAAATGCGCAGCAATGGGCGTATATACGTAGTGGTTGCTGTAATGCTAACGATTCTAATTGGCCTTATTTTATATTTAGTACGATTAGATAGGAAAATAAGCAAATGGGAAAAATCAGGGAGTAGAGATTAGCTATGAATGGGAACCTGACCATTCCCTTGACCACCGTGTGCACAGTTTAGGTACACAATAGTCCCGGTAACTATTGAGATTTCCGAATGTAAAAAGTGCGAAACAATTAAGACCTGATGTAGTGTCCAGATAGTAGCATAAGAGTTTGGAGTAAAACAAATAACGAACGTTTATAAAACAAAGTCCATATGTCAGAATACAGTTTTTTTGGCGCCGTTGAAAAAAGTTTCGATAGGGCCGCAAAGTTTACAACCTGGGATCCAGGTATACTGGAACAAATAAAACAATGCAATAGTGTTTATCGGATGCACTTCCCGGTTAAGATTGGCGATAGAATAGAAGTAATTAAAGCCTATCGTGTGCAACATTCGCACCATAAAACCCCCTGTAAAGGAGGTATCCGCTTTGCTACAAGTGTAAACCTGGATGAAGTAATGGCACTGGCCGCATTAATGACTTATAAATGCGCTATCGTAAATGTTCCATTTGGCGGCGCAAAAGGTGGTATCTCTATAGACCCCAAAAAGTATACGGCGTATGATCTTGAAAAAATCACCCGTCGATATACCTCGGAATTAATTAAGAAAAACTTTATCGGACCGGGTACTGATGTGCCTGCGCCGGATTATGGAACAGGTGAACGTGAAATGGCTTGGATACTGGACACCTACTTGAGTATGCGGCCCGGTGAAGTAGATGCATTAGGATGCGTAACCGGCAAGCCGATAACACAAGGTGGTGTACGTGGCCGTCGTGAAGCAACAGGCCTTGGTGTATTTTATGGTCTGCGTGAAGTATGTAACATGCCGGATGTGATGGAAAAACTAGGAATGACAACCGGTGTAGAAGGAAAAAGAATTGTTGTTCAGGGATTGGGTAATGTAGGTTATCATTCAGCAAAATTTTTCCAGGAAGCTGGTGCAAAAGTCATTGCTCTTGCAGAATACGAAGGTGCTATTTACAGTGAAAAAGGGTTTGATATTGATGCTGTTTTTCAACATCGGAAAAAAACAGGATCAATCCTGAATTTCCCCGGAGCCAAAAATTTTGACAAGTCTGCCGATGCATTGGAAGCAGAATGCGACATTTTAATTCCAGCTGCCCTAGAGAATGTAATAAACGGTGATAATGCAGAGAGAATAAATGCTAAAATAATAGGTGAAGCAGCAAATGGACCATTAACGCCTGAAGCCGATGAAGTACTAATTAAAAAAGGAGTATTGGTTGTACCAGACATGTACCTTAATGCTGGCGGTGTTACTGTATCTTATTTTGAGTGGTTAAAAAACCTTAGCCATGTACGTTATGGTCGCATGGAAAAAAGGTTTACTGAAAACCTGAATACAAATATCCTTGGCCAGATGGAATACCTGACCGGTAAAAAAGTGGGCACTAAAGCAAGAGAAGCCATTATGCATGGGCCGGAAGAAGCTGATCTTGTTTACAGTGGTCTGGAGGAAACAATGATTAGTGCTACTCGGGAAATAATGGAAATGTGGAAGAGTAATCCTGCAATACCAGATATGCGTACTGCAGCATATGTAGTCGCAATAAATAAAGTAGGCACCGCCTATGCAGAATTGGGCATATTCCCATAACTACTTTTAACACAAAAAATAAAAAAGAGGCTGTCTCAAAAGTCGAAACAGCCTCTTTTTTATTTTATCATAGTCATAATATTTTATAACCTTTGCCTCATTAACAATTCGTCAAGATGAAAGTAATAGCATACTTGTTATTTTCCATTACCTGTGTTTCTCACAGCGTAAATGCACAGATTGAATATGGCAATAATAAAAAAGCAGGGCATTATATAAAAACCCGTGGCTTTAATACATATTATGAAGAATATGGCTCAGGTGAACCACTAATTCTGATTCACAACAACAATGGCTCTATAAAAAGTTTTGAAAAACAAATCCCCTATTTTTCTTCGCACTATAAAGTAATCGCGGTAGATAGCAGAGCACAGGGAAAGTCAATTGATTACAGCGACTCGCTTACATTTGAAATGATGGCCGATGATTTTAATGCCTTACTGGATAGCCTGCACCTTGACAGTACTTATATAATCGGGTGGAGCGATGGCGGCATCACTGGTTTAATTATGGCAATGCGCTATCCTAAAAAAGTAAAAAAACTGGCGGTATCAGGACCTAATTTATGGCCAGACACTACAGGTCTAATACCGTTTGTTTACCACTATATTGAAGCACATAGTACCGATTTGCGGAAACAACCGCAGACACAGGATACAAAAAATAAACTCAAGATATCCGATCTTGATCTTTACGAACCGCATATTACTTTAGAAAGGCTGCGTGCTATTAAATGCCCAACCCTGGTTATTGGCGGAGATCATGATGCGATACCGCCACTGCATTTGCTCCAGATTGCACAATATATCCCCCAATCTTATTTGTGGATCATCCCCAATTCCGGGCATGCGACGCCAAAGTTTAAGGCGGATATTTTCAATACAGTAGTTAACGATTTTTTTCAAACGCCTTTCCGGAAAATAGAAGGAATGGATGTTTTCAAATAAATTTTATCCTTCTTATGAAGATCATAGCCTGGAATTGCAATATGGCCTTCAGAAGAAAAGCAGAACATGTACTGGTTCATCAACCGGACTTACTTGTAGTTCCCGAATGTGAACACCCCGATAAACTGGTATTCGACACCGGAGTTCAACTACCCGGCGATGTACTATGGTTTGGCAATAATCTTCATAAAGGGTTAGGCATATTTTCCTATTGTAATTATCGCTTTACTTTACTGGATGTATATAATGATAAGCTTCAACTGATCATACCGATTGAAGTAAAATCAAGAACTACATCATTTATTTTATTTGGAATATGGGCTAATAATCCAAATGACCCGGATGGGCAATATGTGGAGCAGGTATGGAAAGCTATTCATCATTATGATAGTTTACTCGATAATAAAAAAGTAGTACTTACCGGAGATTTTAACAGTAATACCATCTGGGACCGCCCCCGTCGCAAAGGGAATCATTCTGCTGTTGTTGAATATTTACGCAAAAAAGGGATAGAAAGTGTGTATCACAATTACTTCAAACAAACACAAGGAAAAGAAAAACACCCTACACAATACATGTACCGCCACAGGGATAAACCTTACCATTTAGACTATTGCTTTACTTCAAAATATTTTTCAAAGAGATTGATATCAGCAGCAATAGGAGATTATAGCACTTGGATAAAATACAGCGA
>JAFDYH010000192.1:0-257 GCA_018267535.1 Bacteroidota bacterium
TGGATGCAGCAAGCTTTTGCAAAAACAATCAACATTCTTTCTAAAAACAAGGAAGGCTTTTTTATGATGGCGGAAGGCGCACAGATTGATTATGGTGGCCATGATAATAATATTGGTTATGTTGCTACTGAAGTAATGGACTTTGATAAAACGATCGGTGATGCATTGCGCTTTGCAGATAAAGATGGAGAAACATTGGTGATTGTTACAGCAGACCATGAAACAGGTGGATTAACATTATTGGATGGTGATTACAG
>JAFDYH010000192.1:307-10933 GCA_018267535.1 Bacteroidota bacterium
CAATCATTCCGTTTCAGGGGTGTGTATGAGAATACGGCGTTGTTTAAAAAGATATTGAATTCGTTTGGGTTGAACTAGGTCTCACGGAGACCACAGACCAACCAATTAAAAATCTACTTCATATTAAAAGTATATTTTGCAATGCTCAATAAAGAATAAAAAGTACAAGAGTGCGACGCAACAGAAGCTCAATAGTAGCAATACAGCCTGGTTCAAAACAAAAAACAGTCCCGAAGAACTGTTTTAAAAGTTATTAACGAAAGTCGCTTTATTATTTTTACTTTTTCATTTTGCCTTTTATACCAGCATTCTTATTGGCTCTTCCAGCAAACTCTTCAATGTAAGCAGAAATGCAGAACCTGTCGCTCCGTCTACTACACGGTGATCGCAACTTAAGGTTACTTTCATTATGTTACCTGGTACTACTACTCCATTCTTTACAACCGGCACCTGTGAAATACCGCCTACAGCCAGTATACAAGCATCCGGAGGATTAATGATTGCCGTAAACTCATCTATACCAAACATACCAAGATTGGAAATCGTAAACGTGTTCCCTTCCCATTCAGAAGGTTGCAGTTTTTTATCCTTGGCTTTCTTTGCCAATTCTTTTACTTCTTCCCCTATTTGTGAAAGTGATTTGGTATCCGCAAAACGAACAACAGGTACTAATAAGCCATCTTCTACAGCAACAGCAACACCGATATTTACATGATGGTTAATACGGATCTTATCTCCCAGCCAGCTGCTGTTAACAGCAGGATGTTGTTTCAGTGCAAGTGCACAAGCTTTCAGCACCAGGTCATTGAATGATATTTTTACTTTGCTTACTTCATTCAGTTTTGCACGGCTTGCAACTGCATTATCCATATCAATCACCATCGTGAGGTAGAAGTGCGGCGCTGTGAATTTACTTTCGGCCAAACGCTTCGCAATCACCTTGCGCATCTGTGATACCGGTACTTCGTCAAAGCTAACTTGTCCGGCCGGTGCGCTTACACCTGTCGCCGTTTTTGCAACTGGTGCTGCTTCTGATTTTGCTGCAGGTTTATAATTGTCTACATCGCTTTTTACTATTCTTCCTCCATCGCCTGTACCCTGAACGAGTTTCAGGTCAACGCCTTTTTCTGCCGCTAACTTCTTAGCCAAAGGAGATGCTTTCATACGTCCGTTACCGGTAGCTGAAGCGTGATGTTCATCTGTTGTTGATGCCTGAATGGTTTCTTCTTTGATTTCTTCAGCAGGTTGGGCTGAAGAAACTGCGCCTCCGCCATTTTTTGCAGCCGCTACTATTGCATCCACATCTACTTTTCCTTTTTCACCGATAATACAAAGAAGATCGTTTACTGCTATCTTTTCCCCTTTCTTAGCGCCAACATAAAGTAGTGTGCCATTCTTATAACTCTCGAGCTCCATGGTGGCTTTATCAGTTTCAATTTCAGCCAACAAGTCGCCTTTTTTTACTGCATCGCCGATATTTTTCTGCCAGGATGCAATCACACCTTCCGTCATTGTATCACTTAGGCGGGGCATCAATACCACTTCTTCCATTTTTGAAATATCCAATGCAGTAGCAGTCGTTGCTGTCTTTGCTGGTGCCTTTTCAACTTTTGCGGGCTCTGCTTTAGGGGCAGCCTTTTTCTCCGTTTTTGTTTCTGCCACCGGTGCTTTTGCTGCGCCACCAGAATTATCTTTAATCAAGCCGCTTACATCTTCGCCCGGTTTGCCTATTATCGCCAACAGGTCGTTCACCTGCAGTTTACCACCTTTATCTATGCCGATATGCAGTAGGGTGCCATCCTTATAGCTCTCCAATTCCATGGTCGCTTTGTCGGTTTCCACTTCAGCCAGCAATTCGCCTTTTTTTACAGGATCGCCCACTTTTTTGTGCCATGCAGCAATCACACCTTCAGTCATGGTATCGCTCAGGCGGGGCATCAGGATCACTTCAGCCATAATTGATCGTTGAATTTTGGCCGAAATTAAGGCAATTTGCTGAATGATGAACTGGGTCGGGGCGCTCCCGCGGCCTGAACCTTTTATTTTTATTTGCCCGGCTTTTGAACCAATATTTAGCATCCGTTGTGCCTGCCCCGATGAATATTGGGGTCGAGACACAGCGTGTACGTTCTTATCGCTATGCAGCATTTAACTACTTTTGAAAATACTTTCATGCCTGAAAAAAAATTATGGAAGAGTTTTTAAAAGTCCTCATACGGTTTTTCGATCAGAACAATATTCCTTACATGCTTTGGGGCAGTATGGCAATGAGTGTTTATACCGTATCGCGGTATACAAAAGATTTCGATTTTATTGTTTATTTAAAACCTTCTGATATACCCCGTTTAAAAGATTTTTTTAAAGAGGGTTATTATTATGATGAAGATTCAATTGCTGAAGCCATAAAGAAAAAAGGGATGTTCAATATTATTGATCACGCCAGTAATTATAAGGCGGATTTTATAATGCTTAGAGAGGATGAATTTGAACAGGTAAAATTTAACCGGAGAATACAGGTGTTATCTTCAGGCACCCGGATTTTCGTCATTTCATTGGAAGATTTGCTTTTGTCGAAACTCGTTTGGATACAGGAGTTAGAAAGCAGCCTCCAGGCTACGGATATTACAGAATTATCAAAACTGGAAGCAATAGACTGGCCTTATGTACGCAAATGGATACGCATCTTAAAATTAAATACCTTTGATTTATTCAAATGACGGACACACCTCAGCATGTAAAGGATATACAGTTAAAACTCTGGCTTGCCAAACCGCCGGGTGAGCGTCTTATGCAGTCAATCAGGGATATTGAAACGATGCGGAAATTTTTAAGAGAGGTTAAAACAAACCTTGGCTTGCCATTAGGCGACCTTGATCCGGTGGGGGAGTATTTGAAGAAAAAGCAGATATGCAAACCATCTTGAACAGAAGTATTTTCTTGCAAGAAATTAAAAAGAAAAAGAATGTTTACCAAGATTATTGGATGGTCCTTATCCGGTCTTTAATTATTGTGAAATAGCATAAGGCTTACATTGCAGATGCATATTAGTTTCTTTGAGATTATCTTTTCATTTTAAACATTATTTTAAAATAGGTAGCATGCCAGCTTTTTGCAAAACCAATGTTTTTTTACAACAAAGTATCTCATCCTATAATTCAATCTTTCAGCAATACATCCAATAATGTCCTTTTTTCATACCAATTGCCCACAAATTCAATTACTATAGAAGTCGGCTGTGATTGTACAATCTGCAATAAATCATTTCCTATTTTGGAGCCGTCTATTACCGAGCAGGTAGCGGTTGAGCCACTGTTTATTTCTGTAACATTAGCCCTGCCTAACAGCTTTTTTTCTTCTATCTTTTTGTGCGTATCTGGGTTTTCCACGTAGGATAGCTGGTATAATTCTAATGCATCGCCTGCTTTCAAGCCATTATCACTACCGCCCCAAATCTTAAATGTGTTCAGATAATCGCCTTTCTTTCGGGTAGTGCCTTTTGAAACAACTTCCATAAATTTGAATCGCTGGGGAAGATAATTGGCCACTTGCGCCCGCAACAGTTTATCTATCTGCATGTATGCCGATTGTATAGCGGCTGTTTCGGTATGTTCTTCGCCTTTGCCGCTAATTATTTCGCTTTTCTTAATTTCCCCCGTTTCTACGTCAATTATTTTGAAAGAAAGACTTATTTCTACATATTCACTACCTGGTACGGTTTGCCCGTACGAATCTTTATATTTCCCTTTTGAAACACCTACTATGTTGCCTGTAATAATTGTTTTAGCGCCAAGTTTTGCAGCTTTTTTTACTATGTCAGAAGTATTGGCCTCCTGAAACCTGTTCTCTTCTTTTATAACACCAAAGCGGTTACGCTCAACTACCGTAAAGCGACCCGACCTGACAACACCTGCTTCTACTGCATCGCCTACTCCTTCAGCATATTCATAATTATAACCGCGGTTTACCGTAAAAGGGTAAATAGCTACTACAGGCTTTCCTGTAGTAGCTGATCCGGTGGTGGGTTGAGTTTGCGCAAATGCGCCGACAGTTGCTAATATGCACAACAGTATAAAATAGATTTTATACATGGATTCTATACATTTTAATTTCATCAAATTGGGTTCCATTATTTGTGACCTTATATTATTAATTGGTTGATCTATTCGTTTCTGAAGTTGATACGGAAACAAGGTGTCTATTGATGTGTTTTTGTTCTAAATTATAAGTTTGAATATTCTATTGCCGCTTACTGCCCATATCGTATGACTTACTTTTTCATAATAAATATCTTCAAAAGATGTTTTTCCATTTTTGCATGATCGATTCCATGTGTTTCCTCCATCTTTTGTTATAAGAATTTCATTGGCGTTAATTCCGTAACCAATTTGATTATCAAGAAAAATCATTTTTCCCAAAGCAAATCTTGAATTATCAGGTTTACTATTCGCAATTCTTGACCAGTTCTTCCCGCCATCAATAGTTCTAAAAATGTCCTTATTACCTAGTGAAACCCAACCATGGTTCAGGTCTGAAAAGAACATACATCTTCTGGAAAAGATGGGGTCGCTATAATAATACAAAGAGTATTTGTTTATCCAGTTCTTTCCGCTATCCGCAGTATTTAGAAAATCAGGTCCATCGCTTATAAGTGCCCATCCATTATCTGGATCTATGAAAGAAGAACTTATTATTTCCGTGTTAGAATAACTGCCAACACCTGAAGTTACCTCTACAGTTGTTGGTGATCCATTATCTATATTTCTTATAGTCAGGAAATAACTATAATGCATACTCGCATAGGCTAGATCTCTTGAAAAAAACACGATGTCCGAAATAGTTGTTTTTCCAAATTCAGTACTCTGATATAAGTTTGACCATGTAAGTCCGCCATCATTTGTCATTAATAAGGGCACATTGGAATTTACTTGATCTGGCCAGCCATCATCGAAGGCAAATCCTATTTTATCTGAATAAAAACGAATATTATTTGCTTCTCCGGGAAGCAGCAATACACTTGACCAAGTGTTTCCTCCATCTGTCGTTTTTCTGTATCTGCCAATATTTAGATATTGATTATCCATAACGTATCCGACCTGTGGGGTAGGAAATTGTACAGTTCCAAATTCTACACCGGGTGCATCCGTGTACATAACCTGCCAGCTTTCAAGTGTATCTTCGCCATAGTAAATTGGGCGCGTAGCTGTATCTGGCGTTTCCGGCCTGATAAGAGGCGGGGTATCTTCTAATGGTTTTTTAAGACAAGATTCGTATAAAGTAGCTGATAAGATAAACAATATTAATAAAAGTTTTTTCATGATTTCTAACTTCGCTTGCGTTAATAGTAAACTAAAATCTGAAATGTACTCCTCCCTGAATTGCATTTAGGTGAACTGTTTCTTCTAAATAAATTCCATTCCCTTGTTTAGCAATATTGCTCATCCCTTTCTGATATCTTACTCCAAATCCCAGACCAAATGGGAATGTGTATTCTATACCGCCGGTAAGAGCGTAATTTGTACTGTTATGTTGTTCTTTAATTCTTTGATGCTCTGAGTATCCTTCTCTCTTATCTTTTGCAGTAACAAGCACATTAAGTTGAGGGCCTGCAAAAATGCCAACTCCTTTTAATCTTAATTTGAGAAGCAAAGGCAAACTTGCATAATTAAGAGAAGTAGTCCCGCCAGGTTCGCCCATAAAAGGTGAATAAACTTGAATGTATATAAATCCTGCATTAGCATAAAAAAGTTCAGGTTGTATGCTAAAATGTTTTCCCAAAAAATGCTCATAAAAAATTCCTGCCATAAAGCCAGCCTTACCAAAAGGCTTATCAGTATTATCATAAACGTTGTCTACATATACGTTTGAAGTATTAAAGCCCAGTTTAGCCCCAAAATAATTCTTTCGTTCTTTATTTATTTTATGATTGTTCTTTATTGACTTTACGGGTTTGCCAAACTTTATAAAAGCGCCAAGTGAAACCATGTTATTTTTGAGTGCGGATGTCTCATCATATATGCCTGTTTGGGTTGCCTGTGCAATATTTACATTCCCGTATTGATATCTTGCCTGAAAGCCTATACCTGATTTAAGAGAATATTCAATACCCCCTACAAAAGATACAGATAAGGTCGACTTATAATCGTTTTTCACATCCGAATACCCAATCACCTCACCACTACTGGTAATTGCGTGTGATAGATAAAATCTTTTTGAATAAATCGGGAAATCCCATTGAGGTCCTGCAAATATTCCAAGTCCTGACGTTTTAAATTTTAATAATACCGGCAAAGAGATGAAAGAAAGTCTTTCTATAAAACGGGTGTCCCAATGTGAAATAGAATAATAGTTAGGATAGTAACCGGCCCATTGATAACCCGTGGTAGAATAAATGCCTTCCGGTTGAATAGCAAAATGCTTTCCAAATGAGGCTTCGATTAAAGCTCCTGCATGAAAACCATTATAACCCTCAAAATGTTCAGAATAGAAATTTTTACCTTTCATCAAGGACGCATTGAAACCTCCCTTCAAACCAAATTTTATACTTGGCTTTAACTGAGCGCTACTTTCTATGCTATTCGTAATAATAATAAAAGACATTAAGTGAAATATACTTTTTTTCATAAAACAAGGAGTGATTTTATTGCTTTGTAAAGGTCATTGTCAACTTATATGTTATATTATTTTCGACAGAGTCTATTATCATCACCATGTCATAAAGAAATAAACTACTACTCAAGCAATTTTTTTGATCTGAAGAGTATGTTTTACCCAGTTGCTACCCTGTTTGAGACCAAGAGTGACAAATGCAAAGGGTGAAACAAATACAAAATCAAAAATTTTGGACATACCGCTGACATATTCCAATTGAATATTGTCGTCCACGACAAACCGTAGGTCTGATTTAAGTGTAAGTGTATCTTTTACCTGTTTACCATTTTCGTTCTCTTGCGCTTTTACTGAAAAAAAAAGCAAGAATGTTGAGAGCATACTGATCAACTTGTAAAAAGGTTTAATAGTCATGGTTGCAGTTTAGTTTGATTGATGATAAGTTTTTATTCTACTGAACGTATCTTTATTTGTTTGTGTGGTTTTCTTTCAGATAATAAAAAAGTAGAAATGTTCCTGGTGTGTTTCTTAGCTTATAGACAACATCTATGGCCTATTAGGATATGGTGAAAATCATTTTGGTATAAAGGCTTTCTGGTGAATGCATAACGACCAATACATAGCCTATATCAATAAGTGAGAAAACTTATTGATATCCTAAGTGTTGGACAATACTGTTTATTGGTTTAATAGCCATTACCCGCCTGTTATCATCACCCTACCCGGAAATTTTTATTGCACCAATGTAAATCCCGCCCAGTAGTAAGGAGCGTATTTTTTACGCATGAACTGTTGCGTATTGAAAAATGCCTGGCGGATGGTTTTGCCAGCCAGCCATTGAGAGTAGAATGTTTCCATAAACTCAGCAGTTTCTTTATCCGGCACCTGCCACAGGCTTGCCATTACATAATTTACTCCTGCCAGTTTAAATGCCCTTTGCAGGCCAAATACGCCTTCACTGCCTTCTATTTTTCCCAGGCCAGTTTCGCAGGCAGATAAAACCGCTAATTGTGTATTGGGTAACTGTACAGAGCTTATTTCCAGGCCGGTCAGTATGCCGTCATCTTCGTTTGGTCCGGCCTTCCCTTTCCAGCCTTTATTCCCTCCCGCCATTATCAATCCACAACGTAATAAGGGATTGTCTGATGCCTTAAAGGGTGCATCAACATTGCTTTTCTGCCCGGAAATATCAGGAAGTGTAAATGCGTGTGTAGCAAAGTGAAGTACCTCTGGTGAATGATTGCCGCCCAGCTTTCTAAAAGCCGCTTCTGTGGCATTATTGGCGGTAAACTTAAATATAGCAGGTTGTTTTTGTAAAGCCTCGGCATTTATTGTTATGGTATTAATTTCTTTTAAAGTATTCGGCAAAAAGCGAAATGAATCCAGACCGGCACTACGATTTTCACGATACAAATATGTATAAGAATCACCTGATAGCTGGAGGCTTGTATCAGCAGACTGAAAGTTGTAATTGATACCGCCGAACATCGCTATAGAAACGGGTATTTGTACCTGGCTTTCCCGTAGCTTTATCTGCCTTGTAGATGTAAGTTGCACCAGGTTATACTTATCACAAAGAAGCTGAGTTTTTGAATAAGGAATAGCCGCAAAGGCTATTTTATGCAGTAATCCATCCGGAGAAAAATATATTGTTTGGGTATGGTTAAGGTACGGCTCCAATGGTTGCCACACCAGTTTATATAAGGCATTAATCGAACTACAGACATATGCTTGCGGGCTTCTTCCTCTACTGCTTACAGCCGCTTTCCACGGAAATTTTTTTATAGCGGCTATCAATTGCTTTTCCTCACATAAGGTTACGAACTTTGGCACAGTATCCTTTGTACCAAGAAGTAAAGCTGCATAATAAACAGTACCTGCTTTTGTGCTGCTATGCATATTGGATTGACTATTGAACCGTACAAACTCAATAGCCGTTTCATCAGGCTGCAAAAGATCCCGTACATCCTGCCATTTAAGGGCAAGTTGCTCCTTCATATTCCTGTAATCTGCCGACCTGCGTAATATATCCTTCTCTTCTTGGTTAAGCATGTTAGCAATAGAATCCGTATTGGTATTTCTTTTAGCTATAGGGGTTTGCAACAGGTTTGTATAAAGAGATTTTTGCGCCAGGTAATTGTTCCAAAGTGTGGCAAGCGCACTGTCTTTTGATTGAGCCATGTTTTGATAAAGAACCCTGGCATTTTGCAGGCCAATGCCGCTTACTAATAATTTGTTATTGTATGCCGCACCTTCGATACCTGCATTTTTATGAAGCAGCAAAAACCGGTAGGGGCTGTCGAAATCATTGTGGTTCGCTTTTAAATAGGTCTGCAATTCAGTTTCTGATAAAAAATTTAATTTTTCCAATAGCAGTTTATTTTCTGCAACCATTGCTTCCTTTAAAAATACAGATGCTTTAACTGGTTTGTCGTATAGCAATTCTGCCATATCATGGAGTAGGTTCAGCCGGTTAGAATGCAATTCCAAACCCATTTTGTCGTACATAGCTATCGATTTTTTAAACAACTTCTCTGCCAGTAATTTTCTACCGGACACAGAGTAAAGCCTCGCCAGGTTACTGCTATACATAAGATACAGGGATGATTCTTCACCGCCATTTTCATAGATAATATGACCAGCTTCTTTTAAGTACTTTTCGGCTATCTTGTATTTCTTCATTTCCATATTTACATCGGCTATATGGATTAGGATTGAAATAGTAGCAACGGAATTTTTACCTAACGCCTGTCTTTTTATTTCTAAAGCTTTCCTGTAAAGTGAATCTGCTTTCCGCAGGTTTTGATTAAGCTCGCATAGATGTGCCAATCCAGCGACTGCATTGGCAAACCTGGGATTTTTTTCTCCATACAACTTTTTCCTTATCTCAAATTGCTGGACTATTATTGTTCTCAGTTTTGCATAAAATCCCATTTTTTCATATAGCCTCCCTTGTACATCAAGTGATGAAGAATATTTATCCATATTAACAGGCTCCTTAAGCGCAATTTCAGATGCTTTAAGACATAATTCTTCTGCTTTATTCAGGTTACCTGTTGTTATATAAAAACCGGCTTGAGCAATTAAACAAGAAGTATAAGTGTTTTTATATGAACTATCTATCTTATTTAAGATGGCTGTTGCATTTTGAAATTTTTCTTCAGCTTCGGGGTATTTTCCCAGCTCTCCATATATTGTTGCAATACACGAGAGAAGACCTCCATATTGTACACTGCCCTCACCATGCCTTTCTTTTGCCCACTCGCTAGCTTTTATAAAATAAACCAGGGAGCTATCAAGCATTAACAGTGCATAATAGATACCTGCTAATTTATGTGCTGCAGAAATACAGGCACTGTCTCCATAGTTTGTTTCTTTCAGCATTTCAAAATTCTTTTTTGCAAAAGGCAATGCCCTGGCATATTGGCCATTTGCATAGTAATAGTTCGTAGAATCTATAGAGCCTTGTTCCTGCGCAAGAATCTGCAGACTCAATAATACTCCCGTAAATACAAAAAGAATTTTCATATAATACTTTTTAGGCCAGAAGATTATTTTCTTAAAGTATCCAGTATTTTTTTCGCATTTTTTATCAATGAATCATTGTCCTTATTGCTGATAATATCACTGCATAGCTTAACCGCTTTTTCGCTGTTTTTTTCTTTTAAATAAGCTAAAGCCAGGTACCATTGTGCTTTGGTTCGCAAGGCTTTCCCTGGTTGATTGTTTATTACCCAATCCAGGTTTATTATAGCCACCCTATTATTGTTGGTTTGTAAAAAGGCAAGCCCTTTATAATAATGACCCCATTTCAAAACATTTTCTTTGCTGTCTGTTTCGTTATTGCCACGCACTTCAGGCAGGTCATTTAAATTTAATTGTTGCAGTGTTTTATAATTACCGGCCTCATAATCCATCAATGCTTCTGCCAGGTAAAGAGGATATTGTTCGGGCAATACATCTTTTTTGAAATATTGGTTAAACAACAGGGTGAGGTCAATACTTTTGCTGGTATCTTTT
>JAFDYH010000192.1:11021-25474 GCA_018267535.1 Bacteroidota bacterium
GCCAAAATATTGTAAGGAGTATAACCGCTATTAAAACAACGGCAGCGCTGATGGCTAACCATTTTTTCATTGTTTTTACTTTGCCGGGTATTGGCCGTACTTCTATTTTTTCGTTTACGGGTACGCTGCCTGGCAATTTGATTACGTTATGCAAAGCAAAATCATCTCTCAACGATTGTTCAAAGTCGAGCTGCATACGCATCTCAGGATTAGTGGCCAGCTCTTTTTCAAAATCATCCATTTCAGCCGGATCCATTTCAGTATCCAGGAAGCGGATAATTTTTTTGTATTGTTCGGTTGTAATGCCCATACCGAAGATTTAAATATTTACTAACCGTTTTTTTTATCAATATCATCCACCAGTTCCCGCAATCTTTGCATACACCTGTAAATGCGGTTGGTGGCAGAGGCTACTGTAATAGCCAAAAGCCTTGCAATCTCATCATTTGATTTTTCCTCAAGATGCCTCCATTGGATGATTTGCCTGTCGTCAGCAGACAATTTTGCCAAAGCCAGCATGATAACCGCATGTCTCTTCTCTTTTATCTCATTTTCTGTCTCACCCGTATTTGCTTCACCAGGAAAAAGAGATTCCAGTTTTTTATTTTTTTTTGCCAACCGGTTTTCTTTTGTCAAATGAGCAAGTAATATGTTCCTGCAATAATGAAACAATATTGTTTTCACGCTGGCATTGCTTTGATAAAGCTCACCGCGGCTGGCGGCTTCTTTAAATTTCAACACACCATCCGTAAAGGAATTGCTGGCTGCAAATTCAATCATATCTTCGGGATAGCGCTGGTAAGTAATTTTGGCCCACTGTACAAACCGGGACTGGTAGCAGGAATAAAAGCAGGAAATGATTTGATCAGATAATTCCTGCTGATTGTTTTTAAAAGCAAATGAAATGGTTTCAATATTCAGTAACTGTTGGCAAGTTTTACTCTTCATTACTTTTAAAGTCCGCTTAATTGAATAAGGCCATTGTTGGTTTTTCAAATATATAGGATTCTGCTGGCATCGATAAGCCACTTCCTGAAAACTTCATAGAAGGCGTAATAGAACGATGAGTATAAACAAAATGATTGATTATACTTTACACTAACGGGGACCCTTTCTTATAAAAGATATTACAACGGCTTTAGAATAATTTTTCTTTTCTGTTCTCCTGAAATCTTATAAATCTTAGTTCTATTATCTTTGCGGCCTATGGCAAACGATTCAAACAGGTTCCAGGCTATTATCTCTCATTGCAAAGAGTACGGCTTTATTTTTCCTTCCAGCGAAATATATGATGGGCTGCAGGCCGTATACGATTACGGTCAGTGGGGTAGCGAATTGAAAAAAAATATCAGGGATTACTGGTGGAAGAGCATGACCCAGTTGAATGACAATATTGTGGGGATTGATGCGGCGATCTTTATGCACCCGACTACATGGAAAGCCAGCGGTCACGTTGACAATTTTAACGACCCGATGATCGATAATAAGGACAGCAAGAAAAGATACCGGGTTGATCATTTGATTGAAGGTTTTGCAGATGAGCAGGTGGCAGTTGGCAATAAGCAGTTGGCAGAAGATGTATTATCACAAATGGACGCATTACTTGCTAAAGATGATTTTGCCAGTTTAAAAAAATTAATAGAAGATAACAAGATAAAATGCGCTATCAGCGGCACATCTAACTGGACTGATATCCGCCAGTTTAACCTGATGTTTTCAACAGAATTTGGCTCTACAGTGTCCGCAGATGATGAGGACAATAAAGTATACCTGCGCCCTGAAACTGCTCAAGGTATTTTCGTCAACTTTTTAAATGTGCAGAAGACCGGCCGCATGAAAGTGCCGTTTGGCATTGCGCAAATCGGTAAGGCATTCAGGAATGAAATCGTTGCCCGTCAGTTCATTTTTCGGATGCGGGAGTTTGAACAGATGGAAATGCAATTCTTTGTCCGACCCGGTACAGAAGGAGAATGGTATAAGTACTGGAAAGAAGAAAGATTGAAATGGCATTTAAGCCTTGGCTTTGACCCGGCAAAATACAGGTATCACGACCATGTGAAGCTGGCGCACTATGCAAAGGAAGCCTGTGATATAGAATTTGAATTCCCGATTGGTTTTAAAGAAGTAGAAGGTATCCATTCCCGGGGCGATTTTGATTTAAGTCAGCACGAGAAATTCAGTAAGAAAAAGCAGAATTATTTTGATAACGATATTGACCCTGCTACCGGCAAGGCATACGGTAATTATATCCCCTATGTAATTGAAACTTCGATTGGCCTGGACCGTATGTTTTTATTGGTAATGAGCAATGCTTATACCGAAGAAGATTTAAGCACCGCAGAAAAACCAGATAGCCGCGTTGTTTTGAAATTTCCTGCGAAATTGGCACCGATAAAATTAGCTGTATTTCCCCTTGTAAAAAAAGATGGATTGCCTGAAATAGCAAGAAATATAATTAGTGATTGCAAATCTTCATTCCGATGTTTCTATGAGGAAAAGGATGCTATTGGTAAACGCTATCGCCGCATGGATGCACTAGGCACTCCTTTTTGCATAACTGTAGATCACCAATCAAAAGAAGATAATACTGTTACCATTCGCTATCGTGACAGTATGCAGCAGGAAAGAATCGCTATTGATAAAATCAAGGAAATCGTGACGGCAGCCATCGCTTAAAGGCTTCAACTGTTTGATGTAGAGTGAGCCTGATCGTATTACATCGCCAACAATAATAAAACAATCAAGCCACCTGTTTTCAGCATTGTAGTATGAAGTTCCCTGTGTCTGCTTTTCACACAACCGTTTGAATAGTTGCAAGTGAAAAGGATTCAGTATTTTGTCCATCAATTATCAAACTAACATCATGAGTCAGCCACAACGCAACAGTATGGGCCCGATAATAATTATCGGTGCCTTATTTTTCATCTTTGGTTTTGTTACCTGGGCCAATAGTACATTGATCCCGTATTTACAGATAGCATGTGAATTAACTACGGAACAGGCGATCCTGGTTACAACCGCCTTTTATATTTCCTATGCCGTTATGGCTTTCCCTTCTTCCTGGGTTTTGAAAAAAACCGGGTTTAAAAAAGGGATGATGCTGGGCTTGCTGGTAATGGCGGCTGGCGCTTTATTATTTATACCGGCCGCGAATACCCGCACATTTGGCCTGTTTCTTTTTGCCCTCTTTGTAATCGGAACGGGGCTTGCCCTTTTACAAACCGCTTCAAATCCATATATTACCATACTAGGGCCTATTGAAAGTGCGGCAAAGCGCATCAGCATCATGGGTATTTGTAATAAAACTGCAGGCGCATTAGCCCCACTGATACTTGGCGCTATTGTGCTAAAAGATTCCAGTGCATTGGAGGCAAGCCTTAAAACAATGGATGCAGCTCAAAAAGCAGCAACCCTGGATGGCCTCGCATCACGTGTTATACTACCCTATATTATTATTGCGGTCGTTCTTGTACTGCTGGCTGTGTTCATTTATTTTTCAGCACTACCTGAAATTAAAGCGGAAGGTGAAGATGGTGATTCCTCTTCTTCATCGGTTGTAAATCGCAAAAGCATTTTCGATTATCCCTACCTCTGGCTGGGTTTCGTAACACTTTTTTTATACGTTGGAGTAGAAGTAATGGCCGGAGATATTATCCAGGTATATGGGAAAAGCATTGGTATCAGCCTGGATGTTGCCAAGCATTTCACGACCTATACAATGGTAGGAATGCTTACAGGCTATATCACCGGCATCATTGCGATTCCAAAATATCTTTCTCAAAATATGGCTATGAAAATATCTGCAGTATTGGGTGTATTATTTAGCTTGGGGGCCATATTCACGAATGGCTATACTTCTGTGCTATTTGTAGCTTTGCTTGGACTTGCAAATGCCCTCGTATGGCCTGCTATCTGGCCATTGGCTATTGAAGGACTGGGAAAATTTACAAAAACGGGAGCCGCTTTATTAATCGTTGGTATAGCTGGTGGTGCTGTTTTACCAAAAATCTGGGCGGCACTTGGCAAACAGATAGGGTTGCAACAGGCATTCTGGATCATGGTACCCTGCTACCTGTTTATCTTTTATTTTGGGACCATCGGTCATCGAATAGGAAAAGATAAAAAAACATTACAGCCTGTTCCCGTTGAGATTTAGCATTCATATTATATATCTTTTTTTAACCTGTAAGAAATTCTTACAGGTTTTTTATTTGTACACTATAACAGATGCAACTTTTTTTTATCGGCTACTGTCCTATGAATGTGACCGTGGTGGTCTCGTCCTTAAAATTTTGATGTCGAAAAAGATTACCCTTATGAAAAAAACAGGTCCCGTCTTTTAAAAGGCGGGATTCTTTTTTACAGATCCTGCTTTGTTTTTACTTTCTATATCATCTGCCTGCCTATATCTTTGCAGCCGCATATCATGAACATTAAAAACCGGGGAGCTATTATTTTTACGTTGGGTGCATTATCAGCACTTGGGCCGTTCAGCATTGACATGTACCTTCCCGGGTTTCCTTCAATAGCAGATCACCTTCATACTTCTATTGAAAAAGTTCAATTATCCTTAACCAGTTATTTCATCGGTATATCAGCAGGCCAGTTATTTTTTGGTCCCATCATCGATAGGTTTGGCAGAAAAAAACCACTATTTGCAGGGCTTACGATTTATATAGTGGCTTCTTTAGGCTGTATGCTTTCTCCTTCTGTAGAAGTATTGATTGGCTTGCGTTTCCTGCAGGCTTTGGGAAGTTGTGCGGGAGCTGTAGTATCCAGGGCGATGGTACGAGATATCTTCCCCTTGAATGAAAACGCGAAGATATTTTCCATGCTGATCCTCGTGGTAGCAATCTCCCCCATTGTAGCGCCTACTGCCGGTGGCTATATGAGTGGGGCATTCGGATGGCAAAGTATTTTCCTTACCCTCGCTATCCTTTCTGTAATCATTTTATTTCTCGCTTATAAGTTTTTACCGGAAAGCAAGCCTGCCGATCCGGGCATGTCCCTGCATCCACAAAAGATCCTGTCGGATTTTAAATATGTATTACAAACCAAACAGTTTATCCTGTATGTAGTAGCAGCCGGTTTTTCTTCAGCCGGCATGTTCGCTTATATCTCGGGTTCACCATTTGTATTTATCGAAATATTTCATGTAGATCCAAAACACTACGGGTGGTTTTTTGCATTCAATGCGTCAGGATTAATTATTGCCAGCCAGGTAAACCGGATTTTGCTTGCAAAAAGAACTTCAGAAGATATCATTTCAGTAACCAGTATAATCCAGGTTTTGTCGGGGGTTATTCTTTTCCTCCTTGCTTATTCCGGTATTATTGGACTGGCAGGTATGGTTTTTCTTTTATTCACTTATCTCACTATGCAGGGCTTTTTATTCCCTAATACCTCAGCCCTTTCCCTGGCGCCCTTTCATACAAGAACCGGCATTGCTTCTTCACTGATGGGGTGTGTACAGATGTTTTTCAGTGCAGCCGCATCTGCTGCCGTAAGCCTGTTGCACAATGGAACAGCCCTTCCAATGGCTGCTGTTATTGCGTGTTGTGCTGTACTAAGCTTCACTTTCATTTCAATGGCATTGAAACATACCAAGGAAAAAGCGAAGACAGAGGCTGTATTGGAGCAGGTTCCCGTTGACTAAATCTGAATCTAACGATATCAGTGCCGGCCTGGACATTACTGCGAATGATGGTGAGCGAGATTGTATCATCCGCCCAATAAAGGATTTACATTAGGCTTCTACAATCCCAAAGTGATTCTAAACCTGGTTAAAATATCCGGTTCAGTTCTTCATCTATACACATCAGCCCATTGCTTAAAAAATAAAAAACAGCTCTTCCTTTTGTGATAAAGCGTTTTTGAATTCGTTGCATAAGACAATGGCTGGTTCAATCTTTTTATGGGAGATGATGGATGAATAGAAGTTCAGGAATCCGGATAATTTGAAAACACAGGCAATTACAAAACCTGGCCAATCTTCAAGTCATTTTTATTTGTCCATCAATACTTAAAAACCAGCTAACCGGGTTACATATTTCAATAACCCGGGCTGGCTGAATTCATAAGAAAACTTTCAAACGAAAGCTGGCCTATGATTAATGGAAAATTGAATACGGATTTTCCTGTGAATCTGTTATTACAAAGTTTGTATTAGTCACGCCTGTTGTAAACGGGAAAAAAGTCAATTTTAAAGGGAGTGTTTTAACGGTAGGGCATATGGACCATTTCATGTATTTGTGGCAACGTAAAGCATAAAACCAAAAAAACAATAAGCGAATTGATTAAAGAGAAAAAAATAAAAGTAGATTCGATGAAACTATTTTAACCTTAAAATATTTCTTTATGAAGCTTAAAGCAAAAAG
Source organism: Bacteroidota bacterium (assembly GCA_018267535.1). Lineage (GTDB taxonomy): Bacteria > Bacteroidota > Bacteroidia > Chitinophagales > Chitinophagaceae > JAFDYH01. The sequence goes on from JAFDYH010000192.1 coordinate 17,399, forward strand.
GCATATTTTACTTATATTTTTCTTTTTGTGCTATTTAGTGCAATTGAGGAGCCAATGTCCTCCTCCCCCAGATAAAAAAGTGCCATTTATGTGGATACCGAAAGATAAGTCAGTTGAAAGAACACTCTGGTTTAAATTCGGGAAACTGCATACTGCGGTTTATAGTAAGCAGGAAATTTTAAATCGTCTTCTGGGAAAAGAGCATCCTTCTAACTATACCTATTCAGTTATAGATTTTGACAAAATGCTTTCAAAAATAGAATTAGAAAATGGCGGCCCACAAAATATAAAAGGATTAAGGGTTTATTTTGCTGCCCATAAAGCATCTATTGAACCTGATAATGTACCTATGGAAACCTCAATAATACCTGATAAACAAATTGTGTTAATCTTTGCACCTACAGATATAAACGCAAAAGATTTGAACAAATATTATATTTTTGGTTCCGACAAAAAACCATATACCTTCAAAAAACAAGGTACAATTGATTTACTACAACAATGGTTAAATTATTATAAAGATAACGCAGGACACATCGGACTTGTATTTACATTAGAGCCGTCTGCCACAGAAAATATTGATAATGGAATTGTCACTGATACAGAAAGTATACTTTATTGTTATAGCGATTTCTTAGATTTTATCAGGTGCGAAAGAGATTACCAGAATAATCTAAGAAAGAATTCTAACAAGCCTCCAATAGATTTTATTGAAATCGATTTCGCATCATTCTCAGATACTGGTGTATCAAGTCCAAAGTATCCTTCTGGTTTTAAAAATCGCTTGCATCTTCTTTTTGAATTTAAGAGCCAAAACGCCATAGTTTATATTGACGAATCAAAAGATTTTTACAATAGATTAGAAACTTTAGGTATAGCAGGGACAAATTGTGATTTTCCTTCTTTCAATATTGACAAAGAAATTAACAAGGGGGGCGATAACGGCCAACTATGCCCGCCATACAATTGTCCTAAATAAATCTGAGCAATGAAAAATCAACAGTGGAACATTTAAAAGCACTTTTTAATGTTGTAGTAACGGCCGAATATATCACATTCATCGCTGCCATATTCCTTTTGTATAAAAAACAAACAGGAATATGGCGGTTTTTTATTCCATTACTTTTCCTGATTGTTTGTGTCGAAACATATGGCTGGTATGCCCGCTATTTTTTAAATAAATCAAATGCCCTGGTATTTAATTTAAATATGGTCGTAACGGTCTCCTTCATGCTTTGGGTGTTATCGACCGCAGCAATCTCTCAAAAAATCAGGCGATTTATTTTCGGGCTGGGAGGTATATTTTTATCCATTGCAGCATTTAACCTTTTATTTTTGCAGGGCTTCTTTCAGTATAACTACTATAGTGAATCAATTGGTGATATAATTGAGGTTATTGTATGCTGTATCCTACTTTATTATTTAATAACACAGGAGCCCTATATCAATATCCTGGGCTATGAGTATTTCTGGCTCGCAAATGGAATTTTGTTCTCTGCGATGGGCAGTGCAGTATTGTACACCTTTCCAACTTTACTAGCTAACTTTCAAAAACATTCAGGAATAAATATTTTTGTTATTCTTAATAATATATTAAACATCCTGTTATATGGAAGCTTGATTATCGCATTTATATGTCGCAACCGGAATACGAAATTATCACGGGCATTATAGTTGCCACCCTTGTTTTTATAATCATTGGCTTTTTTATTGTTATACTGATAGCATTTATTAATCAACGTAAGAAAAAGCACATTGAAGAAAAAGCAACACTGCAATTAAAATTTCAGCAAGAATTGTTGCATTCGCAACTCGAAATCCAGGAACAAACCTTCAACAATATCAGCCAGGAAATACACGACAATGTCGGCCAGATATTAAGCCTCGCGAAAGTGCAGATCAATATTATGAATGAAAGTGAAACGATGAGTAAAGAGATGCTGAACGAAGTGAAAGAGAATGTAGGTAAAGCGATGAGTGACCTGAGAGATATTGCCAAAAGCCTGAGCAGTGAACGCATCCGTTCGCTGAGTATGCACAGTGCTGTAAGCAATGAAGCGGAGCGAATCAATAAAAGCGGGGTCAGCCAGATAAGCGTTTCCGTGGAAGGGGAAGAGAAAAAAATGAATGAGCAGAAAAAATTAATTTTATTCCGCATTATACAGGAAAGCCTGCAGAACAGTATTAAACATGCAAATGCGTCGCGTATCGGTATTCAATTTCAGTATGGAGCAGATAACCTGCAGGTAATAATTAAGGATAACGGAAAGGGCTTCGATACGGAAGAAGCCGTCAAAAACAACAATGGCCTTGGACTGCTGAATATAAAAACAAGGGCTGCATTAACTGGTGGCTCCAGTACTATTGAAAGCAAATTAAATGAAGGAACAACTATAAACATTACTATTCCGTATGAGTGAAATGAAATATATCGCCGTAGTGGATGATCATACCATGTTCCGCAAAGGCATCTGCGCATTAATTAACCTGTTCCCTACCTACAAAGTATTATTTGATGCGGTCAACGGGCAGGATTTTATCAAACAACTGCAGCCGCGCCATGTTCCGGACATTGTGTTGCTGGATATTGCTATGCCCGAAATGGATGGTTATGCTACCGCCAATTGGATCCATGTCAATTATCCGGATATAAAAATCCTGGCCTTAAGTACTATGGACGCTGAAACTGCAATCATTAAAATGATAAAGAGCGGCGCGAAAGGCTATGTATTAAAAGATGCCGAACCTGCAGAACTGAAACAGGCATTTGATGAAGTGCTGAGCAGGGGGTACTATTACAATGAATTAGTATCGCGAAAAATAATTCAATCCGTCAATTTACTGGCGGATGATAAAAATGGTATTTCCACATTCGCCAAACTGTCTGATCGGGAACTTGCATTTCTAAAATTAGCCTGCACGGAAAAAACTTATTTTGAAATTGCTAAAGAAATGTTTGTGAGCGAACGGACGGTAGATGGTTACCGGGATGCACTATTTAAGAAACTAAATATAAGCACCCGCGTAGGCCTTGCCATGTATGCCGTAAAGAACGGTATCGTGAAAATGTAAGTACAATTTGGGGCAGGAAATGCCGTTCACTTCCACTTGGTTATTTTATTCCCGCCCGGGTCTACAAGTATACTTGGCTTTTCTTTAAAAACCATTTCTTCAGGATTTTTCAGGATTTTATTGTCCGCAGAAATAAATTCATCCAACGCAAATACCTGTGCCGAATTCACCCCGTTTTGTAAAAAATCGTTGAGTAAGACAAGCTGGTCAGGTTTTTTCTTCAAATAAGTTTTAAATCCAGTGCTATTACTAATTACTCCTGCCTTTTTTGATACAAGCCATGAAACCTGTCTCCTGAATATTTTCGGCATTAATACGTCCCCTTTATCTTCACCTGGCGTGAAAGGGACTGGCTGATTTTTTTTAGGTTCTGCATATAAGAGAGCCCAGTCAAAATTGTTCGCATCCTTTGATAAAAATTTGCCCGGGCGGTTTTTTTTCTTCTTCCCTTTTTTCCATAAAGCAAGAAATGTTTGGATTTCCGTTGCTGACATAGATGTATAAAAGGCAGGGTGCCCCCATCCGTTTTCCACCAGCCATTCATTAACAATATGACTTTTCCCAATGCGGATATTGCCGACAAAGCGTCCATATGTATCCACCACATCAGATGGTGCATCTACTTCTGTTTCGAATACTGCCGTTATTAACCCTTGGGGATTGGCAAATTTTTCGAGATGCTTTTTCAATTCAACTGTTGCGGTTTCCCCGAAATTTTGTCTTCTTTCCTTATTCAGGTCGTTAAATTTTTTTCGCTCTGCGGTACTTATATTATCACTCGTTTTGAGCGGCGCCGCCTTGTAGTGAAGCTCAGGGGCATCTACCCCCTGCAACCGCACCGTTATAGTCTGGTCGCCTGTTTTTTTGCTGACTGTTACTACCTTCTTTGATACCTGCCCTTTTGATTGAGCGTCATTGAATAATTTTATGGATGAAAATTTCGTGGCCCCTTTTTCTTTATACTCAAATGAATTTTTATTTACGATCAATTTGATTTTTGTAGTATCCGCATCGGATGTACCTGCAGGCCAAAACTGTGAGATATCAATTGTTCCATGTACTCTTAAAGTGCCCATAAGCAAAGGTTTTTGATTTTATAAAATCTTTACTGAAATTTAAGCCAGATATCGTTGCCATTCGCCTGAAACAGTATTATTAAAAGATGATTTTGCAGCTTTCAGAAGAGAACAGACATTGGTCGCGAAGGCAACAGTAAAGGATAACAAAGTGGCAAAGATATTTTGAAAATTACAACAATGATGATAGCTCCGGATAAGTGGAAACATTTTTGGGTTGGGGTTGTTCTGGGCCTGTTCATCTATGCCTTTTTCAATTATTTTTTTCACCTTCGTACTGCAACAGCTATTGTTTTCTCGCTGGGTATTGTGGCTTCCATCAGCTATATTTTTGAGTTATTTTCATTGGTAACCGGCGAAGGACATTATGAACTAATGGATGCTGTTGCAAGTATATTGGGCGGGCTGGTTGGCATATTTTCGATAATGGCAGTTTTACATTTTGTGTGACAATAGTTTTCGCTGTATCAGCTTTTCTTATACTTCAAATTCCCTTTCATCTTTGCAATAAGTTTTTGCAAATCATCATTCATTCTGATGGTGTTTAAAGGAAGATTTGTCCCATTAAACTCAAGTGAATAAGTTTCCTTATCCCTGTTCAGGTCTCCTGCCGAAGGCTCCGCTTTTGCAGGCCCTTTTGAAAAAATAGTTTGCACATGCTGCTGCAATGCTTGTGGTTGTTTGGACAAATCTTCCTCGGCAATTTTTGTTTTACCCACAAAACCTCCCGATTGTATCAGTGTTAATTTCATATAACTAATTTACTACACTCCTACCGTAACCCAGGCGTCACTAACTGCTTTTGAAACCGAAGAATCGCCGGGAAATAATTTCCGGGCATGTGTAATGGTCGCATTTTTAAAATCAGCAAAACCGGCATTTGCTTTCACCAGCTTTGTATCGGTTAAAGCAGCATACCAGATGCGGCCGGTTTTCTCCCATGAATACCCACCAATAGCAGAAGCTGCTACATAGAAAGCATGATTGGGAATACCAGAATTAGTGTGTACACCACCGTTATCTGATGGATCATTTACATATCCGCTCATAGTAGCGGGTTGGGGGTCAGTGCCTAAATCGGGATGGTTCACATAAGCAGTACCCGGTGCTTTTAACGAACGCAGGGCATACTTCTTTCCCAGCAAACAGTTTTCACCAATCAGCCAGTCGGCCTGCTTTACAGTCTGATTCAATGTTTTTTGTTTGATCATTGTACCGAATACATCCGCCAGGGATTCATTCAATGCACCACTTTGGTCTTTATACGCCAGGTTGCATTCGTATTGCACTACGCCATGCGTTAATTCATGGCCGATGATATCAATATCCGTGGTGAATGAACTAAAAATTTTACCATCGCCATCTCCATAAATCATTTGTTCCCCATCCCAAAATGCGTTATCATATTTTACACCGTAGTGAACGGTTTGGATAATTTTCATTCCCTTACTATCAATAGAATTCCTTCCAAATAGTGAATAATAAAAATCCCAGGTATAACCAGCGGCATCATAAGCGCGGTTTACATCTTTATCTTTTACGGGCGCCTGTCCTTCTTTTCTAACCAGTGTACCCGGTTGCGTTTCTTTATTTTTAGCCGTATATACAGCCCGGTTAACAGCGGCCTTTTTAGTCGCTTTCTTTAACGACTCATGCAGCAATACTCTTTTTGCTCCATGACTTAATTTCGAAAACAATTGCCTTTTGCTCCTGAATTTATCATCCGTTGCATAAGCCTGAACTTTAGTCTTAAAAGCCGTAGGTTTATTTTCTGCTTTCTCCATCAGCTTTTCCATCATGTACGGGGGAATAATGCATTGGATTGAATGACGTTTTATACACATAGAATAAAATTTAAATGAAGGTTTAAAATGAAAAAGATTTCCTGTAGGTGGAGGAGGTGCAGCTATATAAATATACAGCTATTTAAAAGTCCTTTACAAACGTGTTTTTAATTGTTCGGTCATTACACTCTTCCATGTTACAAAGCTGCCATTCATTATGTGTTTCCTTGCTTCCGTAACAAGCCATAGATAAAATGCAAGATTATGCACACTGGCAATTGTTAGTCCCAATATTTCCTGTGCCTTCATTAAATGGCGCAGGTAGGCTTTACTGTAATAATTACTGATTTCACAATCCAGCCCATCATCTATCGGGGAATAATCAAACTCCCATTTTTTATTATCAATATTAATCACGCCTTGGGTAGTAAAAAGCATTGCATTACGGCCATTGCGGGTAGGCATTACACAATCAAACATATCTATGCCATAACTGATACACTCCAATATATTCCAGGGAGTGCCAACGCCCATCAGGTAACGTGGCTTTTCTTTGGGTAAATGATTACAGCACCAATCACATATTTCATACATCACGGGTTCTGGTTCACCAACACTAAGTCCACCAATAGCATTACCGGTGGCATTTTTTGAACTGATATAGTCGCAGGATTGTTTTCTCAATTCTTTAGACGTGCCACCTTGTACTATCGGAAACAAATTTTGCGTATAACCGTATTTCGGAGCAGTAGAGTCGAACTGCCTAAAACATCGGTCTAGCCAGCGATGCGTTAGTTCCATACTCTTTCTCGCATATTCATATTCGCTGCCACCTGGCGGGCACTCATCAAAAGCCATAATGATATCGCCGCCTATAGTACGCTGTATGTCCATTACATTCTCCGGTGTAAACAAATGCTTAGAACCATCAATATGCGATTGAAATGTAACCCCTTCTTCTTTTATCTTTCTTGTACCCGCCAATGAAAAAACCTGGTAACCGCCACTATCTGTCAGTATTGGTTTATTCCATCCATTGAAACGGTGAAGGCCACCTGCTTTTTCCAATACTTCTAAACCCGGCCGCAAGTAAAGATGGTAGGTATTCCCTAAAATAATCTGTGCTTTTACATCATTCAGCAGTTGCTGCTGTGTAACCGCTTTCACACTGCCAGCTGTACCTACAGGCATGAAGATAGGCGTGAATATTTCACCATGATCGGTTGTTATTTTTCCTGCTCTTGCCTCAGAACCTGTATCTGTTTTATGCAATTCAAATTGCAATGCTGCCATGCTGAATTTTATCTTGTTTTACCGGACGGCAAATTTACTATTTAACTTTATACTCATTTTTGAGATGAAAAAGAATCCCGGCCGGTCATTTATCAACAGTTGTTAAATGATTTCAAGCCCTGATTTATATCTTCTCCGCTAATTTCGCGGCGGATTAAGCCGCCATCTCCAAAACTGCCTGGGATTATGAACTGGACGCAATTAAAAACCTTTATTCCTCTGCTATCGCTATACCTATTTGCATTTGTCGCCATCGTCCAGCTATTCTATTACTTATGGTTTTTCAGGAGATTGGCTTTTTTTAAAATCAAACCCAGGCCTCAATCGCAGCAACATCCTGTTTCTGTCGTTATTTGCGCAAGGGATGAAGATGAAAATATTGCACGCAACCTGCCGGGTGTATTGGTACAACAATACCAATCCACACATGAAGTAGTAGTGGTAAACGACAATTCTGTGGACGATTCAAAATACATTTTACAGGAATTGAAGAAAACATTCAAGTTTTTGAACGTTATTGAATTGACGCAGGAGGCCAAGCTGATCAGCGGTAAAAAATATCCACTATCGATCGGTATTAAGGAAGCAAAACATGAAATCGTTTTACTTACGGATGCAGATTGTGTTCCTGCCAGCGAATTCTGGATGCAAAAAATGCAGGATGCATATTACAACGGTGTCGAAGTAGTTTTAGGCTACGGCGGTTATCATAAGTTACCCGGCCTGTTAAATAAACTGATCCGGTTTGAAACATTTCACTCTGCGTTACAATACCTTTCTTATGCCATTGCAGGAGTGCCTTATATGGGTGTAGGCCGCAACCTCTCTTATAAAAAAGATATTTTTTTACG
>JAFDYH010000192.1:25626-33871 GCA_018267535.1 Bacteroidota bacterium
GCCTGGATGAAGCAAAAGAAAAGGCATTATACCACCGCTAAATATTATAAACCAAAACATAAATTTCTGCTGGGCCTTTACACCTTTACGCAGTTTTTGTTTTATCCTGCATTAATTGCCTGTGCTGTCTTCTACGATTGGCGTATAGCCCTTGGCGTTTTAGGATTAAAATGGATGGTACAGGGATTTATTTATTTCAAGGCAATGAAGAAACTGAATGAAAATGATCTTTGGCCCTTATTTATATTCCTTGATATCTGGATGTTTTTCTATTATATCATTTTCGCACCTTCGCTTTGGAAAAAGGCTAAAAATGCCTGGTAATACATGGAAATAATTCTAAAATATTTTTCTGATTTTACAGCTCATCAGTTTAATCAGTTCAAAGCACTCGAAGGCTTATATAAAGAATGGAACGAGAAAATTAATGTTATTTCGAGAAAGGATATTGATAGCTTATATGAAAAACATGTACTGCATTCACTAAGCATTGCTGCTGTTTTTGAATTCAGCCCGGGAACAGAAATTATTGATATTGGTACCGGTGGGGGATTTCCCGGCATTCCATTGGCAATCTTCTTTCCGGAAGTAAAATTTCATTTGGCTGACAGTATCGCTAAAAAACTAAAGGTGGTAGACGCCATTGCTGCTGAAATAGGATTAAAAAATGTAACCACACAGCATACGAGGGCCGAAGAAATAAAAGACAAAAAATTTGATTTTGCTGTTTCGCGTGCCGTAGCACCTTTGAAGGATTTATTAAGATGGAGCCTGCCGCTCATCCGGAAAGAGAAAGTGCCATCAGATCATGCCCCTGGCCTTATTTGCCTGAAAGGCGGTGATTTAACGGCAGAGATACAGGAAAGCGGAAGTAAGCCTTATAGTACAGAGATTGAAACTATTTTCCCGGAACTTTATTTTAAAGAAAAATACCTGCTATATGTGCCGAAGAAATAAACTTTTACAGACATCGGTTTACCAGATATAATTAAATAATTACCACTTCGTGGTATTGTCTTTGTTACGCCTTAATCACAATTTTGCGGTATGAAAGAAATCAGGGTATGCATTGTAGATGATAATCCCGATCTGCGGAGCGCATTGGAAGAAATTATAAGGATGTCTGACGATTACAGGTGTGTAGGCACAATGAGTAATGCTAAAGAAGCAAAGCTGAAATTGCCCGGCCTGAAGCCGGATGTTGTGCTGATGGATATTAATCTCGGCGGTGACGAGAACGGAATTGATTGTGTTCGCGATCTGAAACCGCAAATACAGCAGACAAATTTTATGATGTGTACTGTTTACGAGGAAAATGAAAAGATATTTGAAGCGCTGAGTGCCGGTGCCAGCGGCTATATTCTGAAAAAGACCGCCCCTTCTAAAATGCTGGAAGCTATCCGGGAATTATATGAAGGTGGCGCACCCATGAGCAGCCAGATTGCCCGTAAAGTGGTTGCAGCCTTCCAACAAAAAAAATCAATTAACCAGAGTTCTGAAAAACTGGAAGACCTGTCTAACCGGGAAAAAGAAATCCTGGAACAATTATCAAAGGGCCTGATGTATAAAGAAATTGCGGCTGAGCTACATATTAGCCCGGAAACTGTGAGAAAGCATGTATATCATGTGTATGAAAAATTGCATGTAACAAACAGGATCGAAGCCGTGAATAAATATTATGGTCGTTGATCACAAGCAAGAATGTTCAAAAAATACCACAAAAGTGGTATTTCCGGGTATTATGAGAGACCATACATTTATACTTTAAAATAATTCAGAGATATTATCTGGACCATGACCATAAACCATCCTTACCCAAATTCCAGTGATCGCACTAAGCAGGCGGACTCTAATCAAACAAAAAAGCTCTCTTACAAGAGCTTTTTTGTTACCATTTCAATTCCAGTTTATTATTTCTCCTGTCGATATCTGCCATCCGTTGCGACGGGTCTATTTCAACGGTTGTAATATCTGTAAGTTTCTTCTCTGTTTCCACTACATAAGTATCATTTGTCCATTTCCAGGCATCATATATTTTCCGTGGTATTGAAGGATCTTCTGCCGGCTTTTCACCATACATCAGGTCTAACGGAACATAGTGCATCTCCTTTGACCCATCCTTAAATGTCATTTGCAAATCAATGGGCATCGGCATCAGGCCAATTCTTTTGATGCGGACTTTAGTTTTACCATCTTCTGCCCACAAACTGTCGATACTATAATCGATAGTTTTTGTGGTATTCACAAAATACTCTTTATACCAGTCCAGCTTCATATCACTTACTTTTTCTGCAATACGTATAAAATCCGCGGCATTGGGATGTTTAAAACGCCACTTCCAATAGTATTCCAGTAAAATTTTATCCCGTAGTTGTGCACTGGTAATATATCCCAATTGTTCCAGGAACACGGTTCCTTTCGAATAAGCAGCATTACTGTACGCGAAATTTGTATTGAAGTGGTCGGCATGCGTGGTCAATGGTTCTTCCTTATTGCTTCTTACAAGATTATAATAAGCTGCATAACTTCCTTTGTAAGGCCATTCTTCACTATTATCTAAAAATGCCTGTACCCTTGCATCGGCATAATCTGTAAACCCTTCATCCATCCATGCGTAGAGCGATTCATTTGTTCCCAATAAACCATAATACCAACTATGCATCCATTCATGCAACCAGGCGCCTTTATTAAACAACAAAGTCGCCATAGGGTATTCCATACCACCATCACCGCCATGTATAAATGAATATTGTTTATAAGGATAAGGACCAAATGTCTTTTCGATAAATGGTAATGCCTTTACCGCATTTGCCAACACGCCCTGCCAATCGGCGTCGGTCGTATTACTTGTTTTGTACAATACATGTATGGTAAGACTATCTCTTACCTTTTGCGAAATATGTTTATAATCGGGATCGGCAGCCCACATAAAATCGTGCACATTGGGTGCAAAGAATTTCCAGGTGAGCTTATTACCGGCAGGTTGTACAACTTTTGTACCCGGTGTTTCATATCCATAACCAATCTGGTTGGCATTCTGTAAATAACCTGTGCCCCCCAGAATATATTTTTTATCAATAGTAATGTTTACAGAAAAATCACCCCATACACCATAAAACTCACGGCCAACATAAGGTGTGGGATGCCAGCCTTCATAATCATACTCACAGATTTTAGGATACCATTGGCTCATGGAATAACGCACAGTTGTTTTTGGATTATCCCTTCCGCTTCTTCTTATTTGTATTGGAACCTGTGCTTCAAACTCCATATCAAATACTACTTTGGATTTTGGCAGAATGGGCTTATCCAACTTTACTTCCAGTATTGTTTCCAATACCTTGAAAGCCTGAGGACGCCCATTCATCTTTAATGAAACAATTTTCTGGTAGCCGATTTCATCAGGTTTCAGGTTCAGTATCCGGTCTTTCACCCGGTCATCCCAATCCGCAACATCATTTCCATTTCTGTCTTTACGAAAGACGATGGTTCCCTGCCGGCGGCTCCTCGTGTCCATCATACTGCCCGGCTGAAAAGCATTAAAATATAAATGATAAAAAACGCGATGCAGAGTATCTGGTGAATTATTCCAGTATTCCAACTTTTGCTTGCCGGTAAACCGGTTTGTTTCCACATTCATATCGATATCCATTGCGTACTTTACCCGCTGTTGCCAGCGATCGGGTTGTGCTGAAACAATGAAAGAGATGGTAAGGGTAATTGCTACTAAAAAGATTTTCATACCTGTCAATCTTTATTTTAAAAGTTTCGAAAATACAAATAAAAAAGTGCTCCCACATGAAGCACTCTGTTAATATCATAGTTGTTTAAAATCTACAGGGTGACCGCTTCGCGCAATAAACGGCCTTTTGCATTGAAATAGAGATACTTTTTCTGCACATCGTTTTTCTTTACACGTATCCTGTATTGCTCGCTACCACCAGGCAGGTATATTATTTTCGTTTCGGTAATATCCCAATCCGCATACTTGCTTTTTTCAAAGCCATCTTTTACGTCTTCTTCAAGTTCATCAAATCGCCAATCTTTTTCTGTTCCCTTCCAGTCTCCTTTATTACCATATGTAGCCACCAGCTTCTCTCCGTTCAATTCAAAATTTACATCTACTTTAGCTATCCAGTCTTTAAAATCGGTATTCTCCGCTTTGGGGTATTGATTAGCAAAAGTTTCCCTGACGGCCTGGGGTATTTCCCGGATTTGAGAGAAAGAAGTAAGCGTAATAGCAAATACAATAAAACCGGTTAATGATAATTTTCTGTTCATAGATTCAGATTTTGATATATGCAAAGGTGCACCCCAAAATCATACCACGGCAACCAGAAAACATTTTTTAATATTTTTTTATATTTCAGGTAAAGAAACAAAGACCTTAGTGCTATCTGGTACGAAATGAAAAACAGAATTACTTATTTAATCGCCCGTGAAGATTTTAGTCTTTTCCCTGCACAATGATCACAATCTCTCCCTTTACTCCCTTCTCCCTGAAATATTCACTTACTTCTTTTAGGCTACCTCTTTTTGTTTCTTCAAATAATTTCGTCAGTTCACGACTTACACTGCATTGTCTTTCGGCGCCAAAATGTTCCATTATTTCTTCCAGGGTTTTTACCAGGCGCAGGGGAGATTCGTAAAGAATAATTGTTCTTTCTTCATCAGCAAGCTTTTTTAAAAGGGTTTGTCGCCCCTTTTTTATTGGCAAAAAGCCTTCAAATACAAAACGGTTTGTAGGTATCCCGCTATTCACCAGTGCAGGAACAAATGCCGTTGCACCCGGTAAACATTCAATATTTACCCCGGTCTTTATACATTCCCTCACCAATAAAAAAGCAGGGTCAGAAATACCGGGAGTGCCGGCATCCGTCAATAAAGCAATCCTTTTCCCATTTAACAATTGATTTACCAGGTGATGCAATACTTTATGCTCATTATGCTGGTGATAGGGAGAAAGAGGTTTTATAATTCCGTAATGATTTAGTAAATGGGAAGTAGTACGGGTATCTTCAGCAAGAATAAGATCGACTTCTTTCAATAGTTCCAGTACCCGCAGCGTAATATCTTTCAGATTACCGATGGGTGTAGGAACAAGGTAAAGCATAGGTCAATATGGAAAATAACCGATAGGCAAATGTGCAAATTTCCGAACCCCTATTTGCATATCAGCATATTTACACATCTTCTAATTAATATTGATTTCAAAATATTCCATTACCGGATTGGCCAGCAATTTTTTTCCTGCTTCTTCTGCTATTTGTTTTGCTTCATCAGGTGATGCGGCATTTATCTGCAGGGTTATATTTTTTCCGACACGTACATCTTCCACCGTTCCTATTCCCAGATTTTTTAATCCTCCCATAACAGCTTTTCCCTGCGGATCCAGTAATTCTTTTAATGGCATTACTTTCACCTGTACTGAATAAATCATGCAACTTTATTTTTGAAGACCAAAGATAAAACAATGTAAAGAATGATGATCACCGGAATCGCCAGCCATTTCAGAATGACAAATGCAACTATCGCCATAATAACAAGTATATACTTCGATAAATTATTCCCGACTGAATAATCTTTGAATTTCATGCTCATTAATGGTAAAGTACTCACCATAAGCCAGCTAAGTACTACAATAATCGCATACAAAACCCATGTATTGATAAGATAAGTATGAATGTCAATCAAAGTTGCAGGAAACCAAATTACCAGCGGTAAAGCAGCAATAAATAAACCTGCCGAAGGTATAGGCAGCCCCTTGAATGAATAAGATTGTTCGGTGTCAATGTTAAACCTTGCCAGGCGCCATGCACCGGCAACGGGGATTAAAAATGCAGGCAACAACCAGGCTATAGAAATATCCAGTCCATCTACCTGCTGTGCAAAACCGATGCGGAGCAATTGATACAGTATCATGCCGGGGGCAACCCCAAAACTTACGACATCTGCCAATGAATCTAATTGCTTACCCATTTCCGAACTGACTTTGAATAATCTTGCCACAAAACCATCCAGGAAATCAATAGCGGCCGCAGCAAAAATGCAAAAAGAAGCCCAGGTCATTTTTTCGGGCAGGTTTACATTAGTAGCACCATCTGATCCCAACAACACGATTTGTTCTCCATTTTGTAAAATAAAAACGATAGCAAGGCAGCCAAAAACCAGGTTGAGTAAAGTGAAAAGATTAGGGATTTGCTTCATGGCGGAAAGATAAATCTTATTTTTTCATAAGCGCTTCAATCTCTTCCACCGTAATGGGTATATTTTTCATCAGGTCTTTGTTCCCGTTGCGGGTAATCCATACATTGTTTTCAATTCGTATGCCTATTTGTTCTTCTTCAATATAAATACCGGGCTCTACCGTTAATACCATTCCTGCCTGTATCGGTGTAGTTCTTGTACCAAGGTCATGTACATCAATACCCAGGTGATGAGAAATGCCATGGTATAAATATTTGCGATAAGCCCTGTTATCGGGGTTTTCATTTTTAATATCGCTTTTTTTCAAAAGCCCGATCTTTTGAAACAGAACTGTAGCCTCTTCACCCACTTTATCTGTGTAATCAGCAAGAGTAATGCCGGGCTTCAGTAAACTTTTTGCATAATTATGTAAATGAAGGCAGGCATTATAAACCGTCTTCTGCCGCCTTGTAAATTTTCCATTTACCGGAATCGTTCTTGTCAGGTCGGCACAGTAACCGCCATATTCTGCACCAAAATCCATCAATATTAATTCGCCATCCTTACATTCCTGATTATTCGAAATATAATGCAATGTTCTCGCTCTGTCACCACTGGCTATAATACTGCTATAGGCTGGTCCTGTTGCCCGTTGGCTCAGAAACGAATGAAAGATTTCTGCTTCTATTTCATATTCCATTACACCCGGCTTAATAAATCTTAACAACCGGCGAAAAGTGACATCAGTAATATCAATTGCTTTCTGTAATACTTCTACTTCCAGTGAAGTTTTGATACTACGCAGTTCTTTCAGAAGCTTTGCAGCCCGTTCATACTGATGTAATGGATATTTTGATTTCATTTCATCAATGAAGCGATAGTCTCTTGTTCTTACAAAACTTCCTTTGCGGTCATTTTCATTACTGTCTAAATAAATTGTATCGGCACTATGAATCCATTGCTGTAATAAAGTTTCTGCAGTATCCAGCCAGATGATTGTTTTTATTCCACTAATATCCTGGGCTTCTTTAACACGCAAGCGCTTACCGTCCCATTTTTCTTTTAACTCATTAGGTCGAACCAATACAAGTATTTCCCGGTATTTATCGTCCGGATTATCGGGGAATAATATCACCATACTATCCTCCTGGATTATACCGCTCAGCCAAAACAGATCACTGTTTTGTTTAAATGGATAAAGTGCATCTCCGTTGCTGGGAACTTCATCATTACTGGTAAAAATGGCAATGGAAGCCGGCTTCATTTGCTTTTGAAAACGTTCCCTGTTCTTTACGAATATTTCCGGGTTCAGAGGCAGATACTTCATAGCAGTCATTGAGTTTTAAAGGTAGGCCTGAATAGTTAATCACCTGCTAATCATAATAAAAAGTGGAAAAGTTGTAATAATTCCCACCCCCCTGCCATTTTGTTTATCTGCCAAAAAGAGCGAAAAGCCAGGCCTTTTTGTATTGCCAATTATTAGAAAGTTGAAATCTCTGCAACAAATTAAAACTAACATACGTTTGTACTTAACATATTTTATTCTTTACTTTGCAACCTAAACGCAGTGGAGTATGACGAGTACCATCACGATTGCACCCGAGAGCCTTTTGAAATTCGGATTCCGGAAAATTCCGCCCGTCAATTACCAACTTTCTCCTGATGAATTAGTAATGGAAACTATAGGGATGGGGGAAGGCGTGTTAAATGATACCGGGGCACTGGTTATTAATACTGGCGAATTCACCGGTCGTTCCCCGAAAGACAGGTTTATCGTAAAGGATATTCTCACTACCGGCACAGTTAACTGGAATGAGTTTAATATCCCCATCAGTGAAGCATATTTTGATATCATTTATAATAAGGTAATTGACTATCTGGATAACTGTAAGGAATTATGGGTACGTGATGCTTACGCCTGTGCTGACCCCAGGTACCGGTTAAACATTCGCACCATAAACGAAAAACCCTGGAATAATTTATTTGCTTATAACATGTTCCTCCGCCCGACAGAGGATGAATTGGAAAATTTTAACCCCGAATGGCATATTCTTTCAGC
>JAFDYH010000193.1:0-5380 GCA_018267535.1 Bacteroidota bacterium
ATTGTTTGCCAGATCTATATGGGTAATACCGTTATCAAATGCATGACGTATAATCTTCCGGCCATTTTCGAAAATGTCTACACCGCCGAAATTATGCCACAGGCCTAATGAGATGGCTGGTAATAGTAAGCCGCTTTTTCCACAGCGGTTATACTTCATCGCATCATAACGTTTTACGGAAGGAGTGTAGGGCATACCTGGAATTTTTACGAGAACAAATAACAACCTATTTTTTTAATTAGCCAAAAGAATAAGATCAGCTTTCGGAAAATTTGTGCTCACACATCGTAGCTAAGAATACGGAGGGGAAACGAGGCTTATTTTTTGTGAACTTTATCTTCCTTACATTCTTTGTGAGAAAAAGTTGTATCGCTAAATTTACCTTCTAAACTTTTGTTATGCCAGCAACATTCCGTAAAACATTATTTTCATTTTCATTGTTGATTGCAGTAGTTATCGCATCGGCCCAACCTATGGGCAAAGTATTGGAAACCCAAACCATCCAAAGTAAAGTACTTGGTAAAAATGTAAATTATACCGTTTACCTGCCGGCTGACTATTACACTTCACAACGAACCTACCCGGTTGTTTACTTGTTGCATGGATTTACTGATGATAATACAGGCTGGCTGCAGTTTGGTGAAATAAACCGCTATGCGGATAAGGCGATTGCCGATGGCACAATACCTCCGATGATTATTGTAATGCCCAACGGTGATTCAAGTTTCTATATTAACTCCTATGATGGTAAAGAAAACTATGAAGACTTCTTTGTGAATGAGTTTATTCCATCCGTGGAAAAGGAATTTCACATTAAAGCCGAAAAGAAATACAGGGGCTTGGCTGGTTTATCGATGGGAGGGTATGGTACATTGATTTATGCGTTGAAGCACCCTGACCTTTTTGTGGCTGCTGCGCCTTTCAGTGCTGCAGTATGGGATGATGAGGCTATTACTTCTATGCCCGATGCCAACTATGATATCGTAATCGGTAAATTGTTTGGAAAAGGATTAAAAGGTAAAAACCGGTTGACAAAAACATGGTATGATAATGACATTCTTAAAATGGTTGCAGATAAACCGGCGGATGAATTAAAGAAAGTACGTTACTGGATTGATTGCGGTGATGATGATTTTTTAATTAAGGGGAATTGTTTATTACATATCGCGTTAACTGAAAAGAAAGTGCCGCACGAATTTCGTGTGCGTGATGGTGCACATAACTGGACGTACTGGCGTACAGGTATTACGGATGCCTTGCAGTTTATAGGAGATAGTTTTCATCAGAAGTAAAATCTGAACCGGGATTTGGGCGTACAGGATAAAGTTGTTGACTTTCTTACTCTTCTCTTTTATCAATCAGCGCATCATATAAAATCTCCACCGGGTGCAAGGCTTTTCTTCCCGTACCATCTTTTACCTGGTGGCGGCAACTTGTTCCCGGCGCCGCGATAATAATATCCTGTGTTTGCTTCCTTATGGTTGGAAATAAAACCATTTCACCGATTTGCATAGAAAGATCGTAGTGCTCCTTTTCATAGCCAAAAGAACCGGCCATACCACAGCATCCGGAAGGAATGGTTTGTACTGAATAGTTTTCCGGTAAAGATAAAATCCGAACCGTAGGAGCGACCGATGATAAAGCCTTCTGCTGGCAATGGCCATGCAGTTTTATTTCTTTTTTTTCTTTAGTAAATAATTCTTTAGTGATATTTCCTTTCTCCATTTCCCGAGCAATAAACTCATCAATTAAAAAGACATTTGCAGAAAGCTGTTTTGCTTTTTCAAAATTATCGTCATCCGCAAGGTCAATATACTCATCCCTGAAAGTAAGTATTGCGGATGGCTCAATCCCAATCAAAGGCGTTTTATCATTCACTAACGGAGCTAATAAACGGATATTCTTATTCGCGATTTCTTTTCCTTTTCTTATCAGGCCTTTAGATAACCAGGAACGGCCGCTTTCTTCATGCCGGGGAATAATAACTTCATAGCCTAATCTTTCCAGTAGCAGGATGGCTTTGATACCGATTTCTGTATCATTGTAATTGGTGAACTCGTCGCAAAATAAGTAAACCGCTTTATCAGTTTTTAGTTTTGACTTTTGCTCTCTTTTTTTGAACCAGCTTATCAATGTTGTTTTATGAAGTGCAGGCATTGAGCGTTTAGGTGCAAACCCGGCGAAAGATTTAATTGCTTTGCTTACCAGCGAATTAGTCATTGCGAAGTTGTAAAGCCCGGGAGCTATTGCCCCTAGTTTTGCTGATTTGCTGAAATTGGCAATTAATTTAGATCGTAGCGGGACTCCATTTGCATCATAGTAATGCTGTAGAAACTCAGCTTTCAGTTTGGCAACATCTACATTCGACGGACATTCGGATTTACAACCTTTGCAGCTCAGGCAAAGATCCATTACTTCATAAATCTCTTTATGATCAAAACGGTTGAGCTTGTTAGAATTGGTTAAGAATTCCCTCAGTATATTAGCTCTTGCCCTTGTCGTATCTTTTTCATTTCGGGTAGCCATATACGATGGGCACATAGTGCCTCCGGATAAATGGGTCTTTCGGCAATCCCCCGAACCGTTACACTGTTCTGCATGTTGTAAAACATCCTGGTTGTTGAAACGGAAAACCGTTTTAAATTCAGGCGTATGTTGGCCGGGAGTATAGCGCAACATACTATTCATGGATGGCGTATCAACAATTTTGTTGGGATTAAATATATTTTGAGGGTCCCAGGCTTTTTTGATTTCTTTTAATAATTGATAATTTTTCTCACCAATCATTTGGCGGATGAACTCGCCACGCAGGCGACCGTCGCCATGTTCTCCACTTAACGAACCATTGTATTTTTTTACCAGTGTTGCTATTTCTTCAGCAATCGTGCGGAATAACTGGTTGCCTTCTTTGGTTTTTAGATTGATGATAGGGCGAAGATGAATTTCGCCGCTGCCTGCATGCGCATAATGAATAGAATAAAGGTTGTATTTCTTCAGTATTTCATTAAACTCACGGATATAATCCGGTAAATCATTTACATCAACCGCAGTATCTTCAATTACCGGAACTGCTTTGGCATCGCCCGGCAGGTTGCTTAATAAACCCAGTCCTGCTTTGCGAAGCGACCATATTTTTTTTGTATCCTCTCCGAATAATAAAGGAAAATGATAGCCCAGCCCTGCTGCACGCATTTCTGTTTCTACCTGTCTGGCAATTTCAATGACTTCTTCCCTGCTGTTGCGTAGAAATTCAACAACCAGTATTGCACCAGGATCGCCTTGTACAAAAAAACGGTTCTTACTTTGTTCAATATTGTCTTTTGTGCATTCGAGAATGTAATGATCAATCAGTTCGCTGGCGGAAGGTTTATACTTCATCGCGATGAGATTGGCTCGTAATGATTCATCAATACTATTGAAATGAACACAAAGCAAACCGCCTTCTTTCGGAGGAAGCGGAACAATATTTAATTTTATTTCAGTAATAAAGGCCAGGGTACCTTCCGATCCCGCTATCAGTTTACAGAAATTGAAATCTTCTGTTCCTGCAGTAAATGGCGCTGACTCCATCAGTACATCAACTGCATATCCTGTATTTCTTCTTTCTACACTTTTTTTGGGAAACTGTTTTCTTATTTCTTCCTGTGTTTCATAATTGCTCAACAAGCTTCTTGTCCTCTTATAAATTTCTCCTTCCAGCGTTTTGTTTTCACATTTTTGATGAAACTCATCAATACTTATTTGTTTAAACTCGGCTTCGCTGCCATCACTTAGCAATGCTTTTACCTCCAGTAAATGTTCACGGGTACTCCTGTACACAACGGAGTTGGAGCCGCAGGAATTATTGCCCACCATACCACCAATCATAGCGCGGTTGGCCGTAGAAGTTTCCGGTCCAAATAAAAAACCATGTGGTTTTAAGAACATGTTCAACTCATCGCGTATAACGCCGGGCTGTACACGAACCCATTTTTCTTCTTTATTTATTTCAATTATTTGTGTAAAGTTTTTTGAAACATCCACAATGATGCCGTTACCTACAACCTGCCCGGCCAGGGAAGTACCAGCCGTTCTTGGAATCAATGAGGTTTTTTCTGCTTTGGCAAAAGCAATCAGCTTTTTTATATCACTAACAGATTTTGGAATGGCGACGGCAAGTGGCATTTCGCGATAAGCCGATGCATCCGTTGCGTATAAAGTTCGGATAACCGTATTGGTATAAAAATCCCCTTCTAACTGAGCCCCCAGCTCTTGTAATTTCTCTTTCATTTTCAGGGCGCAAAAATACTTGATTCGGGGATTATTTGCCGGATAAATAGGAATGGAAGATTACCGGGAGGTGCATAAAGGGTATTGATACAATAAAAGAAATAAGGCTGCCTCAAAAAACAGGATATTTCATGCAATGAATGAAACTTGTTTAATGAAACTACTGGAGGACACGCTTTGTTTAAATATGCCAGCAGGCAGCCTCATGTACAAAACTGCTATGTTCTTTCACAGGAGGATACTTATTTACCATTAATTCTTTACAAATACAAGGTGCTCATCTTCCGAAATTTCCGGGCTTGATAAATGTAGTTCTGTCGAACTGGTTGTGCTGTCTACATTCCACGTTGCCGAAAGGCGGTCAAATGGGGAAGATGATCCTAGGTTTATTACCATCGAGCTTTTAGAAGTACTGCCATAATATGTTACGGCAGGTGAATAATTCCAGGTACCGTCAATTGACTTTCCGTTTTTGCTGGCCACTAATCCACCGCTGTTTGTACTGGTTGCGTTAAACGAAAATACATAGTCTTTAAAAGCAGAACTTTTATCTTCAGTCCCCTGCACAAAAGAACTCATTACCCAATTTCCTGCCAGTGAAGAAGAACTAACCTGGGAATTGCCGTTAGTGTTGGAAAGATCTGTATAGGCTTTATGGCAGGATGAAAAGGAAAGTACTGATAAATACAATGCAGAAATAATAAAAATACCCTTTTTCATAACAAATGTTTTTAATGATAGATAATTATCAGTAAAAACCAAAAGGGTATTTGTAACCGGCTGGTTTGTTTTTTATTTATATCCTTAATTCCCTCTTCTCAGCATAGCGGCATAAGCATCCGGCAGGGGGCTGCTTTCCACCGCTTTAGCAGCTTTTTCTACATCATACGCGAAACGTATAAAATCAACATTAATGCTTTCTGCCGTCAATCCATTGCTGTATGCGTGAATGGTTAGAATCACATAACAGCCTTTTGGGTTACCGTCTTTAGGTTTTCCTACAGAACCAATATTGATGGCATGCCTGAAATGATTGTTGTTGCCTGTCATTGAATTCAGAATTCTATGATAGGGCTTATGGGTATGACCAAAACATAAAATATCCGCGCCG
>JAFDYH010000193.1:5466-11326 GCA_018267535.1 Bacteroidota bacterium
CAGGCAAAGTCCTTAAATAGGTTCTTTCTTCTTCGGTTACTACTGAATTTGTGTAAGCGATTGATATCTTTCCCATATCCTTTTCCGTATCTGTTTTATAAGCGCAGCCGCAATCATTGCTCATTAAACCGATACCCTGGTCATAATTACCTGCAATGGTGGGAATCCCTCTTTTCCGGATTTCATTGATTACTTCGTTTGGCCAGATATTATAGCCAACGAGGTCGCCCAGGCAATAAATGGCATCGGGTTTTTGGTCATCAATACTTTTTAAACAAGCTTCCAAAGCCGGAAGGTTGGCATGTACATCGCTAAATAGTGCTATACGCATTCAGGTCAGGTGTGTTTAAAAAATTAAAAGCAGGTACCTTCACACATGGACTTCCCACA
The DNA here is from genome assembly GCA_018267535.1 of Bacteroidota bacterium. Lineage (GTDB taxonomy): Bacteria > Bacteroidota > Bacteroidia > Chitinophagales > Chitinophagaceae > JAFDYH01. Next base: position 5,857 of record JAFDYH010000193.1, read on the forward strand.
GGAACAAAAATGTAAATCCGCAAATGATTGAAATGAGCAGAAAGAAGTTCAGGGGAGATTGATCTCTCCGGATCCATACTTACGCTACAGGCAGAACCTGCAAGCCGGGCTAAATATTTATTCATGTAGCCTGATTGATTTTTTCATAACAATTGCACTGACAGGGCAGACAGTTGAAAATTCGGAAGATACTTTTATGGCTTCAGGTACGCTATCCCTTTCTATCCTTTTATAATTTTTCTTTTCAAAATATTGCCCGGCTGTTTCTGTCAGCAGGTAAATTGAGTGCAACCCTGATGCTTTAGCTTTTGCCTCGAGCAATGCAATCAATTTACCTGCAATTCCTTTATTCCTGAAATTCCTGTCAACAGCCATCGATCTCAGCAGGCCAAAATTTCCATATTGCTCCAGACCGATTATGCCTACTACCCGTTTGTTTTTTTCAATAGCCATGAAAAAGTTGTTCAGTGAAGGAGGTAAATCTTCAACAGGTAGTTTCTCTGTTTTTAAGAGCGCAACAATTGAATCCTTCCAATCTTTAGCTGCGTCTGTTATTTCAATGGTATTGTCAACACTCATAGCAGGTTGATTTATTTACAACAATCAGTACCGCAACAGGGTTTATTTTCTGTAGCTGTTTTTTCCGCATACACTGTAATGCTCTTTATGCCTGTTCCTGATTGCCTGAATTTTTCCAGATCTTCTTTACTTAGATATTGCGTCAAAATATCATCGGGTAAGTGGATCGGCTTATCCTTCTGAATCAGGATGTTTTTAAAACCATTTGTGCGGATCAACTCCAGGTAAACATTTTTTTGAATAGCTCCTGAAACACATCCTGAATACATTTCAGCAGCCGCTTTTATTCCTTCGGGTAAGTTACCTTCCAGCACAATATCAGAAATAGAAAAATGGCCACCTGGTTTTAATACCCTGTATATCTCTTTTATTACCGCATCTTTATTGGGCACCAGGTTTAAAACACAATTGCTGACGATGACATCAGCAACATTTGCTGAGACGGGTATTCTCTCAATATCTCCTTGTCTGAACTCGACATTGTTAAAGCCTTTTGCTTTAGCGTTTGCTCTGGCTCTTTCTATCATGGCCGGAGTAAAATCAATGCCTATAACTTTTCCTGTTTCTCCTGTTTCATGCCTTGCGATAAACGCGTCATTTCCTGCCCCGCTGCCTAAATCAATAACAACATCTCCTTTTTTGATTTTAGCGAATTCGGTCGGCAGCCCACAACCTAATCCCAGGTCAGCATCAGGATTATATCCTTCCAGCTGACTATAGTCGTCCGCCATAATATTTTCTGTTTCTATGCTGCAGCAGCCAGAACCGCAACAGGAAGAGGCATTTGTTTCTTTATCCTGCAAAGCTATTTCAGAATAGTGGTTTCGAACCATTTCTTTTACATCGGTATCTGTTTTCATGATCTGTGTTTTTATTTATATTAATCGCAATATTGCGATAGATTGTGACAAAAAAAATCAACAGCAGTTCTCTTTATTTGTATAAGAAACAAAAAAGCCATCGAGCAGGCTGCGGTATTGATTCCAGACTTTAGGGTCGATGCAATAACAAACCGTTACCCCTTCGATATTTCCCTGGATAAGGCCAACATTCTTCAATTCTTTTAAATGCTGGCTAATGGTAGCTTGTGCCAGACCCAATTCATCTACAATGTCGCCACATACACAGGCTTTTGTTTTGAGTAAATGCTGGATAATTGCAATACGGGCCGGGTGAGCCAGAGCCTTCATCATTGCTGCCAGTCTATTCTGTTTTTCTGTAAATATTTCCTTTTTTGTAAGGCCCATATCAATCGCAATATTACGATTGATTTTTTAATCCAACAATTTTTTTGTGTATCTGCAAAAAACTTTCTGTGAAGACGGGGCTGTTATTGCAAATAAAAAGCCGAAACAACATGCTTCGGCTTGTGAATGTGCCCGAGATCGGAATCGAACCGATACACCGTTGCCGGCGGCAGACCTGCCTGCCGGCAGGCAGGTTTTGAGTCTGCTGCGATTATTTTGTAAGAAACTGAGACAAAACCTGCCTTAAATATTCTTTTCCTGCACCAGACTTTAAGTACTTTTCCCGTTTTCTGGCTTCAATTCTTGAAAAAAAAGATTCGATGTGAAAAAGTATAAAAGGTCTGTAAGGCTTTGTTGTTTTATTCAGACCTTCCTGATGCTGATTGAATCTTCGTTCAATATTATTCGTTAATCCTACATAAATATAATTTCTCTTATGACTGCTAATGGCATAGACAATAAACATACATTGCAAATAAAAAGCCGAAACAACATGCTTCGGCTTGTGAATGTGCCCGAGATCGGAATCGAACCGATACACCGTTGCCGGCGGCAGATTTTGAGTCTGCTGCGTCTACCAGTTCCGCCACCCGGGCGAGTGGGTTGCAAATGTAAACGGATAAAAGTAAAAAGTAAAATTTAAATCAGTCAACGGGTCTGAATAAAATCCTTAATTCTGAATTTTCCGGGAGAAAGGATTAATTCATCTTTGCAGGATAAAACAGGAACAGCATTTAGAACCAACAAAAAAAATATGAATAAAATATTGATCCGGTTGGGTATACCTTTTTTCCTTTTTCTTTTCTCCTGCCAGAAAAATGATAACAGTAGCAATAATAGCAGCGGAAATCCTTCACAAGGCAATTGGCATATAACTCTTTTTTCTGAGAATGGGACTGATAAAACAGCCGATTTTAACGGGTATATTTTTATATTCGGATCGGATGGAGTACTTACTGTCCAGCGGGGTGCTATTTCTAAAACAGGCTCCTGGAACAGCGGCGCAAATTTCAGCATTGATCTTGGTGAAAATTCAGATAATAATAAACCGCAGGGAGAAATAACCGGGACCTGGAAAATTATTTCAATAACTGATACCGAAATAAAGCTTACAGATGATAAAACCCCAAGCCAGGCAACACTCAATTTTGCTAAATTGTGACTAGATTAATCCCACTGACCGATATAACCTCTTACTATAAAGGAAATGAAAACAGGGTAGGGAGAAAACAATTTGGTTGAGGCTGTTTTTATTAGATGATGAATTTTAAAACCTACATGCAAATTGCAAGGCCATTAGTTATTTACAACAACTCTTTTTTGGAAGAAAGATAGTACGTACCAGTTTCAATATGCTTCTTAGAATTGCCATTATTTGTTAATTATTTCCCCAAAAATTCCGAGGTACAATACCTGCCTCATAGGCCGACCCAAAAGGATAGGCTAAATTAGCAGTTTTGAATGAAACAAAAAGAGAAAAAATGGGAGGCTGGTTACAAAACAGCAAATTAAGGTTACTAAATATACAGTTGAATGGATACAAACAGTTCGTATTCAGATAATGAGTTGATCACTAATATTAAGACAGGAAGATTGATGGATGAATCCATTAAAATGGTTTATCGGCAATATTTTGGTCTTTTGAGTAGCTATGTTATAAATAATAGTGGCAGCCAGCAGGATGCTGAAGATATATTTCAAGAAGTTATTGTCAGTTTTATCGACCTGGTTCAAAGGGCAAAATTCAGGGGCGAATCATCGGTTAAAACTTTTTTATACTCGATGAACAGGAATACCTGGCTAAATGAATTGAAACGAAGGGGAAGATCAGAGTTTAGAGAAAGGAAATTTGAATTGGTTCGTGGTGACGAGGAGGTAGATGTCTCACATTTTATAGCAGACCGTGAAGCGAAAAACGAAGTCTTGTCTGTAGTAGCGAGGCTGGGGGAAGCCTGTAAAAAAATCCTTCTTCTTTTTTATTACGAAAACATGGGGATGAAGGAGATTTTGGAAAATACAGACTATGAAAATGAGCAGGTCGTGCGAAATAAAAAATACAAATGCCTTAAGCAACTGGAGCATATGATCAATCAAAACCCGGCATTAATGAATTCGCTTAAAAATATTTTTCATGGATAATTCTACAAATGACAGGGAACGGCTTCTTCTACTTTACCTGGATGGTGAATTGAAAGGCGATGAAGAAGAGATGTTTTTGCAAAGGATGAAAGATGAGCCTTCGTTGAAGGAGGAGCTGGATCATTTGCGCATAGCAAGAGAATCAGTCCGGTTACTGGGTATAAAAAACAAAGTTGGCTCCATCCACAGGGAAATGATGAATGAATTACCTGAAGTGCCCCAAAGAAAACCAGTTCGTAAGCTGGTAAGCTATACGCTTGCTGCTGCAGCCGTATTATTTGCCATCTTTATTGGAATCAGAACGTATACTAATTCTTCAATATCTTCCGGGCAGCTTTATACAGATCATTTTTTTTCGTATGAGTTAAGTACTTCCCGGGGTGGCGAACCAATTAGCTCACCCGTTGAACAACTATATCGACAGAAAAATTATAAGGCAATTACGACATTGCCATTGTCAGAAGATTCTTTGGATGTAAAAAGTAAATTCCTCACAGGGATCTCGTTTATGGAAACAGGTGATTTTGCCAAAGCAGATCTCTGGCTGAAAAAATGTTTAACTGCTGATAACAGCTCGGTATACAAAGATGCTTCAGAATATTACCTGGCTTTAGCCGGCATCCACGAAAAAAAATATGATGAGGCACTGGAGTGGCTGCATAAAATACAGGGTGATCCCCGTCATCTTTATCATAGCAAGGTTTCGGATCATTTTATACAAGAGGTAGAAAGGGCAAAGGAATTAAAAAAATAACCAGGAATTTTTCGGATAACCGGTTACAATTTTTTTCTGGCTGTTGACCAAGAGGTATAAAATGAAAAATATGAGAAAGAAATTGTTTGGTTCCTTACTGATCAGCGGTGCTTTGATCATTTCAGCCTGTCATAAAAGTAATGATATCACCGGCAGCTCAAATCCCGGTGTTGTGGTGGGCACATGGAAGGTCAGCCTTTTTAAAGATAGCGGAAATGATGAAACAACCGATTTTTCCGGCTATACATTTACGTTTAACAGCGATGGCAGCCTGGCTGCAGCGAAGGGGAGTAGTACAACAAATGGCAGCTGGAGTAAAACCAGTAAATTCAATATCGACCTTGGCCCCAAAACGGATGCAAACAGGCCTCTTGGTGAACTTACCGATGATTGGCAAATCATTTCCATAGACTCCACTCTAATTAAACTGGGTGATGACAATTCTGCAAGTGGTGAAAGTTTAACATTTATCAAGAATTAAAATATCAACTATGAAAGCAATTATTAATGCAGGGGCAACAACCATATTGCTGCTGGTTTCAGTACTTTATTCATGTAAAAAGGATGATACTTCAAATCCCGGATCAACGAATGGTAATAACAGGCAGTTGCAGGCCTCAGTGTATCTTACCGATCATCAAACGCCTGAACTGGATAGTATTTTTATCGATATCCGCGGGCTGGAAGTAAAGCTGGAAGACGACAGCTTGCCTAATGATGGCTGGGTCAGCATCAGTATTAACGCAGGAGT
>JAFDYH010000193.1:11416-14589 GCA_018267535.1 Bacteroidota bacterium
GATAATAATTATGTAATGAAGGACGGGCAGGTTTATGAACTAAAGACAGAAGACAGGCAACTGCAGGTTTCAGTTGACTTAACTGATTCCAATTTTGAAATAACTGCCGATGGACAGTTATTATTCTGGATTGATTTTGATGCAGCAAATTCTGTCCGTGTTGACAACAGTGGTCATGGAAATAATAATGGATACAAACTGGAGCCGCATTTAAACATATTCACGAAGCATAAATCCGGCAGTATTGAGGGAAACGTATTACCCCGCGAAGCCAATTCATTGATAATGGCTATAAACGGGATGGATACTATTATGGCAATTCCTGAGGACAGAGAAGGCGAGTTTAAAATAATGGGATTGAAAGAAGGAAGCTATACCGTTTTCATTGATGGAAATAACGGTTATGCAGACACTACAATCAATAATGTAATGGTACAGAAAAATGAGGATACGCATCTTGGTATTATAACTCTCCATCAATAGGGACTGCCTGTGAAAACTGCCTGGCTTTAGCGAGCCAGGCTTTTTTTATAGATAAAAATAAAAATGGTAAGAAGTATAAAGCCAACGAAAAACCATACCATATGGCGATTGACTTTTGTGCTTTCGTAGGTATCAATTAAGACCAGGTGTGCCCAATAGCTTGGAGTTTTAAAACGGTCTTCAATTTTATCTGAATTGAGTAAATCTATTTTTGCCTGTTGCAACGCCTTATCTCTTGTATATCCCTTATCCAGGTAATTATATAAGCGTTGAAGGATAAATGAAGTAGTTATATCCTCCGCTTTCCATAGGGAGCTGATCATATTCCGGCAGCCGGCATATGTAAAAGCCCTGGATAAGCTCATCATTCCCTCGCCACGAATTAATTGCCCGGAGCCTGTTTCGCAGGCACTGAGAATAATGAGCCGGGTAGAATCCAGTCGCAGGTTGTAAATCTCACCCGCAAATAAAATGTTATCACCAGATGATGGATAAAAAGCGATGGAAGACAGGTCAGGGGATTGTTCGTTAATAACTGCATGTGTAGCCAGGTGAATGGTGCCATATTTCGCTGCATTTTGCAAAAAAAAGAGTTTGGTGGCGCTACTATCCAGCATTTTTTTTGCTTTACCGGTTGGTAGCTCTTCTCCGGATTTTTTTAATCTTTCAAAAACAGTTTGGCCGGATGAATCTATATATCCCGCTGATGCAAAAGGAGCCATGCCTAATACCGTAGAATTAAATGTTCTGTCATTATCGCCCGGCCCAAGTAAAGCGGTTGAGTATTGATATTGTATAGCGAACGAACGCAACAGGTAATTCCCTTCTTCATCTTGTAATGCTTCAAATGGCAGGTAATTCAATTCTTCTTCGGGTATAACCACCAGCCTTTGAAGTTTTTTAATGGTTGACTTAAATGGTGTAACCAACATTTTGTATAATAGAGCAGAAAACGCAGATCCTTCATATTTTCTTTCACCATTTACTGAACGAAGGGATCGGTTGAAATCACGAAGCCGGTTAAAAAAAATACTGTCTATGTTCTGTTGCACCAGTTGTAGTGAATCCTGTGTAATACAAATGCCATACAGTTTATCCGATGAAATATGATAAGAAAGAATGGCCGTATTATCATTTTTAATTTTTTTTCGGAGCTCGTTCAATGAAGGAATTTTTTCGGCAAAACGTAAGCGGGATAAGGATGGATCATTGTTGATAGTATCCTGTATTTTACTTAATTCAATTTCATAATCACGGATGATTGCTGAAAACTGCTTAACCTGTCCTGTATCCGGATTTTCTCTCGCCTTTAAAGAAAATCTTGTAATCGACGACCGGATTGCAGACTGGCGGGCGAGAATAGGAAGAGGATTGTTATTTGTTCTCAATAAATTTTCCTGCACATTTAGTGTCAATACAGTCGCTTTATTCCGCTGATCAAAAAGATAGGCTTGTTCTTTATACTTATCATTCCCGGTCAAACTGTAAAGACGAAAGCATAGATCCACAGGCGCAGTCCGGATATTGTATTTCACTTTATTCAAAAAAAGTCTTGCCTCGTCGGAGTCATAAGTTTTTTCTACATAGTCAAACAATGAATAAGCAGACTGGTATGCATTTAGTGCATCTATGAGATCAACAGGCTTATGACTACTGTCATATTGTGCAGTAAAGGCCTGTCCCTTAGCAATAAGTGCATTTAGCAGACCAGTATAAAAAAACACGCCACTATATTGGCCAGGATTGGACGAAATATCCGTGTTGTTAAAAGATGGATCAAATTGTTTTATTGCCTGCTGATAGAAGGCAATGGCTTGCCCGGGTTCTTTTTTGTGCAACGAAATATCGCCCATCAGTTTCATGCTGGAGCCATAGTCGCTGTTTTTCTTATCTGCATAAAATTGTTTATTGACTGCGATTGCTTTTTGAAGATAAAATAAGGAAGAATCGGTATTGCCTGTTTTATAATAAGCTGTTGCGATAGAGTTATACAGGCTTATTGAATTAGCTTCTTCGTATTTTACCCGATGAAAATAACGTATAGCCTGTTCATATTTACCTGTATACAAGCTAATCTGCCCTTCGTTATGCAGGATCTCATTCTCGTTTATTTTATAAGGTAGTATTTCCTGGTAAATAGAGTCTGCTTTTTCATATTCTTCCAGTTGTACAAGCGACCCTGCTATATTGATCTTATAATTTGCAAGTAAGGCTGAGTAGTAAGGATGTGAAGCCGGTAAAACCTGTAATGCTTTTTCAAAATAATTTTTTGCCTGTCTGTAGTTGCCAGTTGAAAGATAAATACTGCCGAATGAATTATAAAGTCTTTCGGTTTCGTTTAAACGAGCTGGATAAGCCTGGACAATTTGCTCCGCTTTTTTGAAAAATAACAGGGAGGAGTCAAAGTTATCCTGCAGGTAGTATAAAATTCCGGAGTACAGATACGGTTTAAATAAAAATGAATCGGCAATTTCTGTTGCTGCATTTTTTATTTTAATGCAGTCAGTGTATAATTTTTTTGCCTCTTCCGTGTTGCCAAAATAATGTTCGAGTATTCCTGTTTTGAGATAACAATAAAAGAGGAGTGAATCATTGTGGTTGTTGCCCTGGGCTATCAGCAAAGGGATGCGCCTGAATTCTTCAAGAGCTTTTTTATTCATTGCTTCTTCCTGCTCATCAGTAAAACCCGG
>JAFDYH010000193.1:14716-20526 GCA_018267535.1 Bacteroidota bacterium
TCATCCGGTTTTAAAATAGTACTGTCAAATTTACCCTTTCCGGTTTATTTTTTTGCAATTACAACGATGCAGGGCGGGCGGGGCTTGGCTGCCTTTAAAGCTTTTGTAGAAGAAGGTGAAATGCCCATAGTGCGGGAGCCGATAAATACACCATCATCCTGCCTTGACTGAAGTGTCTGGATCAGGTCGGGGGTCATATCATTGGTAGTTTCGTAATAATAAACTTTTACACGTAGTTTATTTAATGACTTTTTGCTATCATCATTTAACCGGTATAATATGTCGAATTCCTGTTTTGCATCATTGGTGGGTACTGCCCCGAAAACGCCATTCCGTACTGTTTCCGCAAGATTTATCTGCCCGTTTGTTGTTTTTACTGAACAGCCGCCGGAATTTGCAGTATTGCCTTCATCAAAAACGGAACCATTGATAGGCAAAATTCTTGAGATGCTTGCATTGTAAACAGGAGAAGCGATAGTATCGTTTTCGGATAAGTAATATAATTTATCTTTAAATGTGATACCGGAAATCACCACTTTTGTTTGTGAACTATCTCCCGTTGGCGATACATAGGTAATAAGATAACGCAGGCCGGTTTCACTTTTAGAAACATTAATGGCCCCTGTTTTTTCATCTATTTGTATCCCCTCCGGAAAACCGGTATAAGTTCCTTCGCGGGATTCTTTTGGCGATACAATATAATCAGCTGAAGACGGTTGCAGGTATAATATGGAATCTCCATAATTGAGCGTAAACGGGGTATTGGTTGGCTGCTGGTCCATGGCGGACTTATGACAAGCAATAGAAAAAACCGAACCCACCAGTATCAGTGAATATGCAAAAATCGTATTTAACCGAATGGAACTCATACCAGTAAAATAAGTAACCACCAAACGCAAAAATGTAACCGGTTTGTTGCCTGGTGGGCAATAATTTTTTTGCAAATTAAACGAATAAAGCCCTTTTGCGCATGATTATCATCAGTTTGTTAAAATGATTAATTCCTGTCAACTTTGCGGCTCACGATTGAAAAAACTATATGATAAAGATCGGGCTTATACGCGAAGGAAAAATACCGGCGGATAACAGGGTGGCACTTACACCGCCACAGTGCAAATGGATACATAAGAACTCTACAGATGTTCATATCGTTGTGCAGAGTTCGGTTAACCGCTGCTTTTCTGATAAGGAATATGAAATGGCAGGAGTGGAAGTGAGAGAGGATATAACTGATTGCGATATTCTTCTTGGAATTAAAGAGGTCCCGGTTGCGCAACTGGTTCCAGGTAAAAAATATCTTTTCTTTTCCCATACAAGAAAAAAACAGCCCCATAACCAGCAATTGCTGAAAGCGATACTGGCGAATGATATTACACTTATTGATTACGAATGCCTCGAGCATGAGGATGGCCAGCGCATTATTGGATTTGGTTTTTTTGCAGGTATTGTGGGGGCGCATAATGGAATGATGGCTTATGGTAACCGTTCGGGGTTGTACAAGCTCGACCGGGTTTTCAAGCAAAGAAGTTTCAGGGAATTGATCCATGTTTATTTTGGCCTGCGTTTACCTAATGTGAAAATCGCTGTTACCGGAAGTGGCCGTGTGGCGCATGGCATACTGGAAATTATGAACCTGCTGGGCATTCATGAGGTAGAGCCTGATGAATACCTGAAACGACGCTTTGCCTACCCTGTATATGTTCAGTTAAAAGGAGCTGATTTATATACGCATAAACTATCGGGCAGGTATGACCGCGAACAATTTCATGAACATCCTGAAGAGTTTGCCTGCAGGTTTTTGCCTTATGCTGAACAAACCGATATCCTGATGAATGGTATTTACTGGGATAAAAATGTTCCCCGCTTATTTGAAGGAACTGATATTGCTGCGGATACTTTTATTATTCAAACTATTGCGGATATAACCGATGATGCCGGAGGCTCTGTGCCGGTTAATTTAGGCGATCAGTCAATTGAGGACCCGGTTTATGGTATTGACCGGAATTCTTTGCAAAAAACAGCTCCTTATTTAGCCAATTCAATTGATGTGATGGCTGTTGGTAATTTGCCTAACGAATTACCAAGGGATGCGAGCCGGTATTTTGGAGAGCAGTTAATTAAATATGTGCTGGATGATATCGTCAAAGGTGGATCTGATATTATAAAAAGAGCCACCATCGCATCAGGAGGAAAGTTAACTGACCAGTATAGCTATTTGAAAGATTATGCGGAAGAGAAGCAATAGCGGGTTAATAACCTTTACTCTTAGTCTTCGATAGTTGGTATTAAAGATATAAATAGTAATCTTCAAGCAAACGGGTAAATTGTTTCGTGTATTGCTGATTGTTATCCTTTATGGAAATCTCTTCTTCAATCAATGAAGCGCTTTGTAATCCTGCTTTAATCATTATTCTGAAAAAACCGTGATTTATCGTTTGCCGGACGTTCACTTTATGCGAAATGCTAAACCCATACTTATGTAATAATGTGGCGATCTCCTCATTTCTTTTAAAAGGTAAAAGCAAATAAAAATCTCCGTTTGCGATGATATTTTGTTTAATAACATTTAAAAGATCGTCGAGGGTAAGATATTTACTATGGTATGCAATATTCTTTTGTTTATTTTCAGATTGTAATTCGTTTTCATAAAAAGGAGGGTTGCTGATAATTAAATCGTAGCTGGTTCCAGGCTTAAACTTTTTAACATCATTATTGAATACTTTTATTATTTCATTCCATGGGCAATTGGCGGCGTTATCCTTTGCTTGCTCAGCAGCTTTTGCATCAATCTCTACCGAGTCAATCTTTAGTTCCCGGTTTTTTTGAGCGATCATCAATGACAATAAACCCGTGCCTGTGCCAATATCCAAAACTGTTTTTACTATACTCTTTTTTTGTATGCCGTTGGCTACCCATGCACCAAAGAGACAAGCATCGGTAGTTACCTTCATCGCACACTGATCCTGGTGAATGATGAATTGTTTGAATTGAAAGAAAGAATTACTCATTAAGTAATTCAAAAATAAAAAGTAAAAATTCAAAAACCGAATTGTAAACAAATCGACCCATTGGTTGAGTAGAGGTTTTTATTTCGAATTGATAACTCACCATTCTGCTCTTGCTGATGCGCTTACAGAAAGGCTGTCGAACTCACCTGCAAGATATTTGTAGTAGCCGGTTATGGCGATCATGCCGGCATTATCGGTGCAGTATTGAAAGGCAGGAATAAATGTATTCCAATGATATTTTTCGCCTGTTTCTTTCAGTGCTTGTCTTAATCCACTGTTAGCTGATACGCCTCCTGCGATACATATATCTTTTATTCCTGTTTCCAAAGCTGCTTTTCTTAGTTTATTTAATAAAATAGTAATGATGCGGTGCTGGATAGAAGCGCAGATATCGTTTAGGTTTTCGGTGATAAATTTATTTTTTTCATCCGCAGTTGCCATAAACTCTTCTTTGTAAATATTGCTCTTGCCCGCATTTTGCAGAAAGTAAAGTATGGAAGTCTTAACACCACTAAAGCTGAAATTCAACCCGGGGATCTGGGGTTCGGGAAACTGAAACCGGGTTGGGTTACCTTCTTTTGCGTACTTATCAATCAATGGCCCGCCGGGATAAGGCAAGCCTAACAGTTTTGCTGACTTATCAAAAGCTTCTCCTGCTGCATCATCAATAGTTTCACCTATCACTTTCATGATTGCCGGTGATTCACATAATACAATTTGCGTATGCCCGCCGCTTACCGTCAGGCATAAAAATGGAAACGAAGGCTTTGGGTCATCAATAAGGTTTGCCAGTACATGGGCTTGCATATGATGAACCGCGATCAATGGCTTATGTAAAGCGAGCGCCAATGATTTTGCAAATTGTGTACCGACCAGCAGGGAACCGATCAATCCCGGAGATTGTGTAAACGCAACCGCATTAATATCATCGAGTCTGCATTTCGCATTTTGTAAAGCTGTATCTACCACGGGTACAATATTCTGCATATGGGCCCTCGATGCAAGTTCGGGTACTACACCTCCGTATTGTTCATGCACTTTTTGCCCGGCAATTATATTTGATAAAATTTCTCCATCACGGCAAACAGCAGCCGATGTTTCGTCGCAGGATGATTCTATTGCCAGAATTGTAGCCATCAGTTCAATTAATTCAAATGGGAGCAAACTTACTGACTAATTTGACACATAGATCCCACATAGGGTGCCATATGGCTTATTGGGCTGGATTGAACGGGAAATTATTTACTTCTTATTGCAACTACCGGATCCAACCTTGCGGCCTGCTGTGCAGGTATAAAGCCCGCCAGGACACCTACAAGAATACAGATCCCGATAGCGAGGACCATATTGTTGGAAGAGATAAAAATGGGGAAATTAAAAACGCCTGATAAAATTTTTGTCAGAATAAATACAAGGGTTAATCCGATGAGGCCACCAATAATACAAAGGAAGGCAGATTCAAGAAGAAATTCGGTAAGTATAACACGGCTTTTGGCGCCAATCGCTTTTTTTAATCCAATCTGGTTTGTTCGCTCCCGAACGGTAACAAACATAATATTCGCAACGCCAAACATGCCCACAATCAATGATAGGGCAGCGATAGCCCATCCACCGATATTGATACTTACAAATGCCTGGCCCACTGCGTCACTAAAATCATTAATATCATTTAAAGAAAAATCATTTTCCTGGGTAGGGCTTAAATTGTGAATGGCCCTTACTGCTCCATACAATTCATCTTTTAGGGTTTTACTGCTGATCTTATCATCTCCTTTAATCATTATTTTGGGATCCGCCCTTCTTTCTTCCATCATTGTTCTTGCAAAGCGGTACGGCACGATTACGCTCTCGTCGAAATTCCAGCCACCGACCATCGTCTTTCCCTGTTTCTTTATTACACCAATTACCTGGAGCTGCCTGTTTTTTGCTTTTATAATCTTGCCAATCGATCTCTCCGGGCTTCCAAAAAATTTATCTGCTATTTCAAATCCAATAAGAGCAACATTTGCTTCTCTTGCAAATTCCGCATCCGAAAAGTAGCGGCCGGCAGACAATTCAACAGGTTGAATATGTTCATAGTCTTCGCTGCATCCATATATATTTACATTCGTCAGCCGGTTACCACCATAATCAAGGTTATCCGTGGAGCTAATGAAAAAGGCCACGTATTTGGCAAGAGGCGCACGTTCTTTTATTTGTTTTACCTGCTCAAATTTCGGTGAGGGTCTTTTTACATATTTCCACCAGGGATAATCCGGGCCATCATCGGACCACTCCCATTTATCCAGGTAAATTGTATTATTCCCCAAAGACTTTAACTCATTCTGAATATTTTGCTGCAAGCTATTTACAGTTGCCAATACGCCGATAATACAGAAGATACCAATAGTAATGCCAAAAAGGGATAAGAAAGTACGCAGCTTATTTTTCCAAAGCTCCTGGAGGGCCATTTTAAGACTGCTGACAACTATTTCAATAGTGCGGCGCATAAACAAATTTATGCAGAATTTAACTGGGGATCAGGTAAAAATTATAAAAGGTAAAAAATGATTTTGAACCCGGCTTTACCGCCTTCGCCGGCATCCGTTGCGTCGCACGCTTTTACGTTCTGTGCTCTATTCAGCACAGAGGAAAATGACCTACCTGGCCCTGTTATAAAACTCCAAATTCATACCTTTGCGCCCTTAAAAGCTGTTGGGTCAATTGCAGCAAATTTGACCGTGACGACTGAATGATTTTACAATGAAGTATAACAACGAAATACAGAAGCGCAGAACTTTTGCCATTATCAGCCACCCGGAT
>JAFDYH010000194.1:0-9688 GCA_018267535.1 Bacteroidota bacterium
TTTCCACATCAGGCTTTGTTCAAAACCTGCCCAATACATCGGAACAGCATATATAATGATACCGATTGTTCCAAGCCAGAAGTGGTTTGTAGCCAGTTTCTTTGAATACAGGCTTGTGTTCCACATTTTTGGAACCATATAGTATAATATCGCAAAGGCAAGAAATCCGTTCCAACCTAACCCACCGATATGCACATGCGCAATTGTCCAGTCGGTAAAATGCGAAATCGCATTAATACTTTTCAGACTGAGCAAAGGCCCTTCGAATGTAGCCATACCATAACAGGTAATGGCAACCACCATGAATTTTAATACAGGATCTTCTCTTACCTTATCCCATGCACCACGAAGGGTAAATAAACCATTCAGCATACCACCCCAACTCGGCGCTATCAGCATCACGGAAAATACAACGCCCAGCGATTGTGCCCAATCGGGTAATGAAGTATATAATAAATGGTGAGGACCTGCCCATATATATAAAAATATCAGCGCCCAGAAGTGTATAATAGAGAGCCGGTACGAGTAAACAGGACGGTTAGCCGCTTTTGGCAGGAAATAATACATTAATCCAAGAACCGGGGTAGTAAGAAAGAAGGCCACTGCATTATGTCCGTACCACCATTGAACCAACGCATCCTGTACACCCGCGTACCAGCTATAACTTTTCATAAAAGAAACCGGAATTTCAATCGAGTTGACAATATGTAGCATGGCAACGGTAATCCATGTTGCGATATAAAACCAGATAGCAACATATAAATGCTTCTCGCGTCTTTTTATAATTGTACCAAACATGTTGATCCCAAACACTACCCACACGATCGTAATTGCTATATCAATAGGCCATTCCAGCTCCGCGTACTCTTTACCGGTAGTCTTTCCCATCAATAATGTAATTGCGGCTGCCGCAATAATTGCCTGCCAGCCCCAGAAATGAAGCCAACTCAACTTGTCGCTGAACATTCTTGCTT
Organism: Bacteroidota bacterium; assembly: GCA_018267535.1. Lineage (GTDB taxonomy): Bacteria > Bacteroidota > Bacteroidia > Chitinophagales > Chitinophagaceae > JAFDYH01. The sequence goes on from JAFDYH010000194.1 coordinate 975, forward strand.
TACATAGCCGTTGCAATGAATAATAAATACCGGCAAAAGAAGCGTTACCAACAAAAGCAAAAATGATCGCATTGGTGTGCAACGGACGTAAACGGCCGAATGTAGTAGGCGCTAAACCAAGCCCTGCCTGCGGAAAATAAATCTGTATTGCCGCCCACAAACCTGCCAGCATACCTACTACTCCGAATAGTACGGTAGCATAGCCGAAAGCCCTTACAATCCTGTTGTCATAATAAAATTTCTCTACTTGCATACTTTGGTTCATTTAGTAAGATTATTGTGGTTTGTTTGAGAAGAAGGTTTATCATCAAAAAGTATCCTGGAGGCCGGTGAAAAATCATCTTCAAACTGCCCCGATTTGACACCCCAGATAAAGGCGAGGAGAAAAAGACCTGCCACGGAAATACTGGCTATCAGCAGGATGATTATAACACTCATGATTAATTTTTCGGGCGTAAAAGTATCGGGGTGGCATCCTGCAAAGGATAATAAACCTCATTTGCCGGGATGATTTTTGTCAGTTTGTAGTTACTATTATTGCTTCAGAAAGCCTGAAAAGTAGTTTACGTTCCAGCTTTTATAACATATTCCAGGTCAAAATCACCCATATGATCAAGATCATTTACCTGCATTTTATAACTGTATATATTTGGCGCAACAAACATTTTTCTCAAAAGACAATTTGAAACCCGGTTAGTCTTAACCGGGTTTTTTCGGATATGACTAAAATCATTGGAGGAATTTTTCGCTGTAGTTACTTTGAGACGGTTATTGATTTTCCATATAATGTCTAAGTTTATTCAACCTGGTTAGTCTTAACCGGGTGTTTTTTAAAGTAATGTGGTCAAAAATTGAAACAAAAGTTTCTACGAGCCCGGTCAGTCACCGGGCTTTTTTGCCATAATCCAGGTAGATAAAGTGAATAATAATATTCTTGCGGCCACTATAATTTCATTTTGCGAGCAATTAAACTGCTGCTTCCAAACGTGATAAGTAAAATAGTGAGGGAACTGCTGGGCATTAATATTGCAGCAATTAATGGAGACAGATGCCCCTGCACTGCAAAAAATAACCCGATGATATTATATACAATAGAAAGAATAAAGCTGGCTTCAATAATTCTTTTATTTGCACGGCACAGGCGGATAAACTTACCAAGATCTGTTAGACGCCTTGCATCAATAATAGCATCGCTGGCAGGAGTGAAATTGTTGCTTTGTTCAGACAAAGCAATACCGGCATTGCTTTGTTTCAGCGCACCGGCATCATTCAGGCCATCGCCAATCATCATTACCTTCTCGCCTTTTGATTGAAGTTTTTTGATGTAAGCCAGTTTACTTTCCGGTTTTTGATAAAATAATAAAGTCGCCCTTTCACCAAATAACATTCTCAGGTTGGCCTTTTCCGATTCATTATCCCCTGACAAAACAGATAAGCTATATTTCTTCCGGAGTTCTTTCAAAAGCTTCGGCGAACCTTCGCGGTAATGATTGGAAAAGCGAAAACAGCCAGATAATTTATTATCAAAACTTACAAATACCGCTGTACCCGGTGAGTGGTCTGTTTTTCCCGTCACAAATTTCATTGACCCTATTTTTACAATTTCATCACCGACATAGCCTTCTATACCCTCTCCCGCCTTTTCCTTAAAGGCTTCCACCGTACCCCCTTTTGCAGCGCCGTAGAATTTTTTTGCCAACAACCTGCTCAGCGGATGAGTAGAACAATTGGCTAAAGTTGCAATTTTCAGTTTTTGCAATTCTGTTAATGGCTCTCCTTCATAATTGATGTCCTGCTCCAGGTTTGAAGTCAACGTACCTGTTTTATCAAAGACAACATGGGTAATGCCCGCTAAGGATTCAATCGTCTGTGCACTACGTAAGTAGAAATGGTTTCGGCCTAAAATACGAAGGATATTTCCATTTGTAAATGTATTTGACAGCAATAACGCACAGGGACAAGCGATAATAAATATGGCCGTTACTGCAGGCCAGATATGCGAGGGGTCATGCAGTTTCCAGTACAGGGCCGCGGAAAATGCAATACTGAAAACAATATACGTAAACCAGCGACTTAATACATGAACGAACGATACCTGCTTATTTCCTTCCTTTTTAAATTCGTCCCTGCTCCATAGCGAAGTAAGATAACTTTGCGCCACTTCTTTCACTACCAGTATTTCAATATTCCCTCCGGTTTGTTTTCCCCCGGCGTATACCAGTTCACCGGTATCTTTTGAAACCGGTATTGATTCGCCTGTTACAAAACTATAATCAATAAAAGCTTTTCCTTTTGTCAGTATCCCATCGGCAGGTATTAATTCTTCATTATGGATCAGTAATGTATCCCCCGGCTTTATTGAAGGTAACGTTACAGTAACTTCCCTGTCTTCCTTTAAAACAGAGACTGCCACGGGGAAATAAGAGGTATAATCCCTTTCAAAAGATAACTGCCGGTACGTTTTATCCTGCAATATGCGTCCGGCCAGCATAAAAAATACGATACCGGTCATTGAGTCAAAATAGCCGCCGCCGGATCCTGATATTACTTCCCAGGTACTGCGTATAAAGGTTATAATGATGGCAAGGGCAATAGGTGCATCAATATTAAGAAAACGGTGTTTCAGGCTTTTCCAGGACGATTCATAAAAAGGATAAGCAGAGTATAAAAAAACAGGGATTGCTAATAAAAAATTCAACCCCCTGAAAATGGTTCTTAGCCCGGTTTCGCTTGCATCGATGCCAAAATATTCAGGGAAACTCATTAGCATAATATTCCCAAAACAAAAGCCAGCTACCCCTAAGCGGTATATCAATCCTTTGTTTACGGCTGGTCTTTTCTGACTTAAATCATTAAGACTGATATAAGGCTCGTAGCCGATGCCAGTAAGCAGTTCCGCAACCTGGCGGAAGGAAATCCGGCCAGCGGCGAAAACGATAGTCGCTTCTTTCCTGGTAAAATTCACCTTCGACGAAATAATCCCATGATCAAGCTTATGAAGATTTTCCAGTAAATACAGACAGGAACTACAATGCATTTGCGGCAGGTAGAAAGTGGCATGCACTTCTTTATCATTCCTGAAAGAAATTAGCTTCGACTGTATGGATTCATCATCCAGAAAGGCAAACTTATCTTTGCGGACTTTTATTCGTTGTGTTATGCCGGGATTTTCATTCAGGTTATAATATTCACAGAGATCGTTCTGGTTCAGCACCTGGTATACAAGCTTACATCCCTCACAACAAAAAAATTTATCAGCCACCTTGATATTTTCAGAAAAACAAACCTCCCCACAGTGATAACATTGGGTTTTTTCGTCTATCGCCGGGGCTGATGCCATATTAGTAAAATAAAGTCCGCTAAAGTAGACCCCGGCCTCCCAAGGCCGGATGATCAAGTTCAGTTGCAGAACTGACTTTACTCATATCCCTGTGTAGGCCCTTTTTTAAAATTTGTCTACAATCAATAAACCTGCACTATAAAGAAAAGTAAATATGTTTTTGCATACTCTTGAAATCAAACCCGACAGCTTTGCTACAGACATCGTGTCGCAAAATCATCATACTGCAGAAGTCTTCCGTAAATACGGTATTGAATATTGCTGCGGTGGCAGATGGCCGTTAGAGACTGTCTGTTCGGCAAAAGGGATCGGCTTCGATATGCTTAAACAGGAACTGGAAGTCGCCAGCCGCCCCGTATACGTACCGCCAAAACTGGCGTTTGAAGACTGGGATGTCGATTTTCTGACCAGCTATATTATAAATGTACATCACCAGTATTTGCGCAATACGCTGCCTGCGACGGAGGAAATTGTAAGCCGCTTCGCCGACGAGCATACAAAAAAGTACCCGCATATGCAGGAAGTAAAAAAACTATGCGCAGTATTAAAAAAAGAAATTATACCCCATCTTACGGAAGAAGAACAAATAATATTCCCCTATATCTGCCAGGTGGTTCACGCCTACGAAAACAATGATTCCTATGCAAAGCTACTTGTAAAAACGCTCCGCAAACCGCTGGATACAATGATGCGACAAGAACAGGAATCCTTATCGACCCTTATTCTAAAAATAAGAAGCATATCGAATAACTATGTTCCGCCCGAGGCCTCCTGTGTCAGTCATAAAGTGGCATTATCCCGGCTAAAAGAACTGGATAATGACCTCATGCAGCATATTTACCTGGAGAACGATATACTGTTTCCAAGAGCAATAAAAATAGAACAGGAACTGCTTCAATGAATGAAGGTTTTGTTTTGATTGCATTGACAAATTACAGGGTACCAGTTGATGGACATCATAAGCTACTGAAGAGGTTTGCCTTATTTTAAATGCAATTCAAACTATTCTTCAATGAAATTAATCCTGGCCATCCTGCTTTCCTTTTTGTTGTTGAATGCCTGCTCGCCCGGAAAAAAAATACAGGTATGGAAAAACAAAGCATTAGCTATGCCGCCGATCAGGAAAGTTATGGTTGTAGGAATGATGCGGAACGCTAAAGATACGATAAGGCAAAAAACAGAAGATATTGTTTGCGAAGAATTGAAGAAAGCAGGCATTGAGGCCGTCTCCTCATTAAAAATACTGGGGGCCAACACCTTCGAAAAAATGGACGAAGACGATGCGCTTTACCAGTTAAATAATTACTGCGTCGATGCCGTACTTACCGTAACCGTATTGAACCGTACGAAAGAAAGCCGCTACACGGCAGGTAGTATCCTTTATACGCCATTCGGGTATTATTATGACCGTTTCTGGCGTTACAGAACTACCCTTCAGCACCGTCTTGCCGAGGATACTTATTATACTAATGAAGAACATTTATTTTTCGAGTGCAATATTTATACTATGGTTACCCAGAAATTAGTTTATTCCTTTCATTCTGGAAATTTCCGTTATTTATCTTACCCTGAAGCCCTGGTTCATTTTGCCGTCAAGATTTCCAAAAACCTAACGAGGTAATGATAATAAAAATCAAGTGCCCTGCTGAGAAAGGTCATTTATATAGAAATTCTTTGATGGGACCTTTGACCAGTAAGAAAAACACTTCGTAATAAATAGTAAATCTTTAATCATGAAACGCAATATGGGCAATGCTGACAGGGCCATCCGCATCATTATAGCAGCGATTATTGCAACACTTTATTATAGAAATATCATTACCGGTTCTCTCGCGTATGTATTGCTCGCTGTTGCCGGTATTTTTGTTATCACAAGTCTGTTTGCCATATGCCCGCTATACACTATTTTAGGAATTCGTACCTGTGCCAATGGAAAAAAAAGCAAGACGGTGTGAATGCAAAGCAACCCGCATTAATCAACCGGGGCATGATTATCGACCGGCAGGAAACGGCATGAGTATAAATTTTTATATTTGAACGGAATTATTACACAGACAATAGTATAAGCATGCAGCATTTCCAGGATTGGGAACACATGACCTCGTTATACCAGAATGCCACGGAAGGCATTATACTTACCAATGGTGAAGGAAACATTGTGCTGGTAAACCCTGCTGCGGAAAAAATGTTTGGTTATTCCGGCCATGAAATTATTGACCAGCCTATCGAAATCCTGATCCCGGATAAATTCAAACCCAATCATTGTCAACTGCGGGCAGGGTTTTATAAACACCCATCCAACCGGTCAATGGGGCAAAACCGCGATCTATACGGAAGAAAAAAAGATGGTAGCAACCTGCCTGTTGAAGTAAGCCTTAGTCATTACCGCAAAAATGACGAACTCTTCGTTATTGCCTTTATTGTTGATATTACCGGCAGAAAAGAAATTGAAAGTAATATGAAGCGCCAGCAGGCCGAGTTGGAAAGAATAAGCAATGAAATAAGAAAACTGAATGCAGAACTGGAAATGAAAGTAGAAGAAAGGACCATGATACTGAAAGAGGCTTTGCAAAGACTGGAACAATCGCAAACAGAATTAAGCCAGGCTCTGGATAAAGAAAAACAGCTGAATGAAATAAAAAGCCGGTTTGTGTCAATGGCTTCCCATGAGTTCCGAACCCCCTTAAGTACTGTTTTGTCTTCTGCATCCCTGCTTTCAAAATATACCCATGAAAATGAGCAGGACAAAAGAGACAAGCATATCGACAAAATAAAAAACTCAGTAAAACACCTTAACGATATACTTGAGGATTTTCTCTCTCTCGGGAAATTAGATGAAGGAAAAGTAGAAAGCCACCTCGGAGAAATGAACCTTCATGAATGCATTGTGGATATAACAGAAGAGATGAAAGCCTTCCTGAAAAAAGGCCAGTATATTGAACAGCAATACCAAGGCAAGGAAATTATACAATCTGATAAAAAACTGATCCGTAATATTATTATTAACCTGGTCAGCAACGCTATTAAATTTTCCAATGAAAATGACAAAATAAAAATTAATTCAGTGGTAAATGGTAATAATGCAATTATAGAAGTGCAGGATGAAGGAATTGGTATTGGAGAAAAAGACAAGCAGCATTTATTTTCCAGTTTTTTCCGTGCCGGGAACGCACTCAATATACAGGGAACAGGAATGGGGCTGCATATCGTAAAGCGCTATGCTGATCTGCTTTCCGGAAAAGTGAATTTACAAAGCGAACTGAATAAAGGCACATTAGTTACGGTTACAATTCCAACAAATCAATAAAGCATGAGCATGAAATCTGTTTTGGTAATCGAGGACAACACTGACATCCGGGAAAATACAGCTGAGATACTGGACCTGGCAGGTTACAAGACATTTACCGCAGAAAACGGCAAACGCGGGGTAGAGATGGCCTTGAAAGAAAAACCGGACCTGATAGTTTGTGATATTATGATGCCGGAACTTGATGGTTACGGTGTCTTGCATTTATTACGAAAAAATGCGGACATGCAAAACATACCCTTTATTTTCCTGACGGCGAAAATCGAAAGGTCCGATTTTCGCAAAGGGATGGAAATGGGAGCTGACGATTATATTACCAAACCATTTGAAGATATCGAGTTGCTGAATGCGATTGAAATCCGCTTAAAAAAATCTGAGGTACTCGAAAAAAAATATTCCTTATCACAGACTGGTATCAGTGAATTTCTGAAAGATGTAAAAGATGCCGGCTTGATTACACATTTATCAGAACAATATAACATCGAATCGTACAGTAAAAAACAATCGCTTTACCAGGAAAGTAAGCGTCCAAAATCATTGTTTTATCTGATAAAAGGAAAAGTGAAAGCGTATAAAACCCATGAAGATGGAAAAGAATATATTACCGACATATTTACAAACGGGGATTTTATCGGTTATCATGCCCTGATTGAAAACACCAACTATGACGATAACGCGGTAGTATTAGAAGATGCCGAAATATTACAGGTGCCAAGGGAAGATTTTCTGCAAATGATTTATGGCGATATTAATGTAGCAGCAAGGTTTATTAGAATCATTACACAAAATGTAAAAGAAAAAGAAGAACGGCTCTTAAATCTTGCTTATAGCTCTTTGCGTAAAAGGGTGGCAAAAGCCTTAATGGATATTCATAAGAAGTTTAATGTTGAAGGTAACAATAACCCGATAGAGATTTCGAGAGATGATATTGCCCATTATGTCGGCACCGCGACAGAATCACTTATCCGTACCTTAAGCGATTTTAAAGCGGAAAAACTAATCGAAATAAAAGATGGAAAAATAAGAGTGATTAACCCCGAAAAATTAAACAACCTGCTTTACTGATTTCATTACTGCACATTATTTTTATCCACTTTAACCGCTGGTATTTTTGGTGTAGGTGTAAGCTCCTTTCCATGCTCGTTTTGCTTTTCAAGGGTCCATCCGTCAGTCATTGTTGTTTGTAACCAAAGCCTGCCTGAGCGGCGAAAAACCTGTACATTTAGTGAAAACTGATCTTTAAATTTTCTTTCCAGCTCATTTACCTTCATCTCTTTTGTTATTTCAATTTCCCCATCTGCAATTTTTAGCTGGTAGTCTCCTATTCGTTTATTAGCAAGGGGCAGTGCATCCTTCTGCAGAGGCTTATTTTGAAAAAATTCCAGTTTTAAAAAAGGGAAGACCGTATTAAACTCAACCTGCACTTCACTTATCAACTTCGCGGGAGTAATGCGTAACTGCATGCTTATTTTTATTGCAAACCTATTTGGCTGCTGTCTGTTATGCAATGATTATGATGAGCGCAAAAAATGATATTTCTCAACCGGGTTTTCTTAAAAAAAACCGAGACTGAGTAAAGTCATTCCGCCAAAGCATCGTCATCATAAAAAGCAGCGGTGCTGCCAACTTTTTTTGTAACTTATCATATCAAAACAACCTGAAAACGAAACATCTTTTATCCTGCATATTATTGATCTCCGTAATACTGGTAAGCTGCTCCCCTACCCATACCACCACAATATGGGAAAACGACCATGCATTTCCCGGGCGGTATAATAAAATAATGGTGGCCGCAATAACAGATAACAACGATACCCTATTGCGGTCAGCTGTTGAAAATGGATTTAAAGGAGCCCTTGAAGCAATCGGGTACCGGGCTGTTTCTTCACTGGAAGAATATGGTGTATCGGGCCTCCGTGATCTCGGGCAGGAAGACACCTACAGAAGCCTTTGCGAAAAAGGGATAGATGCGGTAATGACAGTCGCAATTGTTGACAGAACGGATGAAAATCATGTTGAACCTGCATCATCGTATACTGATCCTGTAGAGTATTATTATAAACGTAT
>JAFDYH010000194.1:9775-15783 GCA_018267535.1 Bacteroidota bacterium
GGTATATTGAAAAGTATCAATTCCAAATTCTGGAAAGATATTATCAGGCGATTAATAAAAGACAGGTACTTAAAAAAAAGAGCGCCGGTTACACCAACTCCCGCAGGCCCCAGGCCTTTTTAGTCTGCCCGAGCTTCCTCATAGCTGACAACAATCAACCTGTTGCTTAACAGGCATCATTTTAAAACAAATCACATGAAAATACTTTTGGTAAAATTTTACCATGGAAAAAATATTGCTGGCCCTCGATGGTACTTCCTTTAATCAGCATGCGGTAGACTTTGCCTGTTACCTGGGTCGCCTGACCAACTCAATGATTACAGCATCTTTTCTGGAAAATCTTGTCGCCAACGAAAAACCTGTTTTAGAGCAGATGCATGGTGTAAGTTATATGAATTGGGTGGTAGATAAGAACAGCGAAGAATACAAATCAAAGATAGCAACAGTTGAAAAAAACATTTCTCTTTTCAGGGATTCCTGCGAAAAAAGGGCAGTACGATATTCTATCCACCGGGATGAAGGACAACCAGCTAAAGAAATTATTGAAGAAAGCCGGTATGCGGATGTACTGATTATCGATGCTGAAACTTCCTTCACTAAAATAGTTGAAGGTGTCCCTTCTGAATTTGTAAGGGATGTACTGAAGGAGGCTGAATGCCCCGTTATAATTGCCCCGGAAAGCTTTGATAGTATTGACGAAATTGTTTTCACGTTCAATGGAACAAAATCTTCCATGTTCGCCATCAAGCAGTTCACCTATCTGTTCCCGCAACTGGATGAAAAAAAGATAACGGTGGTGATGGTGGATGAAGAAGGCTTGTGCACTGACGATGAAATTGAAAAATTCAAAGAATGGCTCAGCGGCCACTATTCTTCCATCGGCTTCCAGGTATTAAAAGGGAATACGGAAACAGAGTTATTTGGTTACCTCCTGAAAAAGAAAAATATTTTTATTGTGATGGGCGCCTATGGAAGAAGCGCTATATCCCAACTATTCAAACATAGCCGGGCCGACTTACTGATCAGGACAATTACACAATCGATTTTTATAGCGCATCAGTGATACCGGAAATGAGAATCATTCTGGAGCTAATACATATTCAGCAACATTTCTAAACCTGGTAAATAACATTGTCATGAAAGCTGTTTTACCAAATGAAGTGGAAGAAATATTAAATGCAGTACATTATCATCCTGCCGTTTCTGTAATTATGCCTTTCGAACCAAAGATGAGCGCCAAAACTGAACTACAGAGCCAACTAAAATTTGTATTGGATAAAGTGGAAAGAGAGCTGATGAAGGATTACAATGATGACCTGGCAGGCCTTGTATTGCGAAAACTGAAAGAGATCATCAAAAACCTCAATTTCAACACATATAAAAAAAGCATTGCCCTGTTTGTAAGTCCGGTATTTGAAAAAGTATTTTATCTCGATATAGAAGTACAAGAAAAAATAATTATTGACGAATCCTTTGAAATCCGCGACCTCATTTATGCAAAGAAAGATATGAGAAGGTATATGATACTTGTACTTAGCGGTAAAAAAAGCAAAGCTTATCTGCATTACACAAGTTCACTGGTAAAGGTAAAGTCGAACGTACCAGATCATATAGCGGCGTTTGAAAATAATCTTCCTGAAAGGACCGGTAATTTTTCAGATCCATCGCAGCACAAAGAAGTATTACTGAAAAAATTTTTACTTGAATCTGATCATGGCCTTACTTATCTTCTGAAAGCCTACCCTGTGCCGGTATTTGTGATGGGCACAACCAAAGTTTTAGGCTACTTCAAAGAACTGACACGAAACGACAAAAACATCCTTGCATATATTGAGGGTAGTTATGAAGAAAGTACCGAAGAAGAACTGGCAGAAACATTAAAACCCTTCTTAAACAACTGGAAAAAAATGAAAGCAGAGGGCTTAAGGCACGAAATGGAAAAGGCGGCGGACGACGGAAAGCTAGCTACAGGGATAATCAATGTGTGGAACCAGGTGGCCAGACACAAAGGACAATTACTGATCGTCGAAAAAAATTACTTGTTTACTGCATGGAAAAGCGGCAATGATGAAATAATCAGTAAACCGGAAGAACCTTATAATAAATTCTCCTGTATTAAAGATGGAGTAGACGACCTGATTGAAAAAGTGTTGAAGGATGGTGGCGATGTAGAATTTGTCGACGATGGAGAACTAAAAGAATATAACCATATCGCGTTAATACAATATTATTAACTTAAAATCAATCAAAATGAGAACGGTTATAGTGCCAGTCGATTTTTCATCCGCCTCTGTAAACGCAGCCAATTATGCACTGGACTTTGCCCGGGCAATTAATGCAAGTCTGACATTGCTATATGTTTGCCAGGTACCTGTTGCTGTAAGTGAAGCGCCGGTGGCAGCTGTTACCATTCAGGGTATATTGGACGATGCGGAGAAAACGATTATCGAACTAAAAGACGATTTGCTACGTAAGGCGAATGGAACACTTAACATATATACTGAAGTAAAAGAAGGCTATGTAGTTAACCAGGTTGCCCAATATTGCAAAAAAGTAAACCCCTATGCCGTGATAATGGGTGCGGGCGATGCCAGTGCCACTGAACGGGTTTTATTCGGTAGTAATACCTTGTCCGCATTAAAAAATATTAACTGGCCGCTTATTATAGTGCCAAAAGCGGCAACGTTCCGGCAGATTTCAAGTATGGGCCTCGCCTGCGATCTTCGCAATGTTGCCAATTCCTTACATGCGGATGAAATAAGAAAAATGGTAATTGATTTCAAAGCAAAACTTCATATTCTGCACGTGAATACCAGTAAAGATAAAATGATCGGTAATGAAGAAATAGAAGGATCTGAATGGATAAGGGATATGTTTGCCGGCCTGAAACCGGAGTTTCATTTCCTGTACAATGAAAATATTGAAGCTGCAATTAATGATTTTTCAGAGAAGAACAAGCTGGATATGCTTATTGTCATCCCCAAAAAACATGGAATGCTGGAAGGTATATTTCACAAAAGCGAAGCTAAAAAAGTAGCCTTGCATACTCATCTTCCCCTTTTATCCGTACATGAATAATCCGGGATAGTTAAATGAAAATAATAAAACAATTGTAGTATGAAAAAGGCTATAGCAACCAGACTGTGTACTATTTTAACCGGCCTGGTTGTTTGCTTCAATGCGTTTAGCCAGGATAGCAGTACCATTAAATCGCTGCCGCCCGTTAAAATAACAGCCTCCCTCCGAAAAATCCCCAACAGCATCTGGAAAGGATTCAGTACCTATTTTAATGATGCCGAAAACCCGAGATGGTTCAGGTTAAATAAAGACTACCTCGTCAAATTCATGATTTATGATGAAGAAAACAGGGCCTTGTTTTCAAAAAAAGGAACACTTATTTATCACATCAGTTACGGTTACGAAAAAAGCCTGCCACCCGATCTGCTGGATCAGATCAAGAACAATTACAGGGAATATGAAATAACACGGGCTATAAAAATAACCGGGTCAGGCCGCTTAGTCTGGATTATCAATCTCGAAGATGAGAAGAACATTATCCTGCTCAGAATGGAGGACGGCGAAATGGAAGAAGCAGAACGGCTGAAAAAAACATCCTGATTCACTAATACCCATCTGCCGCTGCCATTACCACCCATAAACCTGCAAAGCTGCAATAGTATTGTTGACTATCATCAAAACAGTTCATGACTGCTATCATAGTTTGAACTTCTTGTCAACAATACTTTTATACTGAATCTTTAAATTTTCTGCGATGATTCCGTTTATCAAAAAATTCAGTGAAATCGCGCTGAAAGATGTTGCAAGTGTCGGAGGTAAAAATGCATCGCTGGGTGAAATGTATAATAATCTTATGCCCAAAGGGATAAAAATACCGGAAGGCTTCGCGACCACTTCTTTTGCGTTTGAAAACTTTCTTACGCATAATTCGCTGCATGCTCCTCTTTATGCATTGATGCAATCGTTAGATAAAATAAATTTCACCAACCTTAAAGAAACAGGAAGTAAAGCAAGAGAGCTTCTACTCCATGCAGAAATGCCGCTGCACCTTCAGAAAGAAATCATTGAAGCATATAAAAATCTTAGTGGCACCGAATATAAAGAAGTAGCTGTACGCAGCAGTGCAACTGCAGAAGATTTACCACAAGCCAGTTTTGCCGGTCAGCATGAATCTTATCTTAATATTAAGGGAGAAAAAGAGTTAATAGAGGCAGTTCATAAATGCTATGTTTCGTTATATACGGACCGGGCAATCAAATACCGGGAAGACAATGGTTTCCCACACGAAAAAGTGTCCTTATCGGCAGGAATTCAAAGAATGGTAAGAAGCGACCTCTCTTCATCCGGAGTCGGTTTTACATTGGAGCCCGAGTCTGGTTTCCGGGATATTATTATATTAAGTGGCGTGTGGGGCTTAGGCGAAAACATAGTACAAGGCGCTGTTACACCGGATGAGTTTTACATATTCAAACCTACCCTGAAACAAAACTACCAGGCAATTATTCAAAAGAAACTGGGAGATAAATTAAAAACAATGGTCTATTCTTCGACGGAAGAAAACAATTCAACGACTATTAATACTGATACCCCTAAAGAAAAGCAGGAACAATTTGTACTGAATGATGAAGAAATAATTACACTGGCTCAATGGTGCCTGCTGATTGAAGAACATTACCAGAAACCAATGGATATTGAATGGGCCAAAGATGGAATCAACAATGAACTATTCATTGTACAGGCAAGACCAGAAACGGTACATTCACAAAAGAATCCTCTTGTTATTAAAGAGTTCCGGCTGCTGGAGAGAGGAATAACATTGGCAGAAGGAAATGCTATTGGTTCCAAAATAGCTTCAGGAAGAGCAAAGCTATTGCAAAGCCCGAAAGAGGCTTCAGAATTATACAAAGGTGAAATTGTAGTTACAGATATCACAAGCCCCGATTGGGACCCGGTGTTAAAAAACGCGGCAGCCATAGTTACCAACAAGGGCGGAAGAACCAGTCATGCATCTATTGTTGCACGGGAGTTAGGGGTTCCGGCAATTGTCGGCTGTGGTAATGCAACTGATACAATAGCCGATGGCGAAATGATAACGGTTTGCTGCAGTGAAGGAAAAACAGGACATGTTTACCGGGGGAAACTAAAAGTAAAAGAGACTGATCTTGATTTATCACAGGTTAAGAAGCCGGAATCAACAGAGGTAATGTTGATTGCGGCGGATCCCGAGCAGGCATTTAAACTTTCATTCTATCCCAATGATGGTGTGGGCCTGATGCGGATTGAATTTATCATCACTCATTTTATACAGGTGCACCCAATGGCCCTTGTAAAATTTGATGAAATAAAAGACCCGGCTATAAAAGAAAAAATTGAATTATTAACGCACCATTATCCAGATAAGAAAAAGTATTTCTCAGATAAACTGGCCCAGGGTATTGCAACAATTGCAGCCGCTTTTTATCCAAAGGACGTAATTGTAAGAATGAGCGATTTCAAAACAAACGAATACGCAAATCTTATAGGCGGTAGCCAGTTTGAGCCAAAAGAAGAAAACCCCATGCTGGGTTTCAGGGGCGCTTCCAGATACTATAATCCATTGTACCGGGAAGGATTTCAACTGGAATGCGAAGCCATTAAGCAGGTAAGAAATGAAATGGGGCTTTCCAATGTTAAAGTAATGATTCCTTTTTGCAGAACCCTTGAAGAAGGAGAAAAAGTGATTGAAGAAATGAAGTTAAACGGGCTCGACAGGAATGAAGACGATACGCTGGAAATTTATGTAATGGCAGAAATACCTTCCAATGTTTTATTGGCAGAAGAATTTGCAAAGATATTTGATGGGTTTTCGATCGGCTCGAATGATCTTACTCAACTTACACTTGGTATCGACCGGGATTCCGCGATTGTCAGTGATTTATTCAGCGAACAAAATCCTGCAGCGAAACAAATGATAGAAATGGTTATCACCAAAGCAAAAGCAGCCGGTGCAA
>JAFDYH010000195.1:0-36989 GCA_018267535.1 Bacteroidota bacterium
TGCCGTAACGTCAAAATTGCTTCCAGGCGATATGAAATTTGAGGATGTGAATGGAGATGGGAAAATCAATAATCTTGACCAGGTACGTTTAAATAAAAGTAATACGCCTGTATTTAATTATGGTATTACTGGTGAAGTACGTTACAAGGGGTTTGACCTGAATATTCTTTTCCAGGGGGCAAGCGGTGCCGCAATAAGAATTCAGACAGAATCTGGTGATATTGGTAACTATCTTCAGTACTCTTATGATCATCGCTGGACAATTGACCATCCCAGCAGTACGGATCCAAGACTGGCAAGCCGTGGAGATACTTACTATACAGGGCAAGGTTACGGAAACAATACTTACTTTCTTTTCAGCAAGAATTACCTGCGGTTGAAGAACGTGGAGTTGGGCTATAGTCTTCCGGCCAGTATTCTCAGCAAAGTAAAGATCAGTGGACTTAGGGTATACATCAACGGATTGAACCTGGTAACTTTTGATAAAATGAAAGTATACGATCCTGAAGCAACAGCTGAAAGTGGCGTATATTATCCACAGGCAAGAGTAATTAATGGGGGTCTGAGTTTAACTTTCTAAATTTAATGATATGAAAAAAATAATATTCATACTTGGTTTCTTTGTTTTGTTATCGGTTTTAATAATTTCTTGTAAAAAGAATTTTTTAAATACTGATCCCAAAGGCCAGGTTTCAAGTGCCGTAACATGGACGGATGGGGCGCTGTCCGACGCCTATATTGTCGGCGTATATTCAAACTTAGGTTATGGTGGCTTTGAAGAGCAGGCTTTGGCTGCTTATACAGACGAGGCTATGTTTACACATGCAGGCAGGGGAATCAACACATTTACAGAGGGAACAGAAACTGCAGGTAATATTGCATGGACAAGCTCAACATATTCGTGGGGTAGTATGTATAGTGCTATTCGTGCAGCAAATATTGCTATCCAGGAGTTGCCAAATGCTACATTTGAAGACGCGGTATTAAAAGATAAATTGCTTGGTGAAGCTTATTTCTTGAGAGGATATTTTTATCATCAGCTTATGAGATATTATGGAGGAGTACCTCTTGTTGACAAACCGTACGGTTTATCTGACGATCTGAGTATTGAACGTAGCACTTTTGCGCAAACTATAGATTTTATCAATGCAGATTTGGATAAAGCAATTCAATTGTTAGATGGTAAAACGACCGTTGCCGGACGTGCTTCCAAACTTGCTGCTATGGCACTAAAAGCAAGGGTTCTCTTATATGCAGCCAGCGACCTGCATGATGGCCCTACTGCAAAAGCAAATTCAGCATTGCTTAATGGCTATGCTGATATCGATTTATTAGCCTATCCTTCCGGCGACCGGAATGCAAGATGGCAGGCTGCGAAAGATGCAGCAAAAGCCGTTATGGATGCAGCCCAGGGATATAAATTAGATCTTACAGCTCCGGTTTCCCCAGCTGATGGTAAAATGAATTATTTATCTATTGCTATGGGTGGTAAAAGTGCCGTTGGTGATGCAGCAGCAGCTACAGAACTTATTTTTCAACGTACTGAGTCTGCTCTTTATACACCTGAAGATAACTGGCCTCTGGGAGGCACTCACTACGGTATTAATAATGGCCCTAATGGTTATCATAACTGGGCCGGAAATACCCCAATACAATTATTGGTAGATGATTACGAAATGATGGATGGAAGTAAATTCGACTGGTCAAATCCTGTTGAAGCAGCTGATCCTTATACTAATCGTGACCCGCGTTTTTATTCCACAGTTATGTATGATGGCGCAGAGTGGAAACCAAGACCTGCCGATGTAAAAGATAAAGACCCAGTTAACCAGATTCAAACCGGTTATTATGATGATGGCGCCGGCGGAACTATTAATGGTATTGACACCCGCGAATCTCCGGTTGAAAACTGGAATGGTAGCCGTACACACTATTATACCCGCAAATTTATAGATCCAAATCCGGCTTTACCGGATAATCAGTCTAACGCTCAGGTGATACCCTGGCCTTTTATAAGGTATACAGAAATGGTATTGAATTATATTGAAGCCTGCCTTGCGTTAGGCCAGGAAGGGGAAGCAACAACCTGGTTGAACAGAATCAGATTCCGTGCGGGTATGCCTGCTGTTACAGATGCGGGCCAGGCTCTTATCGATCGTTATCGCAATGAAAGAAGAGTAGAATTAGCCTATGAGGAACACCGCTATCACGATGCCCGCCGGTGGATGATCCCCGCGCAAACAGTAGGCCGTGGTATCAAAACAATTAAAGTAGAAGCTAAACTGAAACCTGGTAAAACCGCGTTGGTTCCCTACCGCTACGATAAAACAGTTTACGACTATAAATATACCGTGGTTGATAATACGGAGAATGAAACCCGTGTATGGAAAGATAAAATGTATTACAGGCCGATAGCCAGTTCCGAACTGACGAAGAACCCGAAACTTGCCGGTCATAATAACCCGGATTATAATCAATAAGCAGAATAAATTAAATGCTGAAAAAAAATCTATCTCTATCTTGAGGTAGATTTTTTTTCATGTATGGTTTGCAATTAAATTCAATGAAACTATTCACTGGCCTTTTGGTGTTAAGTATTTTTTTATTGGGCAGTTGTGGGGAAAACCCCGGTGCTGATAAAAAAGATTCCGGCAATCATTTATTTACCCTGTTAACTCCTGGACAAACCGGGGTTGCTTTTCAAAATACACTGACAGAAGGGCTCAACACCAATATCCTGGTGTATGAATACTTCTACAATGGCGGAGGGGTAGCGGCCGGAGATTTTAATGGAGATGGCCTTACTGATCTTTATTTCACTTCGAATATGAGTGACAATAAGCTTTACCTGAATAAAGGAAAAATGCAATTTCAGGATATCACCGTTGCATCTGGTGCGGCAGGCCGGTCAGGGCCCTGGAAAACAGGTGTGAATGTGGTGGATATAAACGGCGACGGTAAGCCTGATATCTATTTATGTTATTCCGGCGCAATGCCACCTGAAAAAAGAATGAACCAGCTTTTTATCAATAAAGGAAATAATAAAGAAGGAATTCCCCTGTTTGAAGAAAAGGCACAGGAATATGGACTGGCGAGTACTGGCTTTAGCAATCAATCATATTTTTTTGATTATGATAAGGACGGTGATCTCGATATGCTGTTGCTCAACCATAACCCGAAAAACCTGCCGATATTGAATGAGGCAAGCACAGCCGAACTGTTTAGGAAAGATAATCCTGAAAAAGGGCTACGATTATTTAAGCAAACCAATGGAAGATTTGAAGACATTACCATTGCGGCCGGCATCAACGGTTCGGAACTGAGCTATGGATTGGGCCTGGGAATTTCTGATTTCAACAATGATGGATGGCCTGATTTTTATGTATCCAATGACTATGCGGTACCCGATTACCTGTATATTAATGATAAGAAAGGAGGTTTTTCCAATAGGTTATCGGACTATATCGGCCACACCAGCCAGTTTTCGATGGGCAATGATGTAAGTGATATTGACAATGATGGACTAACGGATATCTACACACTGGATATGCTGCCGGAAGATAATCACCGGCAAAAGTTATTGTTGATGCCGGATAATTATGCGAAGTTTGATCTGAACGTACACCTCGGATTTTATTATCAGTATATGCGCAATATGCTGCAGTTGAATAATGGTAATGAAACCTTTAGTGAGGTAGCACAGCTCGCAGGCATATCCAATACAGACTGGAGCTGGTCGGCTTTATTTGCGGACTATGATAACGATGGCTGGAAAGATTTGTTTGTTACGAACGGCTATTTCCGGGATTACACAAACCTGGATTTTATCAATTATATGAATGAATATGTGGAGCGGAAAGGAAGATTGCAGCGTGAAGATGTAATGGAAATAATAAAGGAAATGCCGTCGTCTAATGTAATTAATTATATTTTTAAAAATAATAAAGACAGGACATTTACAGACCGGAACAAAGATTGGGGTATCACACAGGTATCAAACAGCAATGGTGCGGTGTACGCTGATCTCGATAATGATGGCGACCTTGATTTAGTTGTCAATAATATTAACCTGCCTGCCTTTATTTACCGTAATGAATCACAAAAAGACAGTGCGAATCATTTTCTGCAGGTATCTCTCTCTGGTAATACCGGGAATACCGAAGGGATCGGGGCAAGAATAAAAATTTTCAATAAAGATCATTTACAGGTACTGGAGCAAAATCCGGCAAGAGGTTATCTTTCTTCTGTTTCTTCAGTTCTTCATTTTGGCCTGGGGAAGGATGATAAGGTCGATTCTTTATTAATTACATGGAATAGCGGAAAAACCCAAAAGCTTGAAAATATTAAAGCGGACCAGGTAATCCATCTTTCAGAAAAAGAGGCAGGTAATGCACCGGCTATTATTCAAAAGAGTAAACCACTGTTTTCGGAAACAGCTTCTTCCATAAAATATACTAACCCGGCAACAGAAATTAATGACTTTAACCGGCAACCTTTGTTGATCAGCGAATTTTCTTATAACAGCCCCTGTATGAAAAAAGCCGATATCAACGGGGATGGGCTTGATGATATATTAATTGGAGGTACGGTTGGCCAGGCAACAAGTTTGTTTGTTCAGCAGAAGAATGGGTTGTTTATTAAAAAAAATACAGACGCTTTTGAAAAGGATAAATCATATGAAGCGGCTGATATTGCTGTATTTGATGCTAACGGAGATGGTAAACCGGATATTTATATAGCCAGTGGCGGTTATCATGACTTTAATACAGCAGATACTTCTTTGGTTGACCGCCTGTATATAAACGATGGTCATGGTGGGTTTAACAAAAAAGAAGATGTTCTGCCCGTTTATGGCAGCAAATCCTGTGTAAGGGTACAGGACATAAACGGTGATGGCGCCCCGGACCTGTTTATTGGCGGTAGGGTAGTGCCAGGCCGCTACCCGGAGTCGCCCAATAGTTATGTTTTGATTAATGACGGCAAAGGAAATTTTAAAGATGAAACTCCGGCGGTATGTTCATTGATTTCTAAAATCGGAATGGTA
Source organism: Bacteroidota bacterium (assembly GCA_018267535.1). GTDB lineage: Bacteria > Bacteroidota > Bacteroidia > Chitinophagales > Chitinophagaceae > JAFDYH01. The sequence goes on from JAFDYH010000195.1 coordinate 5,045, forward strand.
ACAGATGCCGTATGGGTTGACCTTGATGCGGATAAGAAGAATGAGCTGGTTGTTGCAGGAGAGTGGATGCCTGTAACTGTATTCAAAAACGAAAACGGAAAATTAATCAATAGCACTTCACAGTTTTTCGATAAAAACTATTCAGGCTGGTGGAATACAATTACGGTTGGCGATTTTAATTCAGATAATAAACCTGATCTCATTATTGGCAATATGGGATTGAATACACAATTCAAAGCGTCGGAAAAAGAACCCCTTGAGCTTTATTATAGCGACTTCGACAAAAATGGTTCTATCGATCCCGTATTTAGTTTCTATATACAAGGTAAGCGGTATCCATATATTACCCGCGATGAACTGGTAAGCCAGATGCCGCTATTCAAAAAAAGATTTTCAAATTTTAAAAGCTATGCGGATATTACCCTTGAAGATCTTTTTCAGAATAACGAACTAAAAGATGCTGGCCATCTTATGGCAGACCATATGGCTACTACCTGCTTCCTGAGCAGCCCCACAGGAAAGTATATAGTGGCCCAACTACCACAGGAAGTACAATATTCGCCGGTAAACACTATTAACACGATAGACTTCAACCGGGACGGGAAAATGGATATATTACTCTGCGGCAACAATAGCCATACCAAGATAAGATTAGGTAAATTTGATGCTAATTATGGAGTTTTGCTGGCCGGTGATGGAAAGGGTAATTTTCACTATGTCAACCAGGATATTTCGGGCTTTAAGCTGGAAGGAGATATAAGAAGCTGTGTGTGGATCAATAACAGGTTTTACTTTGGCATTAATGGTAAAAGCCTTGTTAGCTATATTCTGTCTGGAAACAAGAATTGATTCGATATAGAATCGCATGAAACTATTCCTATTATACCTGCCACTTTGCTGGCTTGCCATGTCTTGCAATCCTGAGAAAGAAAGATTGCCTGAAGATTATGAGCTGGCTACTGCATGGGCTGATATGGCGAATTATATAACAAAGAATACGCCGGCAAATTCCCCCACTTTCGCATCCCGCTGTTTTGGCTATATCGGTTTAACGATGTATGAATCGGTTGTTAATGGCTACCCGGAATATGAGTCTGTGGCTTCCCAGTTAAACGGTTTGGGCCCACTTCCAATACCGGAACCCGGGTTAAACTATAACTGGAAATTGTCGTTAAATGCAGCGGAAGCTGAAATCCTTCGCAGTATCTATATGCAGACATCCGGTATCAATAAGAACAAGATTGACTCATTGGAAAAACACTTTGAAAATCTTTTTAGTACTACATATAATAATGACTCGGTTATTAAACGATCTATTGAGTATGGTAAGAAAATAGCGCAATTGATATTTGAGTGGTCGAAATCGGATGGAGGCCATCGTGGCTACCTTAACAATTTTGATAAAAACCTTGTTTTTGACCAGAAACCGGGTTGTTGGCAACCTCCTTTGTATGCACAATCATTCAGTCATTTTCCATTGCATCCCTATTGGGGAAAAAACCGGGCTTTCCTGGCTATTGATTCTGCAGTTACCGCACCCGTATTCATACATTTTGATACATTACAAAGTTCTCCATATTACCAACAGTTTATTAAGGTATACGAAACAAATAAGGAGCTTACACAGGAACAAAAAGAAACCGCTATCTGGTGGAGTGATGATCCGGATGTGACCTTCACGCCACCCGGGCACTCTTATTTTATCGGAACGATTGCTATACGGAAAACAAAACCATCATTAATTAAATGTGCAGAAACCTATGCCCGCATAGGCATGGCCGTTGCAGATGCTTTTCGCAATTGCTGGAAATGGAAGTATCAGTTTTTTACTGAACGGGCCAATACTTATATTCCGCAGCATATCGATCAGCATTGGGAGTCTTTCTGGCCTGATCCTCCTTTTCCTGCATTCCCTTCCGGTCATGCTATACAGGCTGCCGCTGCTGCAACAGTTATGACCGATTTATACGGGGATAATTTTTCTTTTATTGACAGCTCTCATGTTGGCCGGCCAAGAGATGAAATACGAAAAGCAGATTTTAAAGCCAGGCATTTTAGTTCCTTCTGGCAAACCGCTGAAGAAACTGCTATGTCAAGATTGTATGGTGGTATTCATACACCACAGGATAATGAGAGAGGCCTGGAAAAAGGAAAAGAAATTGGAAATAATATAAACCGGCTACGATGGAAAAAGACCTGATTATTATTTACTAACGATATGTTACCGAAACTTACCTTACTTCCCTGCTTACTTTTTTTTAGCCTTAACATTCTTTGCCAGAAACGTTTTACAGATATTACAGCAAAGGCAGGGATCCATCATGTATTTAAAGTTTATGAAGGCATGTTTGGCGGGGGCGCCTGTGTGTTTGACTATAATAACGATGGAAAAGAAGATGTATACATTACAGGCGGAATGAACGATGATGTATTGTACAGGAACAATGGCGATAGCACTTTTACTAACGTTTATGAACAATCCGGAATAACGGGTACAAAAAATTTTGTTACACAAGGAGTGTGTGCTGCCGATATAAACCGCGATGGCTTTGTCGATCTTTTTATAACGACCATTACAAGGAGAGATAGAAAAGAAGCTATCCCCCGCGCCATCAATCTTTTATTTCTGAATAATGGGAACGGAACATTTCGTGATGTAACAAAAGAATATGGCCTGGATGAAATGTATTCGTTCAGTACCGGCGGAAGTTTTGGAGATTTTAACGCCGATGGATGGCCGGATTTGTATGTGGGTAATTACTTTAATGACTACACCGGTAAGCTGAGCGTTATTAATGACGAAACGGTTGTGGCCTCTAATCAAATTGCCAAAGGATATTTATTGTTAAATGAAGGGGGCAAACGATTCCGGGATGTATATACAGACTATGGGCTGGACTATAAAGGATTTGGGTTTGGCGGTGTTTTTACGGACTTTGATAACGATGGAGACCAGGATTTATTTGTTAATCATGATTTTGGTTATAAACGTACAGCTGATATGTTGCTGGAAAACCTTTACCCGAAAAAAATGTTTTTAGATGTTGCCAAAGAGAAAGCAATGGACTTGCGCATCAATTCAATGGGAACGGCAGTAGGAGATTATAATAATGATGGCTGGATGGATTATTATATCACCAATATCCGTTTTAACGCTTTTATGGTTAACCAGGGAGCTGGTAAACCTTTTTTAAATAGATCCAATGAATTGGGCACAGGGTTTAATTCTATCAGTTGGGGAGCTAATTTCGCCGACTTTGATCAGGATGGAGATGTAGACTTGTTTGTTGCAAACGGAGATCTTAATCCAAATTGCCGGCCCTTGCCGGATTTCTATTTCGAAAATAAAGGCTCAAAGTTTGAGGAGCTGGCATCTATCTATGGTTTATCTGGTTATGGAATAGGCCGCGGTTCTGTCGTCTTTGATTATGATAATGATGGCGATCTTGACCTGCTTGTAGTAAACCAGGAAGCTGTAGCGGAGTATCCTGTTCCTTCGGTTACAACATTATACAGGAATGATTCTGCAAAGGGGAACTGGATAAAAATTGCATTGAAAGGAGTGCAGGCAGAAACACATGGCATAGGCTCAAAAATAGAGATTGAAGTGAATGGGAAAAAGATGATACGGGAAATAGACGGAGGTGGATCCAGTCATTTATCGCAAAACTCTGTCATTGCTCATTTTGGCCTGGCAGATGCTAAAAAGATTGATAAAATTACTGTGTACTGGACAGGAGGAAATCAGCAATCACTGACGGCAGTACCCGTAAATCAATTACTGACGATTCAGGAAATACCGCAAAAGAAAGAAAACCATCTTCTGCTTTTTGCACTGGCAGGTTTTTTTATTCTTTTTCTCTTTTTTATCTTCCTGAGGAAGACAGGTGCTATTTAATTTATCAAACGGATCGTCCGGATTTTTGAATGCAATAAATATAAAAGCTGTTCCTTACGGGAAACAGCTCAGTGTAGAGATCGTCAGTCTTGTCCTTATTTTCTGAATCACATGAGTTATAGATAGATCCCTGTACTAACTTACCAGGTAAAGGTTCAATGGCTTTTGCTTTTTGATAAGATAAAGATGATATTTATTCTTCTTTAAAATGAAAGGAAGAAAGCAGGTGGCGTATATCATTTACTGAGTGGTTGATTTTGCGAATGAAGCGTTTCTTCTTATAAACAACAGGATGTTTTGCCATACAACGTTGCTTGAAATACAAAAAGTACAAGTGCGCGACGCAACAGAGCCTGAATAGAATTAACTTAGCCCGGCAAATAATAAATAATGAAAACAGCAATTGTAACAGGGGCATCGGGTAATATGGGCCAGGCGGTAGTAAAGAAGTTTTTAAAAGAAGGATATAAAGTTACAGGTACAATTGTTCCGAATGACCCGGTGAAAATCGAAATAGATAGCCCGTATTTTGAAACTGCGGTTGTGAACCTTATGGATGAAGAAAATACAGCAGAATTTGTCGGGTCCGTTATCAGGAAAAATGGTACTATTGATGCGGCAATATTAACGGTAGGAGGGTTTGCTATGGGGAGCCTTGCTGAAACAAAGACAGCGGATATAATGAAGCAGTATAAACTAAACTTTGAAACAGCCTATAATACGGCCCGTCCTGTTTTTGGTCAGATGATGAAGCAAAATAGTGGCCGCATATTTATTATTGGGTCCCGCCCGGGATTGGATGCAAAGAATGGAAAAGGAATGATTGCTTATGGTCTTTCAAAGTCATTGATCTTTCGTTTAGCAGAGTTAATGAACGAAGAAGCGAAAGGAAAAAATATTGTAACCAGTGTGGTTGTGCCCAGTACTATTGATACAGCCCAAAACCGGAAAAGTATGCCGGATGCGGATCCTTCAAAATGGGTGAAGGCTGAAGACATTGCCAATATAATTTATTTCTATTGTACAGATGAAGCAGCAGTGTTAAGGGAACCTCTCATAAAGCTGTATAACAATTCATAATTATTCTTCATTCTGAAATTATGGTTAGCTATTAAAAAGCCTCTCAATTACAGAGAGGCTTTTTAATGGAGTTACTGTCCATTATCAATTATTGATTAGCATCTTTTCCTGCTTTGAGTTTATCGATCATCCCCTGCAGGTTTTTTTTGTTCAGGTCATCCGGTGCTAACGGTAATGCCTGTGTGGCATATTTCAAAGCATTTTTATAGTCCCCGTTGGCGGAATAACCTCTTGTCAATCCCATTAATGTTGTAAACTGGTTGGGATTTTTTGCAAAATTGTTTTTGAATACATCCAGTGCTTCTTTGTTTTTCTTTTGTGCCAGCAGTTGACGGCCATATTGATGTATCTCATTTACGCTGGCGAAGGCGAATGATTTTTTCATTATTTCTGCAGCTTCTGTACTACGGCCAAGCTTTTCAAGTACCTGTGCCTTTGTACTGAAAGCCTGGAAACTTTTATCGCCACCGAAGTTAATACTCGTTGCAGAGTCTGACCAAAGCAAAGCTTCTTCGAGGTTTACGTTACGTTGTACACACCAGTTGGCGGCCTGGTCCCATGTATTCCAGAAAAAACCTTTATCGGTTCTTAATTCCTTTCGGAAAGATTCTATCTGGCTATTGATATAATCCACTTCAACTTTAAAAGGAAATGATAATTTTTCCCATTCCAATGCTATTGTCGCTGTATTTTCTGTCTGATCCATAAATTCATATTTCAGCCATTCTACACTTTTATCCAGGGCAACAGGTTTTATTTTTACGCGTAGTGCATCCTCTTTGGCATCATAATAATAGCTTCCCCATGAATCGTGGTTTTTCGAAAAAATGATGGTGGGTTCGGCAGGATCATAGGCAATGAAAAAACCATATTTACCGGCTGGTAAATTTTGTCCTTCAATTTTTACAGGGCCTGAAAATTCAATGGTTGTATTTTCATTAGCCCCTGCCCGCCAGGGGGCGGCTTTTGCAGTTCCAAAACCCTGGTCTATAAAGCCAGTATGGACAAGTTGTCCCCAGATTTTCCCTTCCCTTCCATTAACATGGGGGCGGCTGTAAGAAATCGTCACATCAGTAATACCAATCCGTTCGGTTACAGTTGCTTTTTTATTACCGCCGCTTGGTAATGAAGTCAATTGGGCATTAGCAAATGCAAAAATTAAAAGGAATGCCGGCAGAAACAATTTTTTCATAAATAGATAATTTGAGGGAAGCTACTGTTAATATTTAATGTATGGATGTGTTTTTGATCAATGAAACCCGGCCGGGATGAGTGGAGCGGTTTGACCTGACTGATACGTCAGTTTAATGGTTATCGTATTATAAAAGACACAATGTTTCAATCGATTTTTTTATTCGTCGTGGATGCATTAAGTTCGGTGAAATTATTCTGGATTGTTTTCTTTATTAATGAAAATTATATATGCTGAAGCTATAAATCTACTGCATGCAGCCTAAAGAACTAAAACCGGCTTATGATGTTGTTGTTATCGGCTCCGGAATAGGAGGGCTTACCGCTGCAGCTCTACTAAGTAAGGCTGGCCTTTCTGTTTGTGTATTGGAAAAGGAGCCACACCCGGGCGGTTATCTTGCCGGTTTCCGTAGAAAAGATTTTCGGTTCGATACCGCTATTCACTGGTTAAACCAATACCGGAAAAACGGACTGGTGTTTAATATATTTGATGTATTGGGCAATGATTATCCGAAGGCAGTGCCTCAAAAAAGGATTCGCCGGTACAAGGGAGATGATTACGAATACCTGCTAACCAATAACCCCGATGAATTAAAAGAGCAATGGCAAAACGAATTTCCTGAAGATGCGGCAGGCATAGAGCGTTTTTTTAAAGCAGCTAGAAAAATAGGCGAGGCATTTGAGAATTTCGGCCATGTATTTCGTTCTGAAGAAACAATGAGTTTTTGGGAAAAGATTCGGAACAAAAGAAAGCTCATTAGGTTTGGGATGTATTTCATCCCCCATCTGCGGTATACTGGTGATAAAGGAATAAAAAAGGGGTTATCAAAATATTTCAAGAATGAAAAATTGAAAAAAATCTTTAGTGCTGACTCCGAATTACTTTCATGTATTGTTCCTATTGGCTGGGCATATAGTAACGATTACCAAAGCCCCCCGCATGGAGGTGGGCAGGTGATAGCAGAATGGCTTGAACACATTATTCAATACTACGGGCAGGAAACTCATTACCGGTATGAAGTAACACAGGTGTTGATAAAAGAAAATACGGCTTGTGGTGTTATATGCAGGAGAAGGGATAAAGAATATAAAATTGAAAGCAAATATGTGATTGCTGCCTGTGACGCCCCTGCTTTGTATGAAAAGATGTTACCCGCATCGTCTGTTCCGGATAGATTAAAGACCAACTTACAGGCTGCAGAATTGTATAGCTCTTCAGTAACTATCAGTATTGCGTTGGATTGCCCGGTTGAAGAATTGGGTTTTAATGAAGAGTTGATCCATGTATCCAGTGCAGAAGTGCCGAGGAGTGAACATATTGGAGGGAACCCTGATCGTACAGAAATAAGTATACTTGCCCCAAGCTTCCGCGACCCTTCGCTGGCCCCTGAGGGACAAGGCACTTTGATTTTATTTATGCCTGCGTACATGGAATTTGAAAAGCAATGGCGTACCGAAAAAGATAAAAATGGCAATCTGGTAAGAGGAACAGCATATAAAGAATTAAAAGTAGAAATAGCAAAAAGGTTAATAGAAAGGGTAGAAAAGAAAGTGGCCCCGGGATTACAAAAGCATATTTTATTTTATGATGTTGCTACACCGGTTACTCATTGGCGTTATACAGGAAATACCGGGGGCTCAATGATGGCGACGAAACCCAACCGGCTGAATATGGTTAATAAAGTGGCTACCTATCATACACCGGTGAAAAATCTTTTGGTCGGAGGTCACTGGGCGGAACTAGGGGGTGGTGTACCTATTGCCGCGAAAGCGGGAGCCAATGCTGCTTTAATCGTTTTAAAAAAAGAAAATAAGATTGCTTACCAGGCATTGGCAGATTATTTTGACTATAAGAAAGACTTAGAGCAATTATTGAAATGCCCTGCATTTATTCCTTATTACGGGGAATGGCATCAGCCGCCGACACCTGCACAGAAGAAAAAATTAAGGGAGCAAAACCCTGTGATTGCTGCAGAAGAAGACGAAGAGGAAGCAGATGGAGATGAATCATAAAATGCGCAGTTGTACGGGTAAAGAGAACTATCTAATTGGTGTAAAAAAATTATTTTCACGAAAATTATTCTTATTTATGCGTCGCATCTTCTTTTGCATCCCACTTTTTGCCGGGATTATTTCTGCTGCCCAAAACCTTCCTTCTGTAGATGAGAAAACGAAAGGCCTGAAAAAATATGAAGGATACATCAATTTTTACTGGGATGAAAATGCCGGCAAAGTCTGGCTGGACATTGATAAGCTGGACACAGAGATTTTATATCAGACATCATTGCCGGCGGGCCTGGGATCAAATGATATTGGATTAGACAGGGGGATAATGGATGATACAAGGATTGTAAAATTTATCAAAACAGGCAGAAAAATACTAATGATTCAGCCGAACTATGCGTATCGTGCAGTTACAAATGATAAAGCCGAAAAACGGGCGGTTGAACAATCTTTTGCTCAATCTACAATTTGGGGGTTTACCGTGGAGGCAGAAATGAGCGGGCATTACCTGGTAGATGCAACTGATTTCCTAATGAGGGATGCTGTAAAAGCAGGTAACCGTATCCGTAGTATGCGCCAGGGTAATTATAGTTTGGATAAATCCAGGTCGGCAATGTATTTACCCAATACAAGGAATTTTCCATCCAATACCGAACTGGAAACTACGGTGACCCTGGTTAATACTGATGGCGAAATCGGAAATTATGTTCAATCGGTTACACCATCTCCAGAAGCTATTACGTTACGAATGCATCATTCGTTTGTACAACTGCCTGATAATAATTATAAACCCAGGGTTTTTGACCCAAGAAGCAGCTTTATTGATATCTCTTATTTCGACTATAGCACACCGGTATACGAGCCTATTGATAAATATGTCGTAATGCGGCATCGCTTACAAAAGAAAGATCCATCAGCCGCAAGAAGCGAAGCGGTAAAACCGATCGTATATTACCTTGACAATGGTACACCCGAACCGATACGCAGTGCATTATTAGAAGGAGCGCAATGGTGGAACCAGGCATTTGAAGCGGCTGGTTATATCAATGCTTTCCAGGTAAAGATATTGCCGGATAGTGCTGACCCTATGGATATCCGTTATAACATGATCAACTGGGTGCACCGTTCAACAAGGGGATGGTCATACGGAGGCGCAGTTGTTGACCCGCGCACCGGTGAAATCATTAAAGGCAATGTAACCTTAGGATCGCTCAGGGTGCGACAGGATTATCTTATTGCGACCGGTTTACTGGCGCCATTTGAAAATGGATTGCCGACAGATAATAAGATGCTGAAAATGGCGCTCCAAAGATTAAAACAACTTTCAGCACATGAAGTAGGGCATACCCTGGGCCTTATGCATAATTATTCGGCAAGCGTTGTTAATCGTTCCAGTGTAATGGATTATCCGCCTCCGTCTGTAAGCCTGGACGCAAATGGTAATATTGATATCAGCGATGCATACACAAATGAAATAGGGGAGTGGGACAAAGTAAGTATTGCCTGGGGGTACCAGGATTTCCCACAGGGAACGGATGAAAAAGCAGCACTGAACAAAATAATGACAGAAGCTTATCAGAAAGGCTTACAATTTATCAGCGACCGCGATGCGCGGCCGGCAGGTGGCCTGCACCCGACAGCTCATTTATGGGATAACGGGTCAAACCCGGTTGCTGAACTGAAAATTGCTATGAAAGTCCGTGAAAAAGCATTGAAGCAGTTTGACGAAAAAGATATCCGCCCCGGAATGCCGATGGCTTTTTTAGAAGATGTTTTAGTGCCGGTTTACCTGTATCATCGTTATCAAACAGAGGCTGTAACGAAAATAGTGGGAGGGATGAATTATAAATATGCATTACGGGGAGATGGACAAATCGTGACGCAGTCTATTTCAAAAGAAGAGCAAATGAAAGCACTGGATGCGTTGATTGGAACGATCGACCCATCGGTATTGGTACTACCGGAAAGAATTATCAAATTAATTCCACCCCGCCCATCCGGGTATGAGTATACAAAAGAGTTGTTTAAAAAACGTACCGGTCTTGCCTTCGATGCACTAAGCCCTGCAGAAACTGCCGCCGATATGCCTTTATCCTTTTTATTTAATAGTGAACGGATAAACAGGTTAGTACAATACCAGGTGCAGTATGATGGTCTTGGACTGGATGAAATGATTGATAAGTTAATCACTGCTACCTGGAAAGCACCGAGAAGAAAAGGAATGGAAGGGTTGATACAGTTACAGACAGAACAGGTGTTGCTGACTTATCTTCTTTCGGCAAGTGTAAATGATGATAATTCATTTATTGTTAAGTCTGTATTGCAAAAACGATTAGCTGATTTGAAAACGTTTATTGAAATGAAAAAGAAAATGGCCACAGATCCCAACTATGCCGGTCACCTGCTACTAGCATTGGAAAGAATGAAAGCACCGGAAAAAGCGAAGCCAACAATACATGTAGTAATGCCACCCGGTTCACCAATTGGTTGTGATGGCGGGAATTTTTAAACAGGAAATTTATACGTTACTTCAAGACGGTTATTATCCGGGTCGAGTGTCTCGAATTCATAATAACCGTCTCCTGTTCGTCTTGGGCCGCTCAAAATAGGGCAACCATTTTTCTTTAACTGCCTTGCTTTTTCCTCTACTTCTTCCAGGCTGTTAACACCAAAGGCAAGGTGAATAATTCCTTTGTACTGGGTTTTTATAGTGTCATTTAAATTAGGGGAAATACCGGGCATTGTCATTAATTCCAGCCTTGCTCCTGAGTTAAAAGAAAGGAAATAACTATGAAAGCCTTTCGTTGTATTGGTGTATTTGGTATTGGGCTCACCGTCAAAATATTTAATATAATAATCTCTTAGTTCTTCGAGTCTGTCCGTCCATATAGCTACATGTTCCAATCTCATTGAATGGTATTATTGCTTTTCAAATTCCTTACTTAGCTTTTCAACAGTATTATTTGATAATCTTTTTTTATCGGAGTTGATAACAATGCGGAAACGGAAAGTAACAGATTCCCCATTTTTCAATGCGTAGTTTAAGACCTGTTTGCCATTGCTGAATATTTTTTGACCGAGTGGGTTGGCGGCAAATAAACCGTATCCTCTTGCATGCCAGTAAGTGGGATAACCAACATTTTTAGGATGATCAATAATGGCAATGCTAATGGTGTCGTTTCCTTTTTTCCCATATAGCATACACCATTTGCCTCTTGTGCTCCAGGCAGCATCACCTGTCGCTCCTTCACTGGTAATATAATTACCTGATACCAGCGGATCATCTGATGGCTTTACTTTAGTGATATTCCCTTTGTCATCCGTGAATTCTCTTTCTTCTTTCGAAGGAAGTTCCAATTCATGCGTTACCCGTAAACCGAGAAAGCCATCTTTTACATCCGGCATTTTCACATCTGTTTTTGCAGTAAGAGTTGTAATGCGGTCGATGATGCGGATATTATTTTTTGCTGAAAAATGAAAAGTTGTTTTTTCTTCCAGTAAAATATTTTTATGAATATCCTGCCAGTTGGCAAAATAGGTTAATGTGCCTGTAGGCCCGTCTTTCATTTCGCCGAGCCTTGTCATCTTAATCCAACCATATTGTGCTTTTTTTTCTGCTGCTATTGCTGATGAATTATTCCAGAAATCAAGGCCATTTACATTTTCATAATTCATCCAAAGACCAATATGGTGCGGATGATCAACAGGTTCATGCGGTCTTGGTGCAATCGGGTACCCTCTTGTTATCAATTCCCCATCGGCAGCATAGAGGGGATATAAAACCGGTTTTTCCAGCGTATCCGGGTAAAGCAAACTGGTAAAAGGTTTACCATCTGCAAGAACAGTAACCTGGTTATTGGATTCCTTTACCAGTTTTATCATTTGCACTTTTTGGGCAGAAATAACTGAAAATAAAAACAAACCAGGAACAAGGCCAATGCCGTATCGTAAAAGATTCTTCATAAAACGTATTTATGATTATTGCAGAAATCGGGTAAACAACTCAGCCTTTAAATGCTTTACCATTTGCCATTACTTCCTGTGTTGCTTCATCAAAAGTAGCTTTAGCGCCGGTATGTGCTGAAGCTGTTGTCATCAATGTAGCAATGGAATGGCTATAACCGGCGTCTACCGGGGCATTCGGCTGTTTCCGGCTGCGGATACATTCCATCCAGTTTCGTATGTGATTTGACGTTAGATCATCGCCACCGGTATTGGCAGCTGTTACTACTTTTGCTGCCTCCGATAAGCTTACTTCCGGTAATAAAAATGGTTGCAGCTTCATGGCATCAGCATGGTCCTTTGTCAATCCCCCTTTGGGCGAAACCTTGTTGGAATCAAGATTTAATTCACCGCCATTGGAATAATATATTTCTTTCGGGTCGTCTTCACCATTATCCATCCGGGAGGCGAATGTAACCTGGAAGCCGGATGAGGGATCATTTTCGGGGCCATAATCAAATACTGCAGTTATTGTATCCCAGTTCTTTCTTCCATCTTTCCACATGTATATGCCGCCATTGGCTACCACACTTCGCGGGTGTTTCAACCCACTGAACCAATGTACTGTGTCTATCTGGTGGCTCATCCATTGACCGGGTAAACCTGAAGAATAAGGCCAGAATAAACGGAACTCCAGGTATTTTCTTGGATCAAATGGTTCGAAAGGCCTGTTCAATAAATAACGCTTCCAGTCTGTATCTTCTTCTTTAAGTAAAGGCACTGTTGAGGTTCTGCGCCAGCGCCCAGGTTGATTTACGTTCCAGGTAAGTTCCACCATTTTTATATCACCAAACTTACCTGATTTTATAAATTCATTTGCAGCATGATAATTAGCGCCGCTTCTTCTTTGCGAACCTATCTGTACAATCTTGCCCGATTCTTTCACGGCTTTCAATGCTGCGCGGTTATCAGCCATCGATTCTGCAAAAGGCTTTTCCACATATGCATCACAACCCGCTTTTACCGCTTCGATTGTATGCAATGCATGCTGGAAATCCGCCGTGCTGATAAATACGGCATCCACCAATTTCTTATCATATAGTTCTTCATTATTGCGGCAGGCAGTTATATCATGTCCCATTTTTTCTTTCCAGGTGGCTGCGCCCGTTTCCCTCCTTAGCTTCCATATATCCGACACAGCAACCACGTCAAAATTCATTTCTTTATAGTGGTTCATGAAACAGGGAATATGCGAACTGCGGTGGCGATCTGAAAACCCAACTACACCCACACGTACCCGATCATTGGCGCCCATTATTCTGCGGTAGCTTTGCGCAGACCATCCTGTTTTTGCCACAAATACACCGGCCCCTGCCATAGCTGCCTGCCGGATAAACTGGCGACGTGAATTTTTCATATAGCTCTGTTATTTATCGTTGAGGTTAGAAAATACTTTATTCTAAACAACACTAAAAGTATGATTTTATACTATTCAGAAATGCCGGAAATATTTATTTAGTCGACAACAGAAACGATCGTTTCATCAACCGGTTTGTCAAAAAAATAAATAACTGCACCAATAGCCAGGATGCCAATCCCAATCAGGCTTTCTACCGGCCGGTCAATCAGCGTAAAAATCAATACCCATGCATTAAAGAGAAGAAAAATGATTTGTAATACTGGCCTGAGAGGGCTTTTAAAGGTTTCTTTTTTCCGGTCTTTTATGAATAAACTGGTGGCTACCGTTAATGAAGCCATTAGCTGTAACACAAACCCGGCATACAGTAACACTTTTTCAAATGAACCGGTCAGGGTTAACAAGATGCTGATCACTACGTGCAGCCAAACTGCAGCAACCGGTATGCCGTGAATATTCTTCTTCGCAAGAGGTTGCCAGAGTTTATTTTCTTTTGCCATAGCCCAGGTAACCCTTGGCCCCACCCATAAATAGGAACTAACGGTGGCGACTAACTGAATCGCAATAAATATGCTTACCCATTTACCGCCCGATTCTCCCAGCAGATGAGTAAATGAAATAAATGTCACCTCTTCTTTTCCCTGCAACTCGTTAATTGAAGCGTTTTTTAACAATACGAATTGAAAAAGAATGTAGGCAATAGAAACAAACAATGTGCTTCCTACTAAAGCCCTTGGTAAATTTTTTGCCGGATAATCTATTTCATCGGCTACATAGGCAGCCGCATTCCAACCGGTATAGGCAAAACTTACATAGATCATGGATACCGCAAATCCGGGCTTGAATATTTCTTGCTGCCAGCTGTTACTGAAATTGAAAGCATTGTTCACATTATTGGGAAGTATAAGCCCCAATGTAATCAGGCAAACAATAAACAGGATTTTTATAACAGTTGTACTATTTTGAAAACGGCTGCTGTGCCGGATAGTAAAGCTGTGCATTAAGCCGATGATAATAATGACGCCGACCGCCAGCCAAACATTATCCCGGAGGCCGAATGGGGCGAGATATTTTGTAAAGGCCATTGCTGCTAAAGCAACAGGGGCAGAGAATCCGACTGTTAAACCTGCCCATGCAGATAAATAACCCAGTAATGGATGAAAAATACGGGAGAGATAAATATAATCACCACCTGATTCTTTAAAATGAGTGCCCAGTTCAGCGTAGGCAAATGCGCCAAATAAAGAAAGTAATCCGCCAATCAACCACAATAATAAGATAGCCCAGGTGTTTTGCACAGAATTTAATTGAAAACCGACACTGGTAAATACGCCGGTGCCAATCATGTTGGCGATAACAATTGCGGAAGCAGTAGAGATGCCGATTTTCTTTTTCAAATCCGTTAGTCTGTGCCGACAAAATACAAAGAATATGCGGATTCGGCTTTAAGCATTGTCCCTTATCAATGAGAATTATTCAATTTGGCATATTGCAGAGGAGCATTTTTTTGGTATTAGGATTACATAAATAGAACAGGACCCGTTGTCTGAAAGAATCTCTATTTTGAAACTTTTATAGCATTTATTTTCGCTTTTCCCCTTTAAAGTTTAGGATTATTTGACAATGGGGTCATTATTCAGCCAAACTACTTTCTGTTCAGATTTATGTTGCTTACCTATTATATCTCTGTAGAGTTCAGGTCTCCTTGCTTTAATATAACGGTAACCACCAGCCTGTTTTAATTTTTCTGGAGTTAAAGTAGCAACCACAAAATCGTTATCCAATTTTCTGCATTCGGCAATAATATCTCCGAACGGATCGATAATCATTGAGCAGCCATTTTTCAACTGATCATCGTCCATGCCGATAGGGTTGGAGAATACAGCGTAAATACCATTATCATATGCCCTTGCCGGCAGCCATTTCATCAGCCATTGTCTTCCTTTCAATCCGTCAAACTCAAGTCGTAGTGAAGTAGGATCATTCTCCCTGTTATGCCAGAGTTGCGGATCCACAAAGCCGGCGCCGGGCCGGGTAGAGGGTGTGCACATCGTGACGTGTGGCATGAAAATAATATCGGCACCCAGCAATTTGGTAGCCCTTACATTTTCAACAATATTATTATCGTAGCAAATCAGGATGCCACACTTCCATCCATTCAAATCAAACACACAATAGCTATGGCCCGGTGTCAGATGGGGATTGATAAAGGGGTGTAATTTCCTGAATTTTCCTTTCAATCCACCTTTATCAACGCAGATGTAGGCTTTGAATAAATTATCATCACTGTCTTTTTCAAATAAGCCCGCCAAGATGGCAATATTGTTTTTGGCAGCAATTGCGATCAATGCTTCAACACTTTCTCCTGTGGGTATAAGTTCTGAGATATCCAGCATTTGTTCTTTCGAAAGATGCCTCGCGAAAGTATAGCCTGTAACGGAGCATTCATGAAATGCGATGGCTTGTGCGCCTTCATCAGCTGCTTTTTTTGATAGTTCGTCTATCACGGACAAATTGTATTTCTTATCGCCGCTTTTATTTTCAAATTGTGCAGTTGCTATTTTTATAGTGTCCATAATTGGAAAGATATTCTTTAAATTATTTAATGCAAGCCTTATCTTTCATCACGCTCATGCCACCAGACATATTGATTACGTTGCGAAAGCCATGTTGTGTTAGTATATAACTTGCCCTTGGGCTGCGATGACTGTGTGAACAATAAACAATTATTTCTTTTTTCTTCAGGTGATTGATTTCTCCAATCCGGGTTTCTAATTCCTGCACCGGTATATTGATTGAATTTTTAAGAACACCAAAGTTTGGATCCGCCTTCTCTTCGAACTCTTCTCTGGTGCGCACGTCCAGCAATATTGTATTGGAGTGGCTGCTGATGTAGTTACAAATATCAGCAGGACTTATTTCTTTAAACCTAATGGTGGCTTTTTTTACCAGCGGCATCTGGCAATGGGGGCATTTGCCAGTTTGTGTAAAAGAACTATTATCACATTCATTACCGCAGGGCAGGCATTGATATGCGCCCTTCCCTTTTGCAACGCTTACACGCTCTGCCTGTGAGAAGGAATTATCAGAAGCAATTAAAAAAGAAAAAATACTGAATATAAGTTTGAGAACAGCAACTAATGTGATTTTCATTTCAGGAGATCTTAATAGCGATTGATTTCCAAATTTAGCTGATTTAAATCATGCAATATGGTGGTAAAAAGTAGAACAGGAAATTTTACTTGTACGGCAATATGCCCTTACCGGCGCCAGTAGGGTTTTATAAAATTGCCTTTCCTTTTGCCCATCCGTAAAAATATAATTGATAATACCAGGCAAAGTGTTGCGGCTTGTATTGAATTGCCTGGCCCGTTCAGGCCGCCGGTGAATATTTCCGGCCCTGTTATTTTGCTTGTGAATAAACTTTCTTCGACTGAAATGCCTGGATTGATGCCGCCAAATATGGAAGGTTCGGCAAAATCCCAGGCGAAATGAAAAAAGATAGGCAGCCATAAACTTTTGCTGAATATATAAAGTGATGAAAGAAATATACCCGCCTGTATGGTTGTCGCCAGTACAGAAAGGGTAGTTGCGTGTTCCCCACTTGTATGAACAATTAAAAAAAGTAAAGCCAAAAACATAATGGCGATAGAAGTTCCAAGATATTCCTCAACTACTCTGAAGAGTATGCCCCGTAAAATTATCTCCATAACAAACCCTGCTACTAAGGCGCTTATCAATCCGGGGATAAGAAAAGAGAGAGGATTAGTTTTTGTAATTGAATAATTGTGTGTCCAATAGAGCAAAAGGATTACCAGGGATTGAGTACCTGTTCCGATAGTGCATCCCCAAAAAGTATTTGTTAAAAAATTGCCTGTGCTGAGTTCGGATATTTTTCTTTTTTCAAGAGTTCTGAATAAAAGAATATAAGTAAATATTGCAAGAACTATTTGAAGAGACCCTATAACTACATTCTTCCAGTTTTGCGACAAGCTTGTTTTATTAATAATATTATTTCTTAGCAATTCACCTGAAAAAACGACAATTATTATTAGGGAAATACCAATGATAATTTTTGTGAAAGGAGAATATAGGATTTTCTTAAAAATCATTCTTGTTGGTTTCTCCATAAAGATTGCGGGCACATTTTGTTTGCATTTTTGAATAATTTAATTCAACCCCGGTGGCTTTTTTATCGTTTATTTTAATGGAAAGAGTACCCGGAGTACTAATTTCTTTTTTATAAAGGGTAACGAATATGCTCAGTTATCAATATTTTATTGAATCCTAATTTGTGAATTGTACCGAGTAAATCATCGGGAGATAGTTGCTCAGAACCTGCCAGCTTTCACCACGGTCAGGTGAAAAAAACAAATTGCCTGTTGTTGTACCAAATACTAAGGCATTACCAGATGAAGCTAATGCATGCCGGTAAACAATATCGAAACAATTTTCCTGCGGCAAGCCTTTCCTTAATTCCTTCCAGGTTTTGCCACCGTCATCTGTACGGCAAATACAAAGAGCACCTTTTATTGCTGTTCTGGTCATATCGCTGTTTGCAGGCGCTACCCATGCTTGTTCAGCATCATCATCTGCAACAGCTATTGCGAAACCAAATTTTGCCGGTCCTTCCGGCTGCCCTATATCTACCCAGTTTTTTGCCCCATCAGTTGAACGAAATATTCCGCAGTGATTTTGTTGCCACAGAATTTCAGGATCAGAAGGGGCTGCTACTAATATATGAGGATCATAACCAGTTTCTGCATTCGGATCAGGAAGAAAATCAGCATGCATTCCTTTATTTCTAATTATCCATGTTTTACCGGCATCTATAGTTTCAAATACACCTGCACAACTTATTCCTATATGGATACGGTTTTCATCGCGGGGATCAACAACGATAGAATGGATGCCGGGCTGATCTCTTCCGCCGCCAAACCAACCTTCTTTCCGGGTGGGATGATTCCATAATGATTCGACGAGATGAAAATTATTCCCTTCGTCCTCGCTTAAAAACAATCCACCCGGATCTGTGCCAATCCATAAGCGGGAAAGAAAGTTTTTGCCCCCATTAGCCATGGACCATATATACCGTGTCGTGGCCGGTATGCCTTCTTTTATTTCTTTTCCTTCAGGGTATGCTGGCGCCTTTATTTCTTCCCATGTCAGGCCCCTATCTTTCGAGCGGTGAAGTTTAACTCCCCAATGTCCATGGTCCAGGCAGGCCCACCATGTACCAGATCTTTCATCAGCATAAGCAATGGAAACAGGTTGGCCCTCAAATGAAAGATTTTCTACCTGCCAGCGGTTGTTTGAAAAATGATAAGCTATAAATCCTTTCCGCGTGCCAAGCAATACTGTTGGTTTCATAACCCTGAATTTTATACTGGTAAAAGATTGTATACTACGGTTGCGCTGCTGTTTTCATCCTCCCGATAATGCCTGCATTATATAAATTTCACTATCCTTATTAAATGGATCACTCAAAGTGGTACGGTCATTAATCAATTTACCGTCAATAAATATATTCACATGTTTTCGTAAAATGCCCTGGTCGTCTACTATATAACTTCGTATGCCGGGATATTCTTTTTCCAACTCCTCCAATACTTCCTGTAGGGTTTCACTTTTTGCAGAAGTATCTTTAAGTGTTTTGAAAAATCTTCTCAACGCATATGTAAATTTCACGGTTGGCATTCTTATAAAGTTACAAACTTAGCACACCCCTGCAATTTTTTTAGTTGTAAATGTCTTCTTGTAATAGAGCCATGTTTGTTATTTCTTTTCAGTCAGGATTTTGCTTCGGTTAAAATTCTTTTGAAAGGATAAAATGCAGGTGCTGTACTAAAATTCATCTGAAGGGCGATTGGGGCGGAGACTATCATCAAGTCTTCTGCTAACCTGTTAAACAACTCTTTTATGTCCTGCGACGGCAGGTTGGCCTATTATTGGGTCTTTGTGGTTTCAAGGAATTATCAATGGAGGCTTGTTAAAGTCCTTATTCCATTATCATAGGTGATCAGTTTTGTGTTATCATCCTGGTAATAAGCCACAGGGTATTCGGAAGGGGGTACACTGTTTTTTGTAGTTACCCGCCATGCTTTTACAAGAACTTCTTTCGTATTTCCGCTTCCGGCATTCAGGTTGTAATAGCCCAATTCAGCTTTAAGGCATGTGTCTTTAAATTGATCCCCTTTGTGATCAAACTGCTCAATATCCCTGATAAAAAAATCTCTTAATTGATCAAGTGTTAGTTGGGGTGATGTGTTCAGCGAAGTTCCTTTTGTTGCGTCCCCTCCTGTAAAATTGAGTATATTATCGATGAAATTGAAAACCATATCGCCGGTAAATATCCTTACACCGTTTGTATACTGATCTACCCTGACTGTTTTGTTGTCTTTTTTAGTAAAAGGAGGATAAAGGGTCTGTAAAGTATCGTGTAGATAATTGAAATACCGGTAATGCCTGTTATCGATACCATTATCGCTAAATAATTTATCTATTATGACCTTATCCGGGTTGCTGACGCTATGAGCGCTTACAGGAATTATAACTTGTTCAATACATCCATCTTGTTCTTTTGCAGAGCCCTGAATTTCCGCTTTGCTACAGGAGAAAAGGATAAACAGGAGAAAAAAACCGGATAGATGACCGACTTTCATATAAGAAAAATTTACAGCCTGACAAACAGAATACATCAGTCGTTGCATGATCCGATAAGATTATCTGCAAAACATATATACGAAAACTTTACTCTTAATTTTTTTAAAAAACTTTACGTGTTTTAAAAAAAACCGCTTTTCTTTATGTAACTTACAGTTACCCTCAATTAGATACTATACGATTCGCTTTTTTCTACACTATTCATTCCAACTGATTGTCTGCTGAGAAATTTTAACCGGAAGTTTATTTTCTGTAGTACCATTTAATTCAAACCAGTTTTTATGAATAATGCATTGAAACAAAATTCGGTTAACGAAAACGAATTGCTGCATCAGGCTGCGGTTGTTATCCCGATAGGCGAAGCCACATTAAAGCACAGTCATAAAAAGACCGTAAAACAGGTTAAGGAAACTAATAAAAAAGCCCCTGCAGCGTTATTTCCCGGATTTACATCTCCGGTATTCAAGCCAAGAAAGCATGATTTATTCTGATAAGAGTACCGGTAAATTGACAACTTATTTTATTCTTTTTTCAAAACAAATACTGTTTTCGGAATTGATATACTTCCCAAATTTTGGAGTGACCCAGTAATTATGTTTCCGGTAAAAAGAAACGGCTTCTGGTTGATTCATTCCTGTTTCTAATACACATTTATTACAATTCAGGCCCACACCGCCCAGTTTTCTGGTTCTTTTAAAATTTCAGACGCAATTCCGCTTCTCCTGTTTTCCGGCTTCACATACATTCTCTTTAGTTCTACAGCATCATTCGAATGTTCACGTATTGCACCGCAGCCAACAGGTATTTTGCTTTTATAGGCGATGACTACATAATGGATGTTTTCAATTTTGTTCAACGCGGCATAAAATTCATGTTCAGCCCCATAATTAGCATTCCTGTCTCCTTGCTATTGCGTAAGCATTCAAATAAAACAGCTTCATCCACCCTGCCGGTGGCACTGGTTATAAGTACCTGGGATCTCTCATATAGGATTGATTTATTAAAATAAAGGTCGGCAGAAATTTCAAAAATGGCCCTGGTTTAAAACCGCGTTTCTATAGAATCGTAAAAGGCCCGATAAAACCACCTTTCTGATCTTTTAATAGTTTAATAACTTTAAACTATTAAACCAAATCGATTATGAAAAAGAATGACTCCATTCAGGGAGGCTATGAAGAAATTATTTCTTACCAAAAGCTCAGAACATTTATTGGCATTACAGGCATCTCCCTTCCCGTCGCTGTTGTTTTAGGTTGCTTCCTGTTTGGAGCCGCTCAATATTCATGGCAAATTTCAATCAGCCACTATTATTATAGTAAAATGCATATTGTCTTTGTATGCATACTTTGTGTATTAGGTGGTTTCCTGATCACTTATAAGGGAAAACAGGACAATCCATGGGAGAGCCGGATGTCGAATATTGCAGGCTTTTGTGCTTTTGGAATTGTCTCTTTTCCTACGCAATTTGAAGGATTCAGGCTTAATGCTGAAGGTACAAACCAATATATTAAATTAAAGGAAGAGGTAACGAAGTTTTGGGGCGGCGCACATTTCTTATTTGCGGGAGCTTTATTTATGTGCTTCATTATATTTTGCCTTCATTTTTTTCAAAAACCTGATGCTCCGTATACGCAGGCGGATGAAATAAAGAAATTCAACCGGAGAAAACGGATTTATAAAATATGCGGATGGGCAATTATCGTCAGTATCGCAATGATTGTGTTATTCAATTTTGTTATTCCACCAGTTGAAGGATTCTTTAAATACAGCACTTTTATTTTTGAAACGACATCATTATGGGCATTCGGGACCGCATGGCTGGTAAAAGGATCTATAATATGGAAAAATATCCCTGTAGCAAAACAAATAATTAAAACGATCAGGTAACCAGATCAGGTTTGTGAAGTTGTAGTGTTATAGTTCCTTCGCCCAGTTATCTCTTTCATCGGGGCTGAACTTCCAGGGGGCAAAATTATTTTCAGTGTTGCTGAACATAACATTCCATTCCTGTGGGGCATTACTTTCTTCCATCACCAGGTAACGACGCAATTGCAGAATAATATCAAGGGGACTTATACTTACCGGGCATTCCTGCACGCATGCATTACAGGTAGTGCAGGCCCTTAATTCTTCTGTACTTATATAATCATGTAATAGGGTTTTTCCATCTTCTTTGAATCCCCGGTTCGTATTTATATTGCGTCCAATTTCTTCAATACGGTCGCGGGTATCCATCATAATCTTGCGGGGAGATAATAATTTGCCTGTAAGATTTGCCGGACAGGCGGCAGAGCAGCGTCCGCATTCCGTGCAGCTATAAGCATCTAATAAATTCTTCCAGCTGAGATCAGTTGCATCTTTGGCGCCAAATTTTTTTACTGGTTCAGCATTCGCAGGCGCCAGCTCAGGTTGCATTGCAAATAATACTTCATTCTGGATTTCCTTCATATTCTTCATTTCGCCCATCGGTAGCAACCGGGCATAGTACGCATTTGGAAAAGCCAGTAAGATGTGGAGGTGTTTGCTCCATGGCAGGTAATTGAGAAATATAAAGATCCCAATAATATGCAGCCACCAGCAACCTCGTTCAATGATCTCTAATGTTTCATTGCTTGCCTTGTTAAGTAACGGCTGCAGCCATTGCGAAATAATAAAATTACCGGTCGGGTGAACGGAATAATGCCCTACACCCCTTGACTGCAGCAATGTATCACTGGCATTCATTGTCAGAAACAGGAACATGAGAACAATCTCAGTGATGAGGATATAATTAGCATCGCTGCGGGGCCAACCATTCAGGTCTTTGCTGATAAACCGGTTTAGTTTCAGAATATTCCTGCGTATCAAAAAAATGGCACAGGCTATTAATACCGATAATGCCAGCACTTCAAATGCATTGATCAGGAAAATATAAAAACTACCCAAAAAGCCTGAGAATAGCCGGTGTGTCCCCAAGATGCCATCGAGTATTATTTCCAGTACTTCGATATTAATAATGATAAAACCGGCATAAACAAAAAAGTGAAGCACGGCTACCAGGGGATTACGAAACATTTTTTTTTGCCCAAAAGCGAGTAATAAAACATTTCTCCAACGTTGCGAAGGGTTATCATTAATAACCTCATCCCTGCCCAGCAAAATATTCCGGCGTATTTCCTTTGCCTTCTTACTAAAAAAATAAACAGCTGCTATAAAGATAAAGAGAAAAATAAGCCGGGGAATGTAATGCATAAACCAATAGTTCTGATAGCTAAATTAACCTTTTTGTGTCTTTTGCCCGAGTAATTCAGACAAAAATTACACTTGTAAAAGACGAAGAATT
Organism: Bacteroidota bacterium; assembly: GCA_018267535.1. Classification (GTDB taxonomy): domain Bacteria; phylum Bacteroidota; class Bacteroidia; order Chitinophagales; family Chitinophagaceae; genus JAFDYH01. Next base: position 28,562 of record JAFDYH010000195.1, read on the forward strand.
GACGTTAATTCGTGGCCTTATGGACGCAAGCAAAAATTATATCCTCAATAAAGACGTAGCTGCCAAAAAGCTGAAACGGATTGCTTATGAAATCCTGGAAAATAATGTGAATGAAGACTATATTATACTTGCCGGCATCAGGGAAAGCGGAAGTGTAGTGGCCCGGAATATCCGCCGGCTATTATCCGAAATTTCAACGGTTAAAACAGACCTGATTACGATTACACTGGATAAGCATTTGCCAAAAGATGTGAAGCTGAGTGAAAAACTCGATTTTAATGATAAAGTGATTATCGTTATTGATGACGTATCAAACAGTGGTAAAACCTTAATGTATGCGTTAAAACCTTTTCTCGAATACCAGCCTAAAAAGATACAAACATTAATACTGGTAGAACGTAGTCATAAAACTTTTCCTGTTCACCCCGATTATGTAGGCCTCTCTATTGCCACTTCTTTACAGGAACATATTTATGTGGAGGTAAATGAAGAAGAAGTATTGGGTGCATACCTGAAATAAATTCAATTTACAAAAGAACATACTCCGGGGTCATATATAACTTCTTGCTATTGCGAATAAAGAGAAGAGAAATCGCAAAAAGTTTGTGATTTAAACTGACTATACTTTTGGTTTAGACTATTGCCGGTTTAAATAAGTAGTATAGGGAATAGGAAGGATGCCGCTTTAAAATAGACGCGGATGTATTGCATATATTTTTTACATATTAGATAAACATTTTTCAAACCTGCCTAGCCACTTGATCCAAACCAATTTTGAACGATAAGATGATTTTTTTTAACGTGTTTTAGCAGCGACTGACCATAGATATTTCCTGTTATTAATTTGAGTTATATATTTGGGGCATGCATAAGATTATTCTTTTTCCCTTAGCCCTTATTTTGTGCTCCGGACTAGTATGGGGACAACAGACAACGAGTTTAACAGGAACAGTGACTGATAGTAAATCGAACAGCATTCCTAAAGCCTCTGTGTATATCCTGAATACCAATTACGGCACAGTAACCGATGAACAGGGAAGGTTTCAGTTAAACAATTTAAAGCCGGGTAAATACCTGTTAAATGTTACAGCTATTGGTTATGCTACATTTAACCAGGAAGTAAATACCGCCGTTAAGAATGATATCAGTATTGTATTAACAGAAGCAGATATTCACCTGGATGAGGTAGTGGTTTCTGCTCAAAAGAAGGAAGAACTATTACAGAAGCTCCCTTTCAGTATTTCAGCATTATCTTCTAATAAAGTAAAGGATTACCGTTTATGGCGGAATAAAGACATTACTGCTATTGTTCCCAACCTGTATTCTGCTAATCCCGGTGATGACAGAAATGTAACTTCAATAAGAGGCATTACTTCTACTTCCTATGACCCGGCGGTAGCTACTTATATAGATGGTGTCAATCAATTTAGCCTGGATACTTATATCCCGCAATTATTTGATGTAGAACGTGTAGAAGTATTAAGAGGCCCGCAGGGTACATTATATGGCCGCAATGCAATGGGGGGTGTAATTAATATTATTACTAAGGCGCCAACCAACGAAACCAACGGCTTTGCTGAATTGAATTTTGGAAATTATAACCAGCAACGGTATAATGTTGCGATTCGTACACCCATTGTAAAAAATAAACTTTTCCTTGGCGCTTCTGCCATGTATAACGCATTGGATGGTTTTTACACTAATGATTATAACAACAGTCATTTTGATAAGCAGCATAGCATAACCGGCAACTATTTTCTCAAGTACCTGGTATCGCAAAGATGGGCCGTAACATTAAATGTAAAGCATCATAATAACCGCAACAATGGCCCATTCTCATTGGTAAATGGAGTGGATGAAGCGTTCAGCAACCCTTTTCACCTGAACCAGAATGCGACGACTCAGATGGTAGACAATACCTTTAATGCGTCTTTATCTGTAAACTATACCGGGCCCTCTGTAAATTTCACTTCTCAGACTGCATGGCAAACAAACCAGCGTTATTATAAACAGCCGATTGATGGAGATTTCTCACCAATTGATGGTGTTACTATAATAAATAATTATGGTCATAAATGGAATAACGTAAAAGCACTGACACAGGAGTTCCGGTTAACATCACCTGCATCCATTGCTTCTCCGTGGAAATGGACAACGGGTATTTATCTGTTTTACCAGGATGTACCAAATAAACAAGCAACTCATTTTGGAGAAAATGGCGATTTGCTGGGCGCTGAAAAAAATACATCCGTTATTACTACGTCGACCGGTAAAAGCACAGGGGCTGCTTTTTTTGGACAAGCTACTTATGAAATCAATAACAGGTTACAAATAACCGGCGGTATCCGCTACGATTATGAGCATAAAAAGCAGAGTGTTTTAAGCCAGTACCAGGTCGATCCGGATCCAACCCCTGTTTTTGATATAAGACCGGATACAAGCACAAGTGGTAATTTCAGTGCGTTTTCTCCAAAGCTGAGTTTGAATTACCTGATCACCCAAAACAATATCATTTATGCTACTTATAGCCGTGGCTTCCGTGCGGGTGGGTTTACACAAATATCTTCTGATCCTTCACAGCCCCCTTTATTTAAATTCAAACCAGAGTATAGCAACAATTATGAAATAGGAGTAAAAAATGATTTTCTTGATAGCAGATTAAGATTGAATATAGCTTTGTTCTATACGCTTGTTAACAATGCCCAGATACCTGTTCTCGTGTTACCCGATGCCGTAACCATTACAAAAAATGCCGGAGACCTTCGCAGCAAAGGGGTAGAAGCGGAAATAGCGGTAACTCCGGTAAAAAACCTGGAGATCAATTACAACTTTGGGTATACAGATGCGAAATATACAAGTGCAGCTGTATTAAAAACTGACCAGGATGGCAATGAGATAAACCTGAAAGATAAGCGCCAGATTTATACACCAAAGACAACATCTGCACTGGCAATTCAGTATGGTTATGTTATTGGCTCCAAACAAAACCTGAAATTGGTGATAAGAGGAGAGTGGATGAATCTTGGGTCTCAATACTTTGATCTTGCCAATACGATCAAACAATCTTCCTATAGCTTGTTTAATGCACGGTTTGGTGTAGCAGCAAAGAACTTCGAGGTAATGCTTTGGGGAAGAAACCTGGGGGATAAAAGATATATTTCCTATGCTTATGATTTCGGCGCTGTTCATTTAGGCGACCCAAGAACATATGGCATTACATTGACGGGAAAATTTTAAATTTTAGAGGATATTGACCACATTGATAAACGGATAAGAACTGATTAATTAATTTTATCGTTCTTATCCGTTTTATTATTTCTTTAATTTTCGGAATGTTATTATCAAAACAAACGCTTGGTTCTGTTACATCAAAAGATGGCCTGGATGTTCCATCCACAGAATATTTTACACTCCTGGAGAAAGTTTTACAATTCGGTACGGGTGTATTGCTTCGTGGTTTGCCGGATTATTTTATCGATAAAGCGAATAAGCGGGGCGTATTTAATGGCCGCATTGTTTTAATAAAATCAACTGCATCCGGATCGGTCGATGAGTTTAATAAACAGGATAACTTGTATACTTTATGCGTAAAAGGAATTGAAGATGGCAGGCTTGTTGAAGAAAACAGTATCAATGCCTCTATAAGCCGTGTGTTATCCGCAGCCTATGAATGGAATAAGATTCTTGATTGTGCTACAAATTCCAATATTGAAGTTGTTATTTCCAATACAACGGAAGTAGGGTTGGATCTTGTAAAAGAAAGTATACGCCTGAACCCTCCGTCTTCTTACCCTGCCAAATTATTGGCGTTACTATATGAACGTTTCAAATATTTCGAAGGAGCAGCAGATAAGGGGATGGTTATTATTCCAACGGAACTGATTCCGGATAACGGAAAAAAGTTATTGGGAGTCTTAAAAGAGCTTTCTGTTTATAACCAGTTGGATGAAACTTTCATCAATTGGCTGGAAAATTCCAATTTTTTCTGTAGTTCATTGGTGGATCGTATTGTGCCGGGTAAACTACCGCCTGATAAGCACAAAGAAGCAGAAAGGAATTTCGGCTACGAAGACAACCTGATGATCATGTCCGAACTCTACCGGTTATGGGCAATTGAGACTTCAGATAAAAGGGCATCACAGGTTTTGGCTTTCAGCAAAGCTGATGAAGGAGTAATAATAGCTCCCGATATCTTTATATTCCGGGAATTAAAGCTTCGTTTATTGAACGGATCGCATACGTATAGTTGCGGGTTGGCGCATCTTGCTGGTTTCCGTTTGGTAAAAGATGCGATGAGTGATAAAGCATTCTCTGAATATATTACGGCATTGATGTTAGAAGAGATTGGTCCTGCCATTACAGGAAATGGTATAACCGGCGAAATGGCAATTGATTTTGCGAAAAAAGTGCTGGATCGCTTTCGCAACCCCTATATTGAACATGCGTGGCTGAGTATTACTTTACAGTATTCTTCGAAAATGAAAATGCGTAATGTACCGGTATTGCTTGGTTATTACCAGTTAAAACAAGTCGTTCCTGTGCGTATGGCATTAGGTTTTGCAGCACATATTTTATTTATGCGCTGTAAAAAGAATAAAGACGGCAAATATGAAGGTGTATTGAATGGCAGGGAATATTTCATTAATGATGATCATGCTGCAGTTTATGCACAACGATGGGAAAACTTACCTGTTGAAAAAGTTGTGCATGAAACACTGGCAGATGAATCTCTATGGGGACATGACTTATCCCTGCTGCCCGGATTTGAAAAAGCTGTATTGGAAAATATTCAGATAATTATCCGGGAAAATGTTTCGGCTGCAATAAATAGAATTATTTGATAATAGCTTATCTATTACTTGTAAACGGGCACTTATCTTACATTCGCAGGACAGCCATATTTGCTACGACTTGTAACACAAGATGTTATTGTTAAGGTTAGTGTAGCCAGCAGGAGTAAAATGTAAAATTTGTTTTTCATTTAAGGGTCTTTTCACTAAAACGTTCCGGATTGTTTTTTATTTTATCGGGTAACCTTTCCCTTTTTACCAGGCAAAGATGATTTTACTGTACAATTTTTAGTTTAAGAAGGCTAAAAACTTACCTTTGACGCTACATAAAACAAGTGTATAGCGACATGTTGCAATTAGTGAAGCCGTTGGCGTTTATTGATCTCGAGACTACAGGAGTGAACCTGGGAACTGATCGTATTGTTGAAATCGCAATTGTAAAATTACTACCCGATGGAAACAGATCCGTAAAAAGAAAACTGATCAATCCCCAAATACCTATTCCTCAAACAGCCAGCGATGTACATGGAATTACCAATGATATTGTAAAAGACGCACCGACTTTTAAACAGGCAGCACAGGAGCTAAAACAATTTATTGATACCTGCGACCTGGCAGGCTACAATTCAAATCGGTTTGACATACCTTTATTGGTAGAAGAATTTTTAAGAGCCGGTGTTGAGTTTGATCTTAAAGGACGTAAGCTGGTCGACATTCAAAAGATATTTCACCAGATGGAGCAGCGAACCTTAAGTGCTGCCTATAAGTTTTACTGCAATAAAGTACTGGAAGGTGCCCATAGTGCTGAAGTAGATGCTTCTGCAACTGCTGAGATATTAACAGCACAATTACAAAAATACCCTTCTCTTGGTAGTACTGTTGATTCGATACTGAAAATAATCGGTGAAGACCATGTAGTGGACCTGGCCCGCCGTTTTGTAATGGAAAATGGGACAGAAGTTTTTAACTTTGGTAAGCATAAAGGCAGGCCGGTGGCTGATGTGCTTAAATCTGAGCCCCAATATTATGACTGGATGATGAAAGGAGATTTTCCCCAACATACCAAGCAAAAACTGACTGAAATTTATACCCGCACCATGCTGAAGAAGTAATTGCCGTTGGTGAAAAAATAACAAGTCGCAGGCGGCAAAAAATTGTAAATTCGTTCTACACCGTTATCAGCCTATTTGGAAAAATTAGTCGTCATACCTACCTATAACGAAAAGGATAATATTGTGCTTATCCTGCAGGCTATTTTTGGGCTTAATCAAAACTTTCATGTACTCGTTATAGATGATGGTTCTCCCGACGGTACAGCAACTATAGTAAAAGGCCTTCAATCAAAATTTTCAGACCAACTTTTTCTTGAAGAAAGAAAGGGTAAACTAGGTTTGGGAACAGCCTATATACATGGTTTTAAATGGGCTGTAGAGAAAGGCTACAATTTTATTTTCGAAATGGACGCCGATTTTTCGCACGACCCCGCTGACCTGGAGAGGTTATATGATGCCTGCAAAGTCGGTGGTGCTGACCTTGCAGTTGGTTCAAGATATACAAAAGGAGGGGGATTTATTAACTGGCCCTGGGATCGTATTGTTCTATCAAGAGGCGGTTCCCTCTATACGCGGTTTATTACATGGATGCCTGTCAGTGATCCTACTGCCGGCTTTGTATGCTACAGAAAGGAAGTACTCGATACCATTAATCTTGATGCGATTACCTTTGTGGGGTACGCTTTCCAGATAGAAATGAAATTTGCCGCCTGGAAACTGGGTTTTAAAATAAAGGAAGTACCCATTATCTTTAAAGATCGCACAAAGGGCATATCCAAGATGAATAAGGGAATTGTGAAAGAGGGGATATTGGGGGTATTGAAATTGCGCTGGGATAGCCTCTTTAAAAATTATAGAAAAAGAGTTAAAAATACTGAAAATCAATCTCCTGTTTCTTCTGTTGGTAAGGCTGAAATAGCTGGCAGATAAATTTCTTCATGAAAAAAGCTTTCCTGCAATTACATCTCGCAGTCTTCTTTGCCGGGTTTACGGGTATATTAGGTCGGCTGATTACATTAAATGAAGGGTTACTGGTTTGGTACCGTTTATTGTTCAGCGCATCAACGATGTGGGTGCTGTTTTTTGCATTAAAAAAAATCCAGAAAATCCCCTTCCATCTTTTACTTAAAATTACTGCTGTTGGCTTTTTAGCGGCAATACATTGGGTCACATTTTATGGGTCAATTAAGTCTTCCAATGTATCTGTTGGATTGGTTTGCTTTTCTTCTGTAGGTTTTTTTACCGCTTTACTTGAACCTCTGGTTTTCAGGAAAAGACTTGATATAGCCGAATTACTGTTGGGCATATTGGTCATGGCCGGTATCTATATTATTTTCCGCTTCGATCCCCGGTACAAAACGGGTATTATCATTGGCCTTATATCGGCCGTACTCGGCAGTCTTTTTCCCATCTATAACAAGCTTCTTTTAAAAGAGGTGAATGTAGAAACATTGCTCAGTTATGAACTGACCGGCGGATTTTTAGTATTAACTGCATTACTGCCCCTTTACCTGCATTATTTCCCGACTGATCAGTTATTGCCGGACTGGTCAAACCTGCTCTGGCTGCTGGTCTTATCCTGGATTTGTTCTGTATGGGCCTTTCAACTTTCAACAAATGCTTTGAAAAAACTTTCTGCATTTACTGTAAACCTTACTTACAATCTTGAACCTGTATATGGCATTTTGCTTGCCTTTGTCGTTTATCATGAGAATAAAGAGCTCAGCCATTGGTTTTATATTGGCTTTGCTTTAATTGGCCTTGCTTTAATCATCCATGTGCTTATGTTGAGGAAAAAAGAAAAAGAACCAGCACTTGCATAAAATAATTTGCCCATACGATTGTAAGGGAATCAATTCAATAATTTCTTTCTCTACAAGTACGATCATTTTCTCCTATAGGGTAATTTGCTATTTCGCCTTTAACTTTATTACTATAACGATACAAAATGAAGAATTCTTTTCTCCTGGTAAGTCTTATCCTTGTTGTTCTAAATGTTGTTAATGCCCAAAAAAAACCGCTCGATCATTCCGTATACAACAGTTGGCAAAGTATCGGTGAAAAGATGATTAGCAACGACGGCAAATGGGTAGTATATACGATAGATGTACAGGAAGGCGATAACCAGCTTATTATACAATCCTCGGATGCAAAGTATAAAAAGGAAGTGCCTCGTGGCTATAGCGCATTGATAACCGAAGACAGCCGCTTTGTAATCTTTAAAATAAAACCATTTTTCAATGACATCAAAGATGCGAAGATTAAAAAGAAAAAGGCTGAAGATTTTCCAAAAGATTCGCTGGCGATAATAGAACTCGGAAAGGAAGAGATATGGAAAACTCCCCGCATCAAAGGTTTTCGAACGCCTCAAAAGGCTGCAGGATGGGTCGCCTATCTTACTGAGAAACCTCTTGACAAAAAAAGCCCGGATGATAAGAGCAAAAGGGTTACGGATAGCCTTAATCACATTATTGATTCGCTGAAACAAATAATTATTGAAAGCAACGCTGGTAAAAAAAAGAGGAAGGATAATGATGAATGGGCTAACGATTTTGCCGGTGATGATATTTCTTCGGGTAATGCAGA
>JAFDYH010000195.1:37010-38761 GCA_018267535.1 Bacteroidota bacterium
AATGCTGCAAAGTTGATAATATCGGTTGGCCGCGATCCAAAGGATTCAGTGAGTAAACCTCTTGTTTTACTGTTTGATACCAATAAAAACTCAACTGATACTTTAAGTGCTGGAGGAAATGATTTCCGCAATTTTACAATGACAGACGATGGAACACAGGTCGCATTTGTTGCGGAAAGAGAAGCACGACCAAAAGACTTACAAAAGTTTTATAAACTCTGGTATTACAAAGAAGGTGCAGATAGTGCTATTCTTTTAGCCGATCGCTTTTCTGCAGGTATGCAGTTAGGGATGACGGTAAGTGAAAACGGCATCCTTAATTTCAGCAAAGACGGCAGCCGTTTATTTTTCGGTACAGCTCCCATTCAAGCACCAAAGGATACAACCATCATCGAGATTGACCAGCCCAAAGTTGATATCTGGCACTACAAGGATGATTACCTGCAAACCGTTCAGCTTAACCGCCTGCAGGAAGATTTAAAGCAAAACTTCCTTGCCGTGTATGATTTGGATAATAATACTATTCACCAGTTAGGCAGTAGGGAACTACCACAGGTGATACAAACGGATGAAGGAGATGGGGATACCTTTATCGGTATTACAGATTACGGTAAAAGAATAGAATCGCAATGGCAGGGCTATACCCGAAAAGATATTTATGCCATTGATGTAAACAGCGGGGAAAAGAAACTGGTAAAAGAAAACCTGTATGGAACTGTCTATCCCTCTTCAACCGGCAAATATATTTTATGGTACGACCGGGAAAAGAAGAATTATTTTACCTGGGATGGTAAAGAAACAAGAAATATAACCACGAAAATAAAAGTGCCTTTATATGATGAGGAGAATGATGTGCCGGATTTGCCACAACCTTATGGGGTGATGGGGTGGGAAAAGGAGGATAGTTCCGTTTTTGTTTATGATCGCTATGATATATGGCAGGTTGATCCTTCAAATATCAGAATCCCAGAAATATTTGAACCAAATCAGAATTTTCGTAAAAAGAAAACGACAATAAGATATGTAAGAACAAATTCCGATAAACTTTTTATCAGTGGGTCAGATAGCTTATTGTTTAGGTTGTTTAATGAGGAAAATAAAAACCAATCCCTACACTTTACGCAATTATATAGGCACGCTTTTGAACAGGCTTATGCGCTAAGTAGTGTTAATATTGGAACAATATCGAAAGCAAAAGATTGGGATAATTTTATCTATACCAAAGAAACATTTGTTAAGTCGCCGGACTTGTATATAAATAGTGAGTCTGCAAACTCCAGACTTGGTTTTGAGAAACAATTGTCTGAATTAAATCCCCAGCAACAAAATTACAACTGGGGTACTGCTGAACTTTTCAAATGGAAAGCCTACAATGGAAAACAGGCAACCGGAATCGTTTATAAGCCGGAAAATTTTGATCCCAAGAAGAAATATCCACTAATCTGCTATTTCTATGAAAAGCTTAGCGACAACCTGAATAACTATATACCGCCGGCGCCTATACGCAGTGCTATCAATGTTTCCTTCTTTGTAAGTAGGGGCTATGTCATCTTTATGCCGGATATAGAATATAGCATTGGCCATCCCGGTAAAAGTGCCTACGATTATATAGTCAGTGGCGCAAGGGCGTTAGTTAAGAAAGGCTGGGTGGATAGTACCCGCATGGCTATACAAGGCCATAGCTGGGGTGGCTATCAAACCGCACAATTGGTAACAATGACGAGGTTGTTCAAAGCAGCCTGGGCCGGTGC
>JAFDYH010000195.1:38864-39872 GCA_018267535.1 Bacteroidota bacterium
ACCTTATGGGAGAAGCCACAATTGTATCTTGAAAACTCACCACTATTTCATTTGAATAATGTAACGACTCCTTTGGTGATTATGCACAATGATAATGACGGTGCTGTGCCCTGGTACCAGGGAATTGAGTTGTTTACCGCAATGAGGAGGTTGGGAAAAAAAGTCTGGATGTTCAACTATAACGGCGAAGGACATGGATTAACCGATCGTAAAGACAAATTAGATTATCAGATTCGCATGCAACAGTTTTTTGACTGGATATTAAAAGGGGAAAAGCCTGCGGAATGGATTATAGAAGGCGTACCTGCTGTAAAGAAAGGAAAAGACCTTGGTTTGGAATTAGAATAAGAATGTCTGATGGATGATGTCGGATGTATGATTAATTTTCCACGATGCACAATGCCGCAGTAAGAAAAATCCTAATTCAGCAAATCAGGAATCATACACCCTGCATTCTCTAAGCTGCCTGCGATGTAATAAACTTCACCAGGCTTCTTTTGGCCACTGGTAACAATGTTTCATCGACCGGGAAACTCAGGTTTACTTCTATGGAGTAAACAGCGGGGTTTGGTAACTCACCACGGTTACGTATAAGGTCCGACTTAATATGTTCATATGTGCTGGCAATGCTGCGTTGCTTCGCATCGATATAAGATGTTTTTATGCTCCTGTATTTTTCATCGTGTTTTTCAAAAATGGATAGCCTGTATTGATAAACCCTTGTTGATTTAGTATTGCCGGAACTTAAAAAGAAATAGCCTTCGTTAATATCTAAGGGGATCAAACCAACCGGTGAGATGGTCAGTTTATCTTCTACAAATTCATAGATTTCCGTTCCATTATGAATTGTGCTTTTAATGGTGCTGGCAGAGTAATTAATAATGTCTTCCAGTTCCTGCATCAGTTCATCGTCCTGTATCATTTGCTCATACAGTACTTGCAATTTTTGCATTTGGACGCCACTCAGTTTTTTGGGAAAATGTTCCTGTAAAAATTTTTTATTTTCCC
>JAFDYH010000196.1 GCA_018267535.1 Bacteroidota bacterium
TTAAGCTTACAGGCTCTTACCGGATTCTCCATGTCAACAATAATGATCGTTGTCGGCATCATTATTATTATTTACACGGTGCTTGGAGGAATTGAAGCCGTGATATGGACAGAAGTAGTACAGGCCATTATAAAAACACTGGGAGCAGTTTTGATTCTATATCTTGTTATTTCGAAAATGCCGGGGGGAATGCATCATATTATTGAAATAGGACAGCGAGATCACAAATTCAGCCTGGGCAGTTTTAACCTGGACTTCACTTCTTCTACTTTTTGGGTTATTTTATTGTACGGTTTTTTTATTAATCTTACCAATTTTGGTATTGACCAGACTTATGTACAACGCTATCATGCTACCACTACCGAAAAAGCAGCAGCCAAATCATTATGGTTATGCGTTAAACTATACATTCCGGCATCATTCTTATTTTTTGTTATCGGTACTTGTTTGTATGGTTATTATAACGCATATCCCGAATTAGCGGAAGGCCTTAAACTAAAAGCCGCAGCAGAAAGGTTATCTACCGGTGCAACGAGTGAACAGATCGCCGCATTAGCAGCCACATTAAAACCATCCGACTATGGCGATAAGGTAATGCCGCATTTTATGGTAACCAGTATCCCGACGGGGTTAGTTGGATTAATTGTATCGGCTATTCTTTCCGCGGCCATGAGTACCATCAGCTCCGGCATGAATGCAAGCGCCACTGTTTTTACAGAAGATATTTATAAGCGTTACATTAATAAAGGCATTACTGATAAACAGACACTTCGTCTTTTATACATCAGCACTTTTATTTTTGGCGTGTTGGGAATTATTGCCGGCATTGCTATGATCGGTGTTAAAAGCATACTGGATATATGGTGGCAGTTATCAGGCATGCTGGCTACCGGCATGCTTGGCCTTTTCTTACTGGGCATTATCAGCAAGCGAACAAAAAACACAGATGCGTTTATCGCAACAATTATTGGTATCCTTGTTATCGTATGGATGACCTTTCCTTCTTTAATTCCAGAAAAATATGCGATGCTGCGCAGTACATTTAATACCAATATGATCATCGTTATCGGCACTATTGCTATTTTCTTCACCGGCGTAATACTTAGCCGGCTGAGGGGCAATCAAAATTCAATTTCTGTTCAATAGTTTTTTATTTAATGAAAAATAAACCGGCATACAACCATATCTTTTGTGTATTTATTCTTATTAATCTTTCCTCCAGCTTTGTTCATTCGCAGGTAAAAACGAAGGTTAACAAAGAAATACAGCTCACTTTTGAAAGTAAAGGCCATCTGCTGAATACCTCACAGGTTTTTTCAAAAAACAATGAGTGGGTTGTATATGATAACCGAAACCTAGACACGGGTATTCCTGAAAACGGAACAATCGGCATGGTGAATACAAAAACAAAAGAAATAAAGACCATTTATTCAACCAGTAACCAATCTCCATACGGGCCTGGTGTTGGTGCTGTTACTTTTAGTCCTGTAGAAGACAGGGTGCTGTTTATACATGGCATCCGCAACTCAGATAAAAACAATCCATACACTTATTCAAGAAGAACAGGCGTATCGGTGTGGATTAACAAACCAGGTATTCCTGAATTCCTAGATGCACGAAATATTATCCCTCCCTTCACAGCAGGCGCCTTACGGGGAGGTACACACGCCCATAGCTGGAGTGCCGACGGTAAATGGGTCAGCTTTACTTACAATGATTTTATTATTGATGAATTGTCAAAAAAGGATACCAGTATAAAAGATATACGGGTGGTGGCCGTAATGAATAATAGCAAGCCAGTGATTGTTCCCGATACAATTAATGTTGAAAATAATAATGGCCAATTTTTCTCTGCTGTAGTAACACAGGTTACCGATCACCCTTCCTGGGGTAGCAATGAAATAGATAAAGCATTTGATGAAGGTTGGATTGGGGCAAATGGGTATATCCAAAAAAATGGTAAACGGCAAAAAAGAGCTATCGCCTTCCAGGGAAATGTAAAAGATAAAAATGGTAAAACGAAAACTGAAGTATTTGTTGCCGATATCCCGGATGATATTTCGAAAGCAAAATCAAGTTGCCCTTTGGAAGGAACTGCAACGACAAGACCATGTGTTCCAGCGGGTGTTACACAAAGACGAATAACATTTACAGACAAAGGCATTACAGGTCCTCGTTTTTGGTTACGCACAACGCCAGATGGAAAATGGATTGGCTTCTTATCAACCGACGATAAAAATATTGTTCAACTGTTTTTAGTTTCACCTAACGGAGGAAGCATAAAGCAGCTAACTCATAATCTACATTCTATTGAAGGGCCGTTTAATTTTAGCCCCGATGGGAAAAAAGTCGCCTATATTTCAGATAACAGCATTTTCATAACTTATGTGGCAAACGGCTTTTCAGAAAGATTGACGACAAAATCAGGCGATTTCGAAAAACCGACCGGGCCCGTAGTATGGAGCAATAATGGAAAAATGCTGGCTTACAATCGCTACATCAAGGAAAGTTCTGGCCAAAGCTATCTCCAGGTTTTTCTACTCCCGCTTTAAAGAGTATTGAAACAGGTCTTTTTTTAATCGTTTTGCAAGTAAATTAGCGACAGGAATGCTGAGTATTTCTATCTGAATTTCCTCTCTTAAAATAAGAACTGATAAAAAGTGATTATGACTGATAAAAAATTTGTGCCGGTAATGATAACGCCTTTTAACCTGAAGGCGAAAGTAGACCTCAATGTTGTATCTCATTTAATTGACTTCTATCTCGCCGCGGGGGTGAAAGGTTTTTTTGCCAACTGCCTCAGCAGTGAAATGTATAGTATCAGCGAAGATGAACGGCTGGAATTGACAGCGCATATAGTACGTTACGTAAATGGTCGCGTACCTGTTGTAGCCACCGGATCGTTTGGATTGACCATTGAAGATAAAGCTGAATTTTCTAAAAAAATTTATGACACGGGTATCAATGCGGTAATATTAATAACAGGCCATTATGCAAATGTGGATGATGGAGATGATGTATTGCTTCGCAATTTTGATAAAATGATGCGGCTGACAGATACTATACCCTTGGGCTTATATGAATGTCCTGCACCTTATAAACGGATACTCAGCACTGAGGTTTTCAAAGCACTACTTACCTCCAACCGTTTTGTTTATCATAAAGACACCTCTATTGAGCTGGAAAATGTAAAAGCGAAATTAGATCTGGTAAAAGGAACACCACTTGAATTTTATGATGCTCATACGCCCAATGCTACCTATTCATTGCAGATGGGTGCAAAAGGTATGTCGTCTATATCGGGAAATTTCTATCCTGAAGTTTTGGTATGGATGTGTAATAATGCCAATGACCCTTCCAAACAGGAAGAAGTTAAATGGCTTCAATCCGAGCTTACAAGGGTTGACCCGATTATTCACCAGGCCTACCCAATGAGTGCTAAATATTTTTTACAAAAACGTGGTTTGCCTGTCCGCACTATCAGCCGCGCCTATGCGCAGGAGCTTACGCCACAACAAAAGCAAACACTAAATGAAATTCATACCAGCTTTTTGACCTGGTGTGATAAATTAAGTATCCAGCCTGTAAATATTGAAGAACTTCTTATACCGGATATTCATTTTGATCCGGCGATATAATAAAGCGAATTGTGAACGTCAAACGGAAAAAGTGAAACAACTGAACGAAACAATTTCACTTTTTCTATTTGACGTTTTACATTTAAAAAAATATCCTACTCAATACAATATGGCGACAGGTGGGCAATCCCAACTATTCTTTTTACCGAATGAATACACTGCTCCCACAGAATGGCTGTAATAATGATCATTTTTTGATGGGTTTGCAGAATAACTAAAGCCATCCAGGTAATCAGTAGGTATAAAGCGATACGACGACTCCCCTATAATAGAAATCTTTTTCGTGAGCGCATAGCGAAATCCGATACCAACAGGAAATACAGGAATAATACGAGGTGTAACGGTTGCGATATCTCTCGCCAAACCGGCGACAGCATCTGATTCAAGCGTAAATACAGCTGTATTCATTCGGCTGAAGTCCCGTTTCGCACTTATATAAGAAACACCTGCACCTGCAAAAAAGTAAGGAGATAAACTTTTTATCGGCCGGTCGTAGTTTCTGCCCAATATATCCAATACTAGTTGTGCAGATAATTCATAAACAGGTGAGCTGAAACGAAAGCTACGATCCCTCCGCCAGGAAGGATGATTATATTTTGCATCATCGCCATGCACACTACCTGCATCAAAATTGATACGTATGGCGAATGATTGACTTAATAAACGGTTTGCAAAAATGCCGAACTGGGGCCTTATTGTTTTATATGAACCCACATCCGAAGGGGTAAGGTCACCCTGATATATAAATATTCCTGCCTTTAAACCGATTTCATATTTTGATGTATTGATTTGTGCGGAAGCTGAAATAAAACAAACGGTCGCGGTGATAAAAAGCAATGGCTTGGCGTATGTATGTAGACTCATCCCCTTCTGGTTTATTGATCAATAAATGATTTCGAGTAGAGGTTGTCCGGAAGTTTCTTTTTAGTGAAAGAGATGATTATAGGTATAGATATGTGGTAAGTATTTAGGTTTAATCAAAAAATTATTGTGTGTTTTTACTTTTTTAGCATTTTATTAGAAAATGCCAGCCCTACCGGATAAACTGATCATTATATATATCCACCTCTTAACGATTTATTCATAATAAGATCATATGAATTGTTTGGGTAACCCGTCTTTATCTTTTTTGCAAAATCCTATTCAAAAGGAGATAACCTAACCTAAATAGATTAATCATATTCTTTTTTTACCGGTTGACAAGCACCTCTTCAATAAAAGTCTTATTAATTGTTCCGGTTTAATCACCGGTGGTGGTTTTGAAACACCGGCTGAAGCCATTCACCTGGGTAAAAAGCTGATGAGCATACCTATTCGCGGTCAATATGAACAAATGTGTAACAGCGCTGCTTTAAAGCAAATGGGCATTACCTGCAAGCAAACTATCGGTACCGGTTTCAAGAATGAATTTTATGAATGGATGAATGAAGGAAAGACAATCCGTATTGATTATAGTAAGAGCATACCGCTGTCACTAAACCATGTTTTTAGCTGGCATGGATCTACTGCTGAAAGGTTTACCGCTGAGTTGGGCTTATTTTCTGAATCATAAACCGGCCTCTGTTTCCCCAAGCCAATAAAATCAAAAGTAGTAAATAAAAAAAGCCCCTCGTTTGGAAAAACAAGAGGCCAAACTGCATGAGAAAATCTACTTAACCCAAGGGACATCCGAGGGAAATAACGATTGCTAAGAACGTAATTTGTAAGAACTGGCTGCAAGATGCACCCGCACTATTATCTGTTTATTAGTTGAATATTATCTTTGTATTAATTCAAGCCCTGCTCCAGGGTTTACAGCTGTCTTTCTTCTTATCCGTACCGCATGCTATTAAAAGTGAACAACTGTATACCTTGCAGATACATTTACCTTATGCATTCATTAAACGCCCGGCTTTCCATTTTTTGAGGATTGCGCCAAGTTCTTCTGGTTTTACAGGCTTACTAAGAAAATCATCCATGCCTGCATCAAGGCATTCCTGCCTATCCTCTTTCATTGCATTTGCAGTCATTGCAACAATTACAGCCTGCGTTTCACTTTCCTTCCGGATGATTCGTGTAGCCTCCAGGCCATCCATCTCGGACATTTGTACATCCATTAAAATGATATCGTATACTTTAGCGGCAGCCATTTCCGTTGCAATTCGTCCGTTTTCAGCAAGATCGGCGC
>JAFDYH010000197.1 GCA_018267535.1 Bacteroidota bacterium
TTTTTTCCATACCCTTCCGGATTTGGGAGTGCAAAAATACAGGAACGGGTAGTACAGTCCAAAAAATAACTCAATTACTTTTCCTTGTTTTATATCCTGTTAATAGTATGAAATACACCTGTTTCCGGGCAATCCGTTTTTCGATTTGCACATTTTTAAAGTAGGTTTGCGGTTTGAATCAAATAAAAAGCATGGCAGCATATTTTAAAGATAAAGTTGTAGTTGTAACGGGAGGTACTGACGGGATTGGGAAAGCGCTGGTAGATGCACTATTGCTCCAAGGGGCAAAAGTGGCGACCTGTGGGCGTAACCATGATAAACTATACCTGTTACAATCCAATCATCCGTCTGCTTACCTGCATACGATGGTAGCCGACGTAAGTAATGAAAGCGATTGCCGCCGTTTTATTGATATGACGCTCCGCATGTTTGGTGGCATTGATATTATTATTAACAATGCAGGTATTTCCATGAGGGCTTTATTTAAGGAGGCTTCTGTAGATGTTATGCGTAAAGTAATGGATATAAACTTTATGGGTACTGTGTATTGCACCAAATTTGCAGTGGACTCAATCATTGCCCGCAAAGGAACTATTGTAGGCATCTCTTCTATTGCCGGCTACAGGGGGTTGCCAGGAAGAAGCGCTTACTCCGCAAGCAAGTTTGCCTTGCAGGGATGGCTGGAAGCAATCAAAACGGAGCTCATAGAAGATGGTGTGCATGTCATGTGGATATGCCCTGGTTTTACTACATCCAACATACGCAGGGCGGCATTAAATAAAGACGCGGAAGTGAACGGTGAATCCACAATGGACGAAGGTAAAATGATGACCGCTGAAGAATGTGCCAGCCATATTTTGGATGCTATTGCAAAAAAGAAAAGAACAATCGTGATGACGGGTACAGGCAAGCAAACTGTTTTCCTGAATAAATTCTTTCCAAAGTTTGCCGATAAAATGGTACACAGATTTTATTTCAAAAAAGGGGAACTGATCAAGTAAAGTACTCAATGAAAATTTACAAATATAAAATGTAAATGCCAGTCCCTTACTGAAATAATCTTTATCTATAAAACTCTGCCGTATTTTTACACCTGTAATTTTATATTCGCTATTCTGTATTACAAATGCCTTTACTAACCCTTACTTCTGATATTGGCAGCCAGGATTACCTTGTCGGCGCCGTAAAGGCTCAGTTACTCCGCATCAATCCAGATTTCAATTTTGTCGATATAACACACACAATCCCCCCGTTTAATTATCCGCAGGCTGCCTACACCTGCCGAAGTGCGTTTATAAATTTTCCGGAGTTTACCTACCACCTTATCCTCGTTAATTTATTTGAAAACAAACCCGACCATTTGTTGCTGGCCTTTCATAAAAACCAATATTTTCTTTGTGCCGACAATGGTTTACTGACAATGATACTCGAAGAGAAACCTGAATTGGTAATGGGCATTCCTTTAGACAAGAATGCGGTTCGCAACACACTTTATTGTACCGAAGTAATGGGCAAAACAGTTACAAAACTGGTGAATGGTGAACCTATCCGGAGCATTGGTAATGCCGATATAAATATAATAGAAAAGAACCCGCTACGCCCCTTGCTGGGCGACACATGGATAGAAGGCCAGATTATCTTCATCGATAATTTTGAAAACGTAGTTGTCAATATTACCCGCGAACAATTTGAGGAGCAACGTAAAGGAAGAAGTTTCAAAATCATTTTCAAAAGAGAAGAAGTGATTGATCGTATCAGCGAAACCTATGCAGATGCCCATGAAGGAGAAAAATTAGCTTTATTTAACAGTGCCGGTTACCTTGAAATTGCCATTAATAAGGGAAATGCAGCCGGCTTATTTGGGTTAAAGGGCTATTCTGAAAAAGCAGCTAAAAGCTCTGCCGTTATACAAAGCCGCTTATTTTACGAAACGGTGAAAGTGTTTTTTGAATAACCCTCACCTGATCTATCCTAAAGCAGAGAAACAACACAGAGCCCCCGCTTTTCGGAAATTCAAACAAAATCAGGGTCTTCAAATATGCTGATAATAGCTATAAAATGGAAGTAGATGCGATGAAGTGGATTTGAGATTTACTGAACCGCTCCTTCTCTTTATTGAAGAAGGAGATGAGGATGAGGCCTTGTTGAGAAGCGAACAGAAACCTGAAATGTGCGACGCAACGAAAGATGATAAAAATTATAAATGCCGGGCTCCAAAAACCAATAAGTCACCACCGGCTAAACTTCTGATCCGGAAACTTTACCGCCCTGCCTTCCAATTTCTTAAAACTGGCGATTGCAGGGAGAAATCTGTCTTTGAAACCCTATTTTTGCGTTCCTCCGACAACAACTTTCGGAACAAAAGAAATCCTTTATGAACTTCAGAAAAGTCAACAACATTACGGGATGGATTATAGGCCTGATTGCTTCTGCTACATATTTCCTGACCCGGGAAGCTACCGGTAGTTTTTGGGATTGTGGCGAGTTTGTTTCCAGCGCTTATAAATTACAAAACCCGCATCCGCCCGGCGCCCCTTTATTTACATTAATCGGTCGCTTCTTCATTATTGTTTTTGGCAATAGCCCGGATGCGGCTGCACGGGCAGTAAATATGATGAGTGCATTGGCCAGTGGTTGTACTATCTTATTTCTTTTCTGGACCATTACGCACTTTGCAAGAAAAATGTTTGTCAAGGTGGGCGAAGAGCTAAGCCCCCAGCAATTATTTACAGTAATGGCGGCAGGTGTTGTTGGCGCTTTAGCTTATTGCTTCAGCGATTCATTCTGGTATAGCGCTGTAGAAGGTGAAGTATATGCATTGTCTTCTTTCTTCACTGCCCTAGTGTTCTGGGCAATTTTAAAATGGGAGCATGCAGATGAACATGCCGGTGCAGACATTGCGGCAAGAAACCGTGCCGACAGATGGATTGTTTTCCTTTTCTTCATGATGGGGTTATCAATAGGTGTGCATTTATTAAACCTGTTAACGATTCCGGCTGTAGTAATGGTTTATTACTATCGTCGTTATACGCCAACAGTGAAAGGTGGTATTATCGCTTTTATTATCGGTTGTATATTGACTGTTGTCGTACAAGTTATCGTTATTCAATGGTCAATAAAACTGGCAGGACGGTTTGATATCTGGTTTGTGAATGGGTTTGACATGCCTTATTTCTCTGGTTTTATTTTCTTTTTTGTTTTACTCGCTGCGTCGATATGGCTGGGCCTTCGCGTTGCGAGAAAAAAAAGATGGTCGTTCCTGTATTTGGGTTTATGGTCTCTTACATTTATGCTTATTGGGTATTCCATGTACATTACTTCCTTGATCCGGTCGAATGCAAATCCTGCGATCGATATGAATAATGTTGACAACCCGATGAGCCTTGTATATTGGCTGAGCCGTGAACAATATGGTACGCAACCTATATTATACGGTCCCCATTTTGCCGCAGAGTATAAGCCTGACCCCGATAATCCCCGCTATGTTTACCTGAAAGAAGGGGAAATGAAATATGTGAAAGGGAAAGATGCATCGGGCCATGACAAGTATATTGAAATAGGGCGAGATAAGGAGCCACAGTTTGAAGATAAAGACATGCAATTGTTCCCCCGCGTATGGGATAGAAGTAACGACCAGGGACATGCGGATTTTTATATTGACTGGCTTGAACTGAATCATTACCCACAAGATACAGACCCCGATAAATTAGCTGAGTTTGGTGGCAATACAATAAGAAGACCTGGCTTTAAAGATAATGTAGACTGGTTTTTGAGTTACCAATTGGGATTAATGTATTGGCGCTATTTTATGTGGAACTTTTCTGGTAAACAGAATGACATACAGGGATTCGGTAACAAGCGGGATGGAAACTGGATAACAGGTATATCTTTCATTGATAATAAGCGGTTAGGCGACCAAAGCCGTTTACCGGATAGCATCAAAAACAATAAAGCACATAATGAGCTTTACCTATTACCCTTCCTGCTTGGAATTATTGGCTGCGTATTCCAATACCTGAGAAATAAGACAGATTGGGTGGTTACTTTTCTTGTCTTTTTTATTACGGGTATCGGCATCGTACTTTATTTAAATCAACCGGGAAATCAGCCGAGAGAGCGGGACTATGCTTATGTAGGGTCTTTCTATGCTTATGCAATATGGATTGGTCTTGGGATCGTTGGTATCGTGCAACTGGCAATGCAAAAAGATGACAAGAAAACACTGATGAATATTTTGGTGTATGGCTCTGTATTAAGCCTGGCAATAGGCCTGATGAGTTCTGCCCCATCTACCAGTGGCGATGCTTTATTTACAGGTATCGTATTCGGAGTTCTGTTCGCAGGCTTTACCGCCGCTATGGTATTTTTAGTACGAGCCGTATCTTCTGCGGGGCAAAATATGCGCATGGCCAATATTGTTACTTCTGCCATCTGTATTATTATCCCTTTAATTATGGTGCAACAGGAATGGGATGACCATGACAGAAGTAAAAAGGAACTGGCCCGGGATATAGCCAAGGATTATTTGGAAAGCTGTGCACCTAATGCTGTATTGTTCACTTTTGGTGATAATGATACATATCCCTTATGGTACGCGCAGGAAGTAGAAGGCATCCGCCCGGATATACGCATTATCAATAACAGTTTATTGGGCATTGACTGGTATATCAACCAGCTTCGCTATAAAATCAATCAAAGCGATTCGCTGGATGTAATCTTTACCCCGCAGCAGATAGAAGGACATAAGAGAGAATATCTTCAATTCAATGCGGGTAATATTGACCAGAATGCTTACAACCCATTATATGAGTCTTTGAAAACTTTCCAGGGTCCCCAATATGAACAATCATTCCCGGTTAAAAAATTCAAAATGGCAATTGATACCGTTGCCGTGAGAAAGAATGGAACGGTAAACCCAGGCGATACTGTGGTGAATGAAATGTATTTTGATTTACCGGCAAATAAAAATGACCTCGGAAGAAATGACCTTATTATTCTCAGTATTATCGCGGCGAATAATTTTAAACGCCCGATTTATTTCACATCACCTTATGGTGAATTAGGTTTTGGGCAATACCTGAGAAAAGACGGAATTTCTTATCGCCTGGTACCGGTGAAAAATAAGTTCCCTCAACAAAAATGGGTAACTGATCAAAGCTTCAGGCAAATGAGATTAGGCGGAACTCCCATTCGGGATGACAATGAGGATGCCATGTATAAAAA
This sequence comes from Bacteroidota bacterium, assembly GCA_018267535.1. Lineage (GTDB taxonomy): Bacteria > Bacteroidota > Bacteroidia > Chitinophagales > Chitinophagaceae > JAFDYH01. The sequence continues at coordinate 5,224 of JAFDYH010000197.1, forward strand.
CCTGATGGAAAAATTTGCCAGTGGTGGTGCTAATAAACCCAATGTATATTTTGATGAAGAGAATCGACGTCATTTATTGACTCTTCGTTCAGCTTATGGTGAATTAGCAGGCAATCTTGCCGATGATGGAAAGAAAGATGAAGCGAAGAAAGTATTGGATAAATTTGAATCCATGGCAAACACCTCCAACTTCCCCTATGCAATGGTGGGCAGATATAACCAGCATAACCAAACGACTATGGTATATCTTGAAGGCGCTTATAAAGCAGGATATACCGAGTTGGCAGACAAAGTTGGTAAAGCGTTGAGAAAAGACCTTGAACAACAGAAGCGCTATTATGATTATTTACGCACAGATCGTGAAGCATTGTATAACTCTATTGCGCTTGAAGACCAGGTAAACAATATTTTACTGGCAACACTTGACCAGGTCGAAAAAGCCTATGGCAAGGCGCCTGCAAGTACAGAGAAGAAAGAAAATGAGGGCAGTATAATAAATACACTGCCGGAGAGCAAAAAAGACAGTGGTCAGAAAAAAGACAGTACGAAAAAATAAATAACAAGAACCCCCGGCAATATCGGGGGTTCTTCATTTTTGAACAATGATCACTTTAAGTTGTTGTTAAGAATATTATAGTGCGGCCATAATTGTCGTAAATTGAGATAACAGAAATTAAAGGAAAGACGATGAGAGGTTTTCATTTTACAAAATTCGATCCTAACAGTGAGGGTAAAACCCGGTTTGAACAATTGCTGGATTTATTTACCCAGTTACTTACTTACACCAATGGTGATGTGGGAGAAGCTATGTCGTGGATGAATGAACTGGATAAAAAATATCAGTTGACAGACGATGAATATGGCATGGGTGATTTTATTGATGAACTAAAAGAAAAAGGGTATATCACTGAAGATAACCAGAAAGGTGAAATAAAAATTACGCCTAAAACCGAGCAGGGGATCCGAAAAAGAAGCCTGGAAGAAATTTTTGGCAAACTAAAGAAGACAAAGCAAGGCGATCATCATAGTTTCAAACCAGGGCAAGGTGATGAGATAAATCCTGAATCAAGACCCTTCCGTTTTGGTGACATGCTGGAGCAGATTGATTTCACCGAATCTATTCGCAATGCACAAATCAATCACGGAGTGGAAAGTTTTATGATGCAGGAAGATGACCTGAGTATCCATGAAACTGATTTCAAAG
>JAFDYH010000198.1 GCA_018267535.1 Bacteroidota bacterium
CTCCAGAATTCAAAAGGTGACTTGATTAAGATAACCAAAAGTGAAAATGTGGTTATATCCGGACTGCATGCCGTTTGGGAAAAAGTAGCGGATTCGGCAAATGGCGGTTATGCGATCTACCCTGTATTATGCAAAAAGGTGCTGGTTGAAAATTCTTATGCAGAAGGTGCATCTGATGCGGGCATCTATATTGGTCAGTCAGATAGTGCAGTTGTAAAAAATTGCAAAGCTTATAGGAATGTTGCCGGTTGTGAAATAGAAAATACATCGAATGCAGAAGTATACGATAATGAATTTTATGGAAATACTGCCGGCTTTTTGGTTTTTGATTTACCCGGCCTGTCAAAAAGAGGTGGCCATGTAAAAGCCTACAACAACTTTCTGCATGATAACAATGAAAGGAATTTTGCGAAAGCTGGAAGTTTTGGTACAAGTTCAGGCGTAGGTAATGCAGCCCCAGGTAATGGCATCATTGTATTGGCCGCATCAGACGTTGAATTATATAATAACCGGATCATCAATAATAACTCCTGCGCCATTTCTATCGCATCCGGATTAGCTACAGATGATAAGGCTTTGGAAAAAATCAATGACGCTTATTTTCCTTTTCCAAAAAACATAAGGATACACGACAATACTATGCAGATGGCAGACTCCTTTCCCCCTCCCGCCTATGCACATCATATTGGCAAATTACTGGTTGGCATTGAGCAAATGTTAAATGCAACAGATCCGGCAAGGAAAAATAAACGCATCCCTTTTATCTTATACGATGGTATTACCACCAATATCCTTACAAAAGGTACTGCGCCCAACCCAGACTCTATTTGCATTAAACAAAGCGGTGAAAACCTTTTTGTAAATGGCGACTTACTAAATATTAATAACCCGAAAGTATGGAAACCAAATACAAACATCGCCCCTTTTATCTGTAACCAGTAAACCTGTAATTGTTTATAGCTTTGCGTTCATGAAAAAAATCCAGCTTTTTTCTATGCTTTTGACTGTTGCTTTCGCAACTATTTCATTAACGTATGGCTGCCGCAATAAATCTTCGCAGGAAAAACAAACGGAGAAAGTTACCGGCGAGTTTCAATTCAGGGAAAAATTATCAGCATACAACTTTTTTACCGGTAACATCAACGAATTAAAACCCAATACCGGCCTGATCAATTATGAATTAGCCACTCCCTTATTTACTGACTATGCGGTAAAAGACCGCTTTATAGTTTTACCGAAAGGCAAACTCATTCAATATACAGTACAGGGTGCGTTTAATTTTCCAGACTCAACAATCATCATAAAAAACTTTGCCTATAGAAATACCGACCAGAAGAAGATAATGATTGAAACGAGGTTGTTGGTAAAGGACCCTTATGATAGCAAATGGAAGGTGATGAATTATTTGTGGAATAAGGAACAAACAGATGCCATTAAACATATAACTGGCGCCAGGCTACCAATCACTTTATTGGATGATCATAACAATGCAGTCAATACTATTTACCAGGTGCCCAACACCAATGATTGTAAAAGATGTCATGTAAAGAATGATATACTGACCCCTATCGGCCCCAAAGCCAGAAACCTGAATTTTACTAGAAGCGGAGCTACCGGTAATCAATTAACAGAATGGGCAGCTTCGGGCTACCTGGCAGGGTTACCCGAAATAGAAAAGGTGCAACGGTTGCCGGATTGGAAAGATGAAAGACATTTTTCCTTAAATGAAAGGGCGAGGGCCTATCTTGATGTCAATTGCGCTCATTGCCATACTCCCGGCGGTGATGCTTACAATACAGGGTTGTTTCTGGAGTATGAACAAACCGACATCAATAAACTTGGCTTTATGAAAGCGCCGGTATCAGCAGGCGGCGGCGCCGGCGGCCTGGATTATGACATTGTACCGGGAGATGCGGCACATTCTGTATTGGCTTATCGGATGAATAGTACAGAACCTGGAACGGCAATGCCGGAACTGGCAAGAACAGTTATTCATAAAGAAGCCGTGCAATTAATTAAAGACTGGATCAATCATTTACCTAAAGACAAAAAGTAACGATCGATGATTAAAGTTATCGGCATCCCCTATGATAATAATTCCTCCTTTTTAAAAGGTCCTGCTTTAGCGCCTGCAAGGATACGGCTGATGGATACAGAAGGATCAGCCAATAGTTTTTCCGAAAATGGAATGGAAATAAAGAATGGGGTTACTTACCAGGACGAAGGCGATATTATATTTCCTGATATAAATGCTGCAAAAACTTTTGAAACCATACGGCAAAGAATAAGCGCTTTGCTAAACAATAATTATAAAGTTCTTTCATTAGGTGGCGATCATTCCATCAGCTACCCTGTAATCGACGCATTTACCCATAAATATGAAAAGCTGAACATTCTTCATTTGGATGCCCATGGCGACCTTTATGAAAACTTTGATAACAATCCTTATTCACACGCTTCGCCATTTGCAAGAATAATGGAGAAAGGAAAAGTAAACTCGCTAACACAGGTTGGTATACGCACCTTAACCACTCATCAACGGGAACAGGCAAAGAAATTTGGCGTCCGCATTATTGAAATGAAGGACTTTAGTTATTCATTTATTGCCACGCTGCAATCGCCGCTGTATATTTCTTTGGATATTGATGTGCTCGACCCGGCATTTGCGCCGGGTATATCTCATCATGAACCCGGAGGAATGAGTACAAGAGAGATGATAAATATTATTCAGCAAATTAATGTGCCTGTTGTAGGCGCTGATATAGTTGAATACAACCCGGTACGTGATGTAAATAACATGACAGCGATGGTGGCGTATAAGTTGATGAAAGAGTTAATTAATAAAATGAGCGCTTAAATTTCAATTTAACCTGAAAGCCAACAACGGTCAGACAATCTTAGCAAGTGAGGGCTATTCTTCTAAAGCCAACTGCGAAAGTGGAATTGAGTCTGTTCGCAAAAATTCGCAAAGCGACGCTACGTTTGAAAGAAAAACGTCAAGCAATGAAAAGTTTTATTTCAACTTAAAAGCTACTAACGGACAAATTATTGGAACAAGTGAAATGTATGAAAGCGAAAGCAGCAGGGAAAACGGTGTCGAACCCGTAAAATCAAATGTATCTGACGCAACAGTTGATGATCAGACTGCTTAGCAACCATACAAGAAGTGTAAGGACTTTATATACCAGGTTCCTTTAAAATTTAGTCCTCATTATAATATCAGTCCTGCTAATATCAACCGGAGCCCGGTCTGTCCGGGCTTCTGTCTTACCTTAACAGCAATATCCACCACTGGAATTTTACGGAATCTTCATACCTACTGATCCAATATTTACTTCGCTACCCGTATTCCCCTGTTTAATTCCTTTACAATATTCCTAACGATAAGTGTCTCGATACCTAATATTGCAATATAATTTATACAAAAGGAGCCCCTTTAATAATGTAAATCAAATAACAAGCTGTATCCCAAAAAAATAGCCCAAGATAAAAAGATACACATGTCAAATACTTTAGTCAATAATTTCATCCGTCAACTTAAAGAAATTGAAGAAGGTTCACCATGGTTTGACCAAAGCCTGAAACAGAAACTCGAAGACCTGGCAGAATCAACCGTCTTTGTAAAGCCATTGCCGGCTGTACATAGTGTTGCCGAGCACGTTTCACATATGCTGCAGTGGAGAAAAGAATGTATCCTGCGATTTAATGGTTCGAGAACTGAATTAATGAATAGTCCGGAGGATTGGAAAGACAATGATCTATTAAAAAAAATCGGTTGGACCGAACTCAAAAGTTCTTTATACAATAGCACGCAGTCAATGATTCAACTTATTGCCGGAAAAGATGATTCGTATCTCGACACTGTTTTCCAGGACACAGACTATAACTATAAATACCTGATCGAAGGCATCATACTACACGACATATATCATTTGGGCCAGATTGGAGTCACTCTTAAACTAATTGAATCGGTAAGTATAAGCTAAGCCTATACACAAATGATGTAGATTCGTAAAAACTTATTAATGAAAAGACCGGTTCCATTTATTCTCCTGTCACTATTTGTAGTTAGTATTACCGCGGGCTCACAAATGAACCAGAAATCCGGCAATCCCGTTTTTCCCGGCTGGTATGCCGACCCGGAAGGAATTATATTCAACAAAACATATTGGATCTACCCTACTTA
>JAFDYH010000199.1:0-9676 GCA_018267535.1 Bacteroidota bacterium
AGCTAGTTGTGCATCGGTCACCGCCTGTTGTATGCCGCCTTAGTCCCACCACATAAAGACTTTGCCGCCATCCTTTTGAAATTCCTTTGCCATTGCATCAATATTGGTTTCTTCATTTGGGCAAACTCTCAGCACTTCGGCTGCAAAGTCTTTCCACTCTTTCGGTGTCTCCAACGTTTGAATGGTCAGCCAGTCGTTGCCAACACCAACAAAGCGAAACGGATATTTTTGTTCTAACACTTTGAGTTTTGTGATAAGGGTGTCTGTTGAAAAATGATAGCTGCCGCCGCTTGTCTCTTGTAGTCTTAAGGTGTTGTACTTGTCAAATGAATGAATGAGGGAAACAACGTACTTTTTATCCTCCCTTCGGTCGTCGGAAATAAATGCAATGCAACTCCGGTAAGCAAACCTTTGGTTTAAGCTGTCAACGACCTGCTCCGCCAATTTAGGGTCAACAAGAAATGAAATACCTGGAAGCAAAACTGTTTTTGTTTTGGGTGCTGGTTGTTGAATAGTTGACTGAATTGGATCACCTGCATAACTGGAACGTATCAACCACCGTTTGAAATGTTCGGCTTGTGTGCCTGTAATTTTCTCAGCTTCGTCAACGACAATCATTTCAATTCCGGTCTTTTCGGATAAGTCTTGCAGTCGGTTCATGTTTTTTGGTTGGTTCATTTGTGTGCAGGCTGTCAACGTTGTCAACAAAAGCAATGATAGTAGTTTCGGCATCTTCATAAAGGTGGCATACAACAATTAAATATACAGCACTCCGGGCAAATAGTAAAAAATTTAATTGCTGATTTCCAGGCTGTTGATGTTCGGAGTTTTACATTATTAGTGCGGGCAATGCCCCCGACGAAATTTATATATCATCTTTTATAAACAAACTGTCAAGCGGGCTTTCAATATTTATTAAATGTTCCTTTTTTACATGAAGGTACCTGGCTGTAGTCTTTATGTCAAAATGCCCCAACAGCTCTTTTATATATTTAATATCAATCCCTTTTTCCAGCAAATGAGTGGCAAAGCTATGCCGCAGGCTGTGGAAACTTAGCTCTTTACCTATGCCTGCATTTTTACGGGCTATTTGAAATATCCGCTGCATACTTGAAGCGCTATAGGCTGTGCCTGGTTCAGGGCCTTCAAAAAGATATTTTATGGGTCTTGGGTTTGCTGTTTTATAATAATTGGTTAGAATATCCAGCAGTACAGGGCTTAACATTACATACCTGTCTTTTTTTCCTTTAGCATCTTTTATGAACAACTGCATGCGGCTTCTGTCAATATGGGTAAGCTGCAGGTTTACCACTTCGCTTACACGCAGGCCGGCACTATAGGCCGTAAATAATACAGCTTTATGTTTTTTATTCTGCAACGCTGTAAATAGCCTCCTGATTTCGGTTTCTCCAAGCACTTTTGGTAAAATATGTCTTTTTTTTGGCCTGGGTATTTCCCAGAAAAATTTTTCCCGGCCCAGCACCTGCTCATAATAAAATTTCAGGGCATTTATCCGGCTGTGTAATGTGTTTTCTGTCAGGCTGAGTTTTTCATAACAGTAAACGAGGTAGCGCCGAAGATGTTCGGGGGTTAATGCATCTGCAGGAATAGAGTTAATGGTTTGCAGTAATTGCGACATTTCATTAAAATAGGTCTTGATGGTAGAAGGGCTGTACGCCCTTAATTTTAGTTGCTGCTGCATGGCGGGCAGTACATGGGCGTTTATAGGGTGTATTTTTTGGATTTTGTAAATAACGATTGGCTTTTTTTCAGGCTGCGGTGCATATATCGCTTTCTTCTTTACTTCGCTAAGCTGCAGTTGGCTGTTCACGGTTATGGAATTGCGGAATGCGATATTGCTGATGGCGGTTTCTTTTTGCTTTTTATCCAGCAGGTATTTATGCAGCCCCGACTTCTCTATATCTACTTTGTTTTTTAATACAGATACCAGTTTATTGTAATTTTCTTTGCTTAGTGGTATATACCAGCATTTGTTACTGGCGCTCCATTTTGCGCCTGCATTTTCCTGTATGGTTTTGTTGATCGATGGGTTTTTGTCAAAATAAATGCCGATACACTCCTGGTGGTGGTGCAATAAAAATTGTAATTTAATTTTTTGCATTCTTCAATTTAGCAAATTTATTTTTTATTATAGGGCTTGCGCTGGCAGGGAAAATATCATCGCAAACCGGTAAATGGGCTAATATAAAGTTGTTCGGCTTGAATAAAAACGAAACTGTCAGCCGCATGTAGCAAGAGATGGTGCCCTAAAAACAAGAAACGTTATCATAAAAAAATGCCGCATATAAAATTTATGCGGCACTAAATAAAGGTTTACCAGGAATTATAATTCTCTGAGCCAGATATTGCGATAGCTGATTGGTTCGCTGGGGTCGCCATGGTCCTGTAATTTAATAGGCGATGGGCCATGTTTTTTATACACGGGTTTGCCGATATAGGGTGTGTTTCCTTTTAATTCATAATTATTTTGTACCAATACGCCATTATGAAAAGCGGTTACACGGGCAGCGCTTTTTACAGATCCATCATCATTAAAGCGTGGCGCTGTCCATATCACATCATAGGTTTGCCATTCGCCGGGCTTTTTGCAGGCATTTTCCAGGGGTATACTTTGTTTGTACATACTGCCGACCTGGCCGTTTACATAGGTTTTATTATTGTAATTGTCCAGCACCTGCAATTCATAACCATCATCTCCCTTGCCGGCAGAAGCCAGGAAGATACCACTGTTGCCCCTTGCCTGGCCGGAGCCTGTAATGTTAGAAGGTATTTTGTATTCGATATGCAACTGGTAATCCATAAAATTTCTTTTCGTTTGTATGGTACCGGTACCTTTTTTTACGGTCATAGACCCATCGCCGTTTAATGTCCATCCTGCCGGTTTGGTTACATCGTCTGTCAGCGACCACTCGTCAAGATTTTTACCATCGAATAAAATGATAGCATCTGAAGGCGCATCTGCAAAGGTGGCGCCGGGGGTTACAATTTTTGGTTCAGGTGACCATACTTCAGTTTCTTTAGGATCCATTTTTTGCTGCGCTCCGGCATGCAGGGCCAGGCTCATAATACCAACACCAAAAAGAAATTTTGTTTTCATCTCTGTATTTTTTTTATTGATTGAAAAGGGCCAGATGGAATTAGCCCTGGGAAATACTACCGCTGACGGATAGCTGAAAGTTCCCGGGTTCATTACATACTGGCAAGCGTTCATTAACGAATAATAATAAAATTACTGAAAGGTTGTAAAGGTAAGGGGGTTGAACTGACTTTGGTAACGATGGATCGGGGCGGGCCCTGGTGGCACCAGTGGGCCAGTTGTTCTAATTGCTCTTCGGTACCGGTAGCTATTATTTCCACGTTTCCATCTGCCAGGTTTTTTACAGTTCCTTTTATACCCATTATCATTGCCTTTTCTCTCGTGCTTTGACGGTAAAAAACACCCTGCACTTTTCCTTCTACTATCAGCCGGACTGTCTGGAGCATGAGGCAAGTTAGGAAGAAATAGCAAGCCTTGTGCAGTTGCCGCCGCGGATAAGCAATGGATGGGCGGTACCGGTTAAAGCAAATAATCGTTAAATTTATCGCTGTCATTTAATTGCCTGCAATATGGATACAATAAATCTCCGGCAACTTCTGCAGCGTTATAAATCCGGGTATAGCCTGGAGCAGGCCTTCTATACCAGCCCGGAAGTTTTTGATGCGGAATGGGAAGCTATTTTCAGGAAAAACTGGCTGTATGCAGGCAATACAGCACAGGTAAAGGAACCGGGGGATTATTTCCTGTACCAATTACGCAATGATTCGGTTATTATCATTCGCGGAAATGACGGCGCCATATATGCGCATTATAATACCTGCACACACAGGGGCTCTGCGATTTGTTTACAGGATAGCGGGCATGTTTCTAAATTTATTTGCCCTTATCATCAATGGGTATTTGATAAAGATGGCAGCTTACTGAATGCGCGGATGATGCCGGATGACTTTTGCAAAGAAGAGTATAATCTGCGGCCGGCGAAGGTTAAAGTAGTTGGAGGGTTGATATTTATTTGTCTTGCAAATGATGCTCCTGCGTTTTCTCCGATTGAAAATAGTTTAGCCCCTTATTTAAAACCATATGCAATAAGTAAAGCAAAAGTAGCCTGTATAAAAAACTATAAGCTTACAGCTAACTGGAAATTAGTCGCTGAAAATTTCCGGGAATGTTATCATTGTGGCGGGGCTCATCCTGAGTATTGCAAAGCAGTTATCGGTGCAAACCTGAGGGAGGATGTTGAAGAATTGACTATTGACCGGCAAAAGAACTGGAGTGCAAAAGGACTGCAGACAAAATTGGTTGAAATAACAGGGGGAACAACGACCTATGCGATACGTTATCCTTTGCGGCCCGGTGTAGAAAGTTATAGTGTGGATGGAAAGAAAATTTCAATACCGATGGGTTTGCATAAAGATCATGATGCAGGTGTAGTAGGCCTTGTCAACTATCCTAATTTCTGGATGGATGCCGTGAGCGATTATGTATGGACGATGAAGGTAACACCTGTTGATGCATTTACTACTGATGTAGAGTTTTGCTGGCTGGTAGATGAAAAGGCCGAAGAAGGGAAGGATTATACGCTTGAAAGGCTTACTGAATTCTGGGAAATCACCGGCGCACAGGATGGCGCCCTTTGTGAAAATAATTTCAAAGGAATATTGAGCAATGCATATCGCCCCGGCCCTTATGCGCCGGTAGAAGACCAGGTAATAAATTTCGTGGATTGGTGCGTGAATGAATTAAAAAAAGCTTAAGCCGGTTTGTTATTCTTTTTTATAAACAAGCTCAAAAGGATAACAACAATAAATACCAGCCCTGCATTTAAGAGAAATATATTGGCCATTTTCATGTTCTTATCCAGGAAATATTGCACCCAGTAGTTACCGGCAATTGCCCCGGCGCCGAAATAGGCGGCATATAAAAGTGACTGCCCCGTTGCCTGCCATTTTTCATCCACCAGTTTATTTATAGACTCAACACATACTACCCAAAACAAGCTCCAGCTAAAACCATGCAATAGCTCTACCGGTAAAGTAGCAACAGGTGTTTTAATAAAATAATACAATACCAATCTCAATACCGTTGCCGATACAGTTATCAGTAAGGTGAGCTTTAAGCCAAGTTTCAGGATAATGCGGGCGGAAAAATAAAAGATAGGTAACTCACACAAACCCTGGAAGGATAATCCATAACCTACCAATGAATCAGATGCACCATTTTCTTTTAAATAAGCCGAATAAAAATTCCAGATAGCAGTAGCGCCAACAGATACAAGAAAAACACAGGTCAGTAAAAAAAGCAGGGAAGGGTTTTTAATAACGCCCCAAACATTCATGTAAGCAGCTATTTGTTCCGTTTCATCCTTTTCATGCTGTAGCCAGAAGCTGAAAAGAAATGCCAGGAACATTGTTACCGATGAAACAATAAAAATGCCAGTGATATTAATAGCATCAATTACCTGCCCGGTAATGATGGCAGTAAATGAATAGCCTGCCGCTCCATAAAAGCGCAGGCTGCCATAGGAAAATTTTGGGTTTTGCTTTGCAACCTGTAAAGCCATACTATCGAGTACGGGTTGTAGCGTATTATAGAACAATGCCATCAGTAACGTTACAATAATCAATGCTGCAAAGCTTGTATTCAGCAGGAAACCGGTATAGCTCAATGCGGCAAAGAACGCGGAAATAATTAATGTTTTTTTGTGGCCGAGTTTATCAGCAAGAAAGCCATACAACGGCTGCACTGCAAACATCATAACCGGCGGGATGCTTAATATCAGTGCACTTTGGGAATTGCTGAGGCCTTTGAATACACAATAGTCGTATAATTTAGGCAGCCATGCCCCTGTGCAGGCAAACACAAGAAAGTAAACAATGCGAAGGGCTGTGGCTTTCGGCATTACTATTTGTTTAGGAGGGAGGCAGCTTCTTCATCAATCATGACACACCCGTTGGCATGTTGCTGGATAATTGTTGCAGGAAAAAGATCGCTGACAGTTCCTTCAATAGCTTTTTTTATAACAGGGGCTTTCTTAGCGGCATTGGCGATTACAATTGCTTTTTTGCTGTTCATCAGGTGTTTTAATCCCAGGGTAATGCCTTGCTTTAATTCAGCGCTTCCTTTAAAGTATTTCTGGCCAACTGTAATCGTTATTTCATCGAGGTCGGTTACATGCGCATAATTATCAAATGATACACCCGGTTCGTTGAAGCCGATATGCCCGTTCATACCAATGCCCACGATCATCAGGTCAATGCCCCCTTTTTCAGAAATTGCCTTATCCATTTTTCTGCATTCCTCGCTCAGATTTTTGGATAGCGCATCAAACAAATGTACCTGGGATCCGGAAAGGTTCAAGGGTTTGATCAATAAAGTTTCAAAGAAATAGCGACAGCTTCCTTCATTGACGGGGGAGATGCCCACCCATTCATCCAAACCAATGAACGTAAATTTGGAAGTGTCAATTTTTTCTTTGATTGCTCTTTCTGCAAAAACCTGGCAGGTCAGTCTTGGCGTGTCGCCGGAAGCGAGGCAGATCACGGCATCCGGCTTCCGTTTTATAAGGCTTATAATTTCATCAGCCACATTTGCAGATAGTTCGGGGTAATCTTTATAAATTTTTAATTGCATGAATCAATATGTTTAAATCCATTTTATAATCCTGCTAAAATAAGTGGAATAAAATTAATGATTGCGGCTACATTCCTGGAGGGAAACTAGTTCTTCCTTTTATAAAGGATAGAGCCAGTAGGATTTTGTAGGCTGTTTTTTCCCTTTTATGCTGCTTTGATAGTACTTGATTTGTTGCTTTTCAACAAAGACGATAAAAAGATAAGCGCCGCTCCGGTCATAATTGATACATCAGCCATATTAAATATACCTGTTTGCATGCCGGCAACGCTGATGTGGAGAAAGTCAGTGACAGAGCCATAAATAACCCTGTCGAAAATATTCCCTATACCCCCACCGATTACAAAACATATGCCCATTGTTGTTATAAGGTGCAGGTTTTGTTTTGTAAAAATATAGATAATGCCGGCAATCATTGCAATAACAGGTAATAGGGTGAGAATAATAAATCGCAATTGACCGGACAAGTGATCACCTGCGCTCAGGAAAGCACCTGCATTTTCAACTTTAGTAAGCGTCAGGTGATTACTTAACATATGTATGGTGGAGTAGGGAACTACTTCTTTTCTTACAATAGACTTGGTTACCTGGTCGCAGCCTATGTTTATAACGATTATAGAAAAAATAATCAGCAGCCTTGTGATTTTTTTTGATGTCATTCGTTTTATGATTCTTGGTATAAAGATAGTGCACAAGTTTTCAAAATGAAAACGGGCAGAATAAAAGCCCCAATAGAGACCTGTTATACTATTTCCATGTATAATTATTTATTGTTTATAAATTTTAACAAAACAATTATTATCAAACTACGCTTGTTTTTCTGCTTAAAAAAAGCTTTTATTGAATAAATAAGTTATTTGAAAAGAAATAGAAAATAATAAAATCAACAAACTATCGTTTCTGGCAGTACATTTGAAATTTACGGTATCACTAAATCAAAATTGTACTATTTATGAAATCAGGATCAATTCTACCCGCAATTGCAGTAGCGACAATGTTTAGCATCACAGCGAATGCACAAAAGCCGGCAGCTTTTATTAAAGGAGGTGTAAACTTTGCTAATATCAGTATTAGTGATAATGGTGGCACTGATGATAATAAAATGCTGGTCGGTTTTCACGTAGGGTTCCAGGGCGATTTGCCAATTGCCCCGGTTTTGTCTATACAACCCGGCGTATTCTTTACAACAAAAGGATCTAAGACACAATCCGGCAACCCTACTGATGCGGATTATTTTAAGGCAACTACCAATCCTATGTATATTGAAGTACCGGTAAATGTTGTTTTTAAAGCGCCGGTAGGTGAACAGTCGAAATTTTATGTTGGAGCCGGCCCTTACATTGCAATGGGTATAGCGGGGAAAAATAAAGTAGATTATAAAATATCAAATGCTTCTTTTCATAGCGAAAAGAATATCGAGTGGTCGAACGACAATAATTCGTCAGACCCTCTCGTAAACCTCGGCTATTCTACTATAAGAAGATTTGATTATGGCTTGAATGGTACAGTTGGTGTGGAAGGAAACAAAGCGATCGTATCAGTTAATTATGGTTATGGACTTGCAAAACTCAGGCCCAATAGTGATAACAGCGTTGATGACAAGAATAAGCATCGTGTAATCAGTGTAACAGTAGGTTTTAAATTATAAGACCAGAGCCGGATATCATAATTATATTGAGTAAACCCTGCTTAACCGGCAGGGTTTATTATTTTCCATCATCCGGATTTACCGTTGCCGTCTGCATGTATTTTTCAATGGTAGAAGGGTTCATGTATCGTTCTATATGATCGTCTTTTTCGAATACATGGTCTACGCCCCGCCAGTATTTTACATGCATGGTTTTGCGCACATGCAGGCTATACGTTTCCAGGTATTTGCCAAGCCCATGCTGAATGCAGATCAGGTCTGTTTTGTATTCCATTTTATCAATAAAATGTTTGGATAAATGGCCTATTGCATTTCCTATTGACCGGAAAAAACTTTTATTATTGAAATCAACAACATGGCTCAATTCGTGGCCCATGATGCCGACTTGTTCGGTATAGCTGAGCTTGTTGTATAAAAGATGAGAAAGTGTGTCAATGGTTTCGTTGCTTATAGTAATGATATAGGTACGACGATTTTTTCGTTTAAACATACTCCGGAATGATGGCCGGGTAGATAGTGGGGTGTAATTTTTTTTGATAACGAAATCAATGCTTATGTTTTTTAATTCCGGGAAATAAGAAAGGGCTTTCAGGATGGGTTTCCTGAATGGATCAGGAATATTCTTTTTGTTGGCAAATAAACCAAGCGAATCATCTTCAGCACATAGCCGGCAATATAAATAACCCGTTCTGTCATTAGCACGGACGAACGAAATGAAACACGACAGGATCAATAAAGTAAAGCCGCTTTTTATCATTTAAACCAGGAACTTGACCTTTTCAAAAATAAGGGATTGTCGTTTTTGGTTTCAGAATTAGTTGTTAATCGTTATTTGAGCAATTTTTTACTGATTCAACAGTATCTTCGCTGCAATACATATCGTTAAATTTCTTACCGGGGTTTACAGGCTTACCTTTTTTTCTAAATATTATGCGAAAAGTAGTACTACGAATAAGAAAGATAATAAAGAAAGTTTTCGATAAACTGACGAATGAGGGATTGAAGACAAACCTGATGCAGGCGATTCCGTTCTGGATTGCATCATTTATTACCGGTGTGATCGCAGTATTTTTTACACAATTGTTTTCATTGGCGGAAAAGGGAACAGCCTGGGTTGTTTCACAAAATCAATACCTGTTGTTTCTTATTACGCCTGTTTGTTTTTTAGGCGCCTGGTGGGTAGTAAGGCGGTTTGCCAGTTATGCCAGGGGCAGTGGCATTCCGCAGGTAATGGCTTCAGTTGAATTAGCCGGTACTATCAATGATTCAAAAATCAGGAAACTGCTTAGCCTTCGTATTATCATTATAAAAATTATTTCCAGTTTATTAATGGTGTTGGG
>JAFDYH010000199.1:9759-14553 GCA_018267535.1 Bacteroidota bacterium
GCAGGCCTTGCGGCAGCATTTAATACCCCCTTGGGGGGGATTGTATTTACTGTAGAGGAGTTAACAAGGACACATATCAGTCAATTCAAGACAGCTTTATTTTCAGCTGTTATTATTGCGGGATTAACTGCCCAGACTTTCCTCGGGCCTTATCTATATCTTGGGTATCCGGAGGTGAATAATTTATCGTCATGGATTTTTTTTGCCGTTGTAGTAGTAGCTATTGTTGCCGGAGTATCGGGCAGTGTAATGGGTAAAATAATTCTTCGGATTTTAAAATGGAAATCATCTTTTGGAAGCAGGCCCAAGCATATCGCATATATTATCGTGTGTGCATTAATTCTTGTAAGCCTGGCTGTATTTGTAAATGCCAAAGCGCTGGGGTCAGGCAAGCACATAATGAATGACATTTTATTTACTCATGATAAATACCTTCCCTGGTATGTACCATTGTTAAGAATAGGCGGCTCTATACTTTCATTTACTACAGGTGCGGCAGGTGGTATATTCGCTCCTGCATTAGCCGCCGGATCAAGCATCGGTTCTGTATTTGCAGGGCTATTTCAATTGTCAGAGGCGAACAGCAATTTATTGATTCTTGCCGGGATGGTGGGTTTGCTTACAGGGGTTACGCGTACCCCTTTTACATCAGCAATACTGGTGCTGGAAATGACAGACAGGCATAGTGTAATTTTTCACCTGATGCTGGCCGGTATGGTTGCAGGTCTGGCCTCTTATCTTGTAGACAAACATTCCTTTTATGATCGCCTGAAAATGCAATACAAAAAGAAGCTTACCGGTAACACCGATCCCGGCGATATCGAAGAGGAGGTATTGGATAAAAAAGAGAAGCTAATAACGGAATAGGTTTTATTACAAACAGAACTTTATTTTTGCGCAAATAGATTTTATGCGTTGGATGAAATGGATCGGAATATTATCGGCATTATTATTAGTGGTTTCCTGTTTTACACCCTGGGTATTTATTGCTTCAAAAAATATAACAGTGAGTGGGGTGGATGCGACAGGAACAAATTTTGGTAAGCCCGGATATTTCCATTTTATTATGGCGGGTATTTATATACTGTTTACATTAGTACCTAAAGTATGGACACAGCGAAGCAATTTATTGATATGCGCTTTTAATATAGGCTGGGCTGTCCGGAATTTTATTATTATCCCCACTTGCCAGATGGGCGATTGCCCGGAAAAGAAATCAGGATTATACTTTACATTACTTGCTTCTATACTGATGCTGGTTGCCTCTTTATTTCCTGATATCAAAATAGATCAGACAAAAGGATCAGGCGCCAAATAATCTTGCAACGCCATAGGCTGCACCCGCTGCTACAGCGCCAATTAGCGCTATTTTTAAGGCACCGCTGAATGGTTTTACCCCTGTCAGTTTGCTTTTGAACCACCCGAATATAAACAGGCAGACCAGGGTAAGCATAACTGAAGTTTTGAGGCCGGTATTCGGTGAGTCAACAAAGAAGTAAGGGCTTAGCGGAACAAGACCACCGGCGATATAAGACAACCCTATATTCAATGCTGATTTTGTAGCTCTTTTAGGATCGGGTTTATCTAACCCCAGCTCATACTTCATCATAAAATCCACCCATTGCTTTTTATCCCTTGCTATTTCTTCGGTTGCCCGTTCCTGTAACTCTTCACTTAAGCCGATGTTGGCAAAAAAATCTTTGGTTTCTTTTATTTCAAGATGGCGCTTATTATCCACTTCATCGTATTCTCTTTTTAATTCACTGTTGTAGTGATCCTGCTCGGTTTTACCGGCAAGATAACCACCGAGACCCATCGCGATAGAACCGGCAGCAATTTCTGCAATGCCGGCAATAACGATAATATGCGTTGAGGAAACAGCACCGCTGAGCCCTGCGGCTAAAGCAAAAGGAACGGTTAGCCCGTCACTCATACCAATAACGATATCGGTCAGCAGGTCAGAATTCTTTAAATGTTTTTCTTCGTGTTGTAAATAGGCATCCATAATATGAAGGTAAGCTTATTGCTTATGAAAGTTAACACCAGGGAGGCTATAGAAAAAATAAAAACTAAAAGGCCCAGCCTGGTGTTATTCTTTAACTCAGAATAGTCAGGCTGTTTTTAATTATACGTATACAATCCATAACCTGCTCTTTAGTGATAGTCAGTGGCGGGGCAAACCTGATCTTATCTCCATGTGTAGGTTTTGCGAGTAAACCATTTTCTTTCAGTTGCAGGCATAGTTCCCAGGCCGCGTCTTTTTCAGCGTGACTGATGACGATTGCATTCAGCAGGCCTTTGCCCCGTACAATGCTGATATAGGAAGATTGAAGATTTTTTAACTCTTTTCTCAGCAATTCGCCCATTGCTGTGGCATTCTCAGCCATCTTTTCGTCCTTCAGAACTTCCAATGCCGTAATAGCGACTTTGCATGCTAAAGGGTTACCACCATAGGTGGAACCATGTTCACCGGGTTTTATTGTCAGCATAATTTCATCACCCGCAAGGACTGCGCTTACCGGCATCATGCCACCGCTTAATGCTTTACCCAACAATAAAATATCCGGCCTTACCTTCTCATGATCACAAGCAAGTAGTTTACCTGTTCTGCAAAGGCCGGTCTGAATTTCATCACCAATGAAAAGAACGTTGGCCGCTTCGCAAAGTTGTTTTGCTTTGGCAAGATAGCCCTCATCGGGAACTAACACACCGGCTTCGCCCTGTATCGGTTCTACTAAAAAGCCTGCAATATTTTTTTCGTTTAATGCTGACTGTAAGGCATTGAGATCATTGTAAGGAATAATTTCAAAGCCAGGCATATAAGGGCCAAAATTCTTAGTGGATTGCGGATCGCTGCTAAAGGAAATAACGGTAGATGTGCGGCCATGAAAATTACCTTCACATACAATGATCTTTGCTTTGTTTTCGGAAATACCTTTTACTTCGTAAGCCCATTTGCGGCAAAGCTTGATAGCTGTTTCCACTGCTTCCACGCCTGTATTCATGGGCAATACTTTATCATAGCCAAAATAATTTGTGATGAATTTTTCATATTCACCCAACAGGTTATTATGAAAGGCGCGGCTGGTTAATGTGAGTTTTTTTGATTGTTCAATAAATGACTGAACAATTTTAGGATGGCAGTGCCCCTGGTTAACGGCAGAGTAACCACTTAGGAAATCATAATAACGTTTGCCTTCTACATCCCAAACGAACACACCCTCACCACGGTCAAGCACAACCGGCAGTGGATGATAATTATGAGCGCCGTATTTTTCTTCAAGATCAAGATAATATTGTGTCTTTTCAGACATAGCTATTGTTGATTGCATAGAAATGTAAAATATAGAATGAAAAATAATAAATGTAGAAGTGAGATACCGTTTATAGAATAGAGACGGTATTTGAATTAAGCGACAACCCTTCGATGATTGAGAAAATCAAGGTTCATGTCGAGAAAGTGTGTTATGGAAGATGAAGTAGGGATAACGATTAGTTTCGGCGAAGATAAAAATTTTATCGCAGTTTCTGAAATGTTGGGTGGTTTCCTAAAACTGCTAAAGAATGGAACCGGGATGTTATGGATAAGGCGAATTATTACGGATATATTAATTCGTTTTCCTGGTCATTTTGTCTATGAATGAATGAGCGATGATTCTTTTACGAAATAGTGTTGCGGAAATGAAACGTTTACTACGGCTGATTTTTCAAAAATTCCATAAACAGTGCTGCCGCTTCCACTCATGGATGAGTATACCGCTCCCGATTTGTAGAGACTTTCTTTTATTTCTTTTATTTCAGGATGTTGTTTAAAAACTGATTCTTCAAAATCATTCTTCAATAGTACCTTCCAGTTATTGATAGGTTGCTTTACTATCTCCTTAATAGAAATTTTGGGAATAGCTGGAGTAAGTTGTGAAAATGCCTGGCCTGTATTGACATGAATACCGGGATTTACAAGCAGAATTTTATAACCGGATAAATTCAATTCAACGGGTTCCATTATTTCGCCGCGGCCACTTGCAAAACAGGGCTTATTGTAAATGAAGAAAGGACAATCGCTGCCTAATTGTAAAGCATATTGAATTAATTGTTCAGGTGAAAGGCCGAGATTGAATTTTGTATTCAGCATTTTCAACATAAAGGCACCATCAGCACTGCCGCCACCAAGGCCTGCTCCGGTAGGAATTGTTTTATGCAAATGAAGTTGAATCGCCGGGATATCCTGAAAGTCTTTTTTTAAAAGGTGATATGCTTTTGCGCAGAGGTTGTTTGATAGTTCGTTATCAATTGGAATGCCGCTTGATGAATATTGGATGGGGTTATTTGAATTATCTGCATGGATAACTTCAAGGATATCTTTCAAACTGACCGGGGCAAAAACTGTTTCGAGGTTATGATAACCATCCTCCCGCTTGCTGGTTATATTTAGGCCAAGATTGATTTTGCAGTTGGGAAAAGCTATCACGTATAGTTATTGATGATATGAAAATGGAACGTACAAGTGAGTGACACAACAGGCGATGCCATGAAAAACAAGAGCTGGTAATAAAAATCAGGAAACTCTTATAACAATAAGATCAGCGATTCTTCTTCCGGTTATTTATTTCATCACGAATGGCTATGGCCCTTACATAGTCTTCACTTTCCAGCACATCATTTAATAGTGTATTCAGGTCTTCGAGTGACATTGTTTTCAGATCTTCTTTACCAGTAGGTTCGGTTTCTTCCCGGGTTACTACCTGCGCTTTCTTTTTCTTTCCGGTTCCACCTGTATCTTCCATCAATATGCCG
>JAFDYH010000199.1:14653-16614 GCA_018267535.1 Bacteroidota bacterium
TGCAGGTCGCAAATAATGATTTCGTGAAGATCTACGGCGAAAGCGTTCATAAAACTTTTCATCAGGTCGTGGGTGAGTGGGCGGCTGGGTTGCATTTTTTCCAGGGCCACGGCAATGGCCTGGGCTTCAAAACCACCGATCACAATCGGCAAACGGCGAAGGCCATTTACTTCACCCAATACAACTGCATAGGAATGGGTTTGAGTAATGCTGTGCGACAATGCCACTATTTCCAGTTCTATTTTCTTCATAAAATATCACGCGAATCTAAGGGATTTTATTAAAAAAAATGCGGCCGAAAACTCAGCCGCAAGTGTATCTCTCAAGTGAATGTGAAAACTCAGATTGCTTCTATCCTTTTATTTTTTTGATGGCCTCAGTCATTTTAGGTACTACTTCAAAAGCGTCCCCAACTATGCCATAGTCTGCTGCTTTAAAAAATGGCGCTTCCGGATCTTTATTAATTACAACGATAATCTTACTCCTGTTTACACCTGCCAGGTGCTGGATAGCACCCGAAATACCGATTGCAATATACAGATTTGGCGCAATTGCAATACCAGTTTGCCCGACATGTTCGTTATGCGGCCGCCAGTGGGCATCTGCGACAGGACGGCTGCAGGCAGTAGCTGCATGCAAAACCTTGGCCAGGTCTTCAATAATGCCCCAGTTTTCCGGGCCTTTCATGCCTCGGCCGGCACTAACAACAATCTCAGCCTCAGTTAAAGGCACTTCGCCACTGGCTTTGCTTACATTGGTCACTTTTACTTTAGCTGTTCCAACTGTAGCATTAAAAGGAATTACTTCTGCACTGCCTTCTCCCGAAATTACCTGGTAGGCATTTGGGTTAAGGGCGATGATTTTTATATCGGTATTAATAGCAATGCTGGCAAATGCCTTACCGGAGAAAACGGTTTTCTTTACAACAAAGCCATTAGCCGTATCCGGCAATGCGACAGCGCCACTGACCAATCCTGCTTTTAATTTGGCAGAAAGTCGCGGGGCAATTGCTTTACCATCTACATTATTTGAAAATATTATCACTTTTGCGCCTGTTGCCTGGGCTACCTGTGCAATAACGTTAGTATATACCTGCGCATCAAGATGGTTCAATGCATCATTAGAAACCTGGTGAATTTTCTTCACGCCATATTTTCCAAGGGCAGCGAGATCTTCCGTTACTGAACCTAATACAACGCCTTCAGCAGAGGTGCTTAATTGTTCTGCCACTTTTGCCCCATAGCTTAATACTTCCAGAGACGCTTTTTTTACATGGCCATCAGCAACGTCGATAAATATTAAAACTGACATATTAATTGATAATTGGTTAGTTAATAATTGATAATTACCTGCCTAGTTTACCTTTCGTGGTTTTAACACTGGCAATTAGCAGTTTTAATAACTCCTCACAATCTTTATTTAATGAATCATACATCTTTTTATTTATAAGATTTGTTGCACAGAGTAAATCCAGCCAGTATTTTGATTCGTTTGCTTCTTTCAGGCCTATATTCAGTTTGTGCAAAAAATCCTTTATGCTTTCTGCATGTTCTGCTTCCCTGACAAGTGCGCCGATTGCAGTACCACTTGCAACTACTTGTTGAGAGATCACAAATTCATTATATTCTTTCTTCAAAAATTTATACAAATTGACAATACGAACTGCGAAGTCAAAACTCTTTGTTTTAAAACATTTTCTTTGGCCATAGGATAAGGTTTGGGGAGTAATTATAAATTTTCATTTAAATAATTATCCATTAAAACGCTTTCGCTTCTTCATGTAGCAACCTTACCAACTCTTCTACATTATCCGCAGGTACCAGCTTAACGCCAGCTTTTGCAGGTGGTAAACTAAAGTTGGTAATAGTTGTTAGTGCTTCTGCCGCTACCGGTTCACTTACTTTCAATGGTTTTGTACGTGCCGCCATGATGCCACGCATATTCGGAATACGTTGTTCAGC
>JAFDYH010000019.1:0-3724 GCA_018267535.1 Bacteroidota bacterium
AAATCCATCGCATCCTGCGATGTCCATTTACCCGTTCCTTTCGAACCCGCTTTATCCAATATTACATCTATCAAACGGTTTTTTGTAATGGTATCTTCTTTTAAAAAGATTGTAGCGGTTATTTCAACCAAAAAGGATTGCAATTCGCCTTCATTCCATTTTTTAAATACATCATGTAATTCATCGTTACTAAAACCAAGGCTGTTTTTCAGCACATCATATACTTCGCTGATCAATTGCATAATGGCGTATTCAATACCGTTATGCACCATTTTCACATAATGTCCTGCCGCAGCTTTACCCATATAAGCAACACAAGGCTCGTCACCATTTACTTTCGCTGATACGGCTTCCAGGATCGGCTTTAGCTCTTTCCATGCTTCCACATCGCCACCTGGCATAATGCTGGGGCCGGTTCTTGCGCCATGTTCCCCGCCCGAAACGCCCATGCCCATAAAATGGATTCCCTTATCTTTTAAATAATCGATCCGTTTTAGCGTATCCGTATAATGTGAGTTACCCCCATCAATAACAATATCATCTTTTTCAACAAGCGGCAATAATTCATTAATTACACTGTCTACAATCGGACCTGCCGGTACCAGCATCATTATTTTTCTTGGTTTTTTTAAATGTTGAACCATTTCTGCCAATGTACTCACACCTTTGACTATTGTATTGGGTGTTGCGGAACTTTCCAACAATGCTCCTTTGGAAACGTCTTTATCAAAACCAATAGCTGCAAAACCATGATCGGCCATATTGAGTAAAAGGTTTCTGCCCATGGTGCCGAGGCCGATCATACCAAAATCATATAATGCATCACTCATAATTTTTGATTTAATCAGGATGTAATTTATTTAATAATAAGAAGAGTTGTATCAAATAAACGGAATCGTACAGCAAGAAGGGCCAGGGATTATTAAAAATAGGCTATTGTTTAATTCTAACAATAAAAGCAACCGGAGAGGTTGCTTTTAAAATTTATTTTTATCCGGATTATTATTTTTCTTCTTCCGGCTTGGGTTGTTCTATTTCCGGATGCGGTGCACCATGATGACAGGTGGCACAATTCACAGCTATTACAGCATTTGCATCACCAATTTTGGATTTGCCATGAAAGAATTTCTTATTGATTTTATTCGTCATCTTCATCATACTGCGGGCAATTGATTTTTCCGGTTTTTCATCACTTGAAAAATCAGAATGTTCTTCGCCTTGTTTCGGTCCTGCATGACAAAAATTACATTTTACCCCTAATGCAAAATTGAAGTCGTGCATAATCTTTCCTAGTTCTTCATGGCTGATATCTTTCGGGAGAACTTTCAGGTTTTTAAAGTTATTCTCCGGCTTTGTTGCCGCTACGCCAAAAAATACCAACGCAGATAAAACAAACAGTACAGAAATTCTCTTACTAAGCTTCATGAAATTGATTTTATTAATTGAAAAATGAAAATAGAAATTTATTTGTTTAGTATTTAATTTTTGTTCAGCCATCTTTCAAAAAATTCGTATGTTCTTAACATTTGGTCGATGCGCTGGCGGTTATTACCGCTTCTTGTTATTTCATGTGTGGCATTGGCATGACGCACATATTCCACCGGTCTGCCCAGTACTTTTAAGCTGCGGTACATCATCTCTCCTTCCACAAAGCCGGTGCGCCTATCATTATCCCCATGAAAAATTATATATGGAGTAGTTATATTTTGAACGTAAGTAATTGGGGATTCTCTTTCTAAAACCTTTTTTGTTGAATCTTCCCAGGGGTAGCCACCAAAATAATTAGGCACCAATCTCCAGGCATTTCCTTCGCCAAAGAATGTTGCTAAATCGTAAACGCCCCTTTGCGAGCAGGCAGCTTTGAATCGATGATCATGTGCTATAATCCACGCTACAAGATAACCTGCATAAGAACCTCCTGTAATCAACAGTTTTGAAGTATCAGCCCAGCCTTCTTCAATTGTTTTGTCTAAAGCGGTTAATACATCGCTTGCCGGCCCCTGGCCCCAATCCATCACATTCGCTCTTAAAAAATCAAGACCATAGCCACCACTGCCCCGAGGGTTGCAATACACAACGCCGTATCCTTTACTGCAGAAATACTGGTATTCATGCCACATGCTGGTCTCGCCTGGTCCCCACATTGCTGACGGGCCCCCATGTATTTCCAGTAACAAGGGATATTTTTTCCCGCTTTGATAATTGGTAGGTTTCATTACCCAGTATTCAATCGTCATTCCATTAGTTGCTGTAAATGTTTTCTTTTCCGGGAAGGATAATTCTTTTTTTTGGACCCAGTCGTAATTGAAATTGCTGACCCTTTTTTCATTTTTCATAGTTGCATCGGCTATATATAGTTCATAAGGATCTGCTACTTCTGTTTTTGCAAAAACAATTTTATTTTTTACAATATCAAAGCTGACTACACCACTATTGTAACCGCTTAGCTGTTCTACTTTTTTTGTTTTCAGATCGGCACGGTATAGGGGTGCGCCACCATTACTTTGCGAAATGAAATAAATATATTTCTCATCCTTGCTCCAGGTAATATTGCTTTTATTCCTGTCAAAAGGAATAATCACTGCATCTTTAGCTGTGCCGTTAAATGGCATTACAGCCAGTGAAGGAATACTGACAAAGGAAGTATTGCCATATTGAAAACTAAGCCATTTGCCCGTAGGTGAAACCTTTGGCGAATTATAGCTGATCCCTTCTTCTCCAAGAATTTTGTGAAAGCTGCTTCCATTAGTATTGGTTATAAAAATTTCAGATTCCAGCGAACGATCAGGATTTTGTAACGAATCCATATCACCGGCAAGAACAACTTCTTTTCCATCGGGTGTAAATTCAGCACTATTGAAACGATAAAACCCTTTTGTGAGGGCAACAGGTTTTGCATCGGGTTGTGCATTGACTATAAAATAATGATTGAAATTCATTTCTGCCGATATATCCGTTTCATCCTGAAAATTTAGTTTATCCAATACCTTAGCTTTTTTATCACTTACATTATTGTCCAAATAAGTTCTTATTTCTTCTATATTTCCATCGGGGTCAGCTTTGGCTGCGGTTGCCTTCAGCGATTCATTTTTATCAAACCCGGGTTTTTCAAAAGGCCATTTAGGAATTTCTTTGTTGGGATTTAAAACTGAGTCCTTTAATAAATCCCTTAATCCAATGCTGGAAGAAAAAAGGATCTGTTTACCATCCGGGCTCCATTGCGGAGAGCCTGCGCCATATTTAAATTTTGTGAGTTGTATGGCTTCACCGCCATCTAATGATAATAAAAACACTTGTGGTTTGCCGTCAGCCAGGCGAACGAAGGCGACTTGTTTACCATCCGGGCTCCAGGCAGGCTGAGACGATCCTTCTTTGGTAGTTAATTGCCTGGGCGAACTGTTTCCATCTGTTGCAACCATCCATATATGGTTCACATATTTGTATTCCCATTTAGTATCGCCATCGGGTTCTATAGCGGTAACCGTAAAAGCTGCTTTGCTTCCATCTTTGCTCAAAGTGATGCCACTGATTGATTTTATTTTAAGCAGGTCGGTTACCTTGATGGGTTCTTTGCTATTCTGGGAAAATAAAAGAGGGGAACTAAGGATACCGAAAAGAAGAAACAGATTTCTCATTTTGCAGATTTTATGTGGGATGAATATACATAGAAATGAGGTTTTGCCGAATACCGAACAGAACGTAAAAGTGTGCGACGCAAGTAAAG
>JAFDYH010000019.1:3790-4649 GCA_018267535.1 Bacteroidota bacterium
CGATTGTAAATTTGTAGGGAATAAATTATATGAGCGAAACGACAATTGCCCCACAAGCCCTTACAGCTAAGGATTTTGCCACCGACCAGGAAGTACGCTGGTGCCCCGGATGCGGCGACTACTCTATTCTTGCGCAGGTACAGAAAGTAATGCCAACCTTAGGCATTCCAAGAGAAAATATAGTGATCGTATCAGGTATCGGATGTTCATCCCGGTTTCCTTATTATATGAATACTTACGGGATGCATTCAATCCACGGACGTGCAACAGCTATAGCGAGTGGATTGAAGGCGGCAAGACCTGAACTAAGTGTATGGGTCGTTAGCGGCGATGGTGACAGCCTGAGTATTGGAGGCAACCACACTATTCATTTGCTGAGGCGCAATTTTGATATTAATATACTTGTGTTTAATAACCAGATTTATGGTTTAACAAAAGGACAATACTCGCCAACATCTGAAGAAAATAAAATAACTAAATCAACACCTTTCGGAAGTATCGATCATCCATTTAATCCATTGGCCCTTGCGCTTGGGGCAGATGCTACATTTGTTGCCCGCACAATGGATCGTGATCCTAAACATTTACAGGCCACTTTAGTCAGATCAAACCAGCATAAAGGCGCTTCTTTCCTTGAAATCTATCAGAACTGCAACATCTTTAATGATGGCGCTTTTGAAATTTTTACAGAAAAAGGGACTAAGGCACAGGAAACATTATTTCTTGAACAAGGTAAGCCACTGGTATTTGGCACTAATGGTGATAAAGGAATAAGACTGGATGGGTTTTCTCCAAAACTGGTTGACCTGAATAATGGTTTCAGTAAAGATGACCTGTGGGTACATGACGAAAAAGATAT
>JAFDYH010000001.1:0-5761 GCA_018267535.1 Bacteroidota bacterium
GTTTTAATTTGCCCGCAATTCAAAGCGACAGCGAGGTCGGCAATAGTTGTATCTTCTGTTTCACCACTGCGATGGCTCATTATCGTATTATAGCCATTATGCTGGGCAAGGGTGACAGCATTAATTGTTTCCGTTAAGGTTCCAATCTGGTTTACTTTTACCAATAATCCATTGGCGATTCCTTTATCAATACCCTGCTGTAAACGAGTAACATTGGTTACAAAAAGATCATCGCCTACCAACTGGCATTTATTACCAATTGTATCCGATAGATTTTTCCAGCCTGCCCAGTCATCTTCTGCCATACCATCTTCAATAGAAGCAATAGGGTACTCTTTCACCCACTTTTCCCAAAACTTCACCAGTTGGTCGCTGCTCATTTCTTTTCCACTGCTTTTATGGAATACATATTTTTTCTTCTTGTTGTCCCAAAGCTCACTATTGGCAGCATCCATGGCAATTACGATTTGTGGCCCTGCTTTATAACCAGCAGCATCAATCGCAGTCAATACAGTTTCAATAGCTTCTTCATTGCTTTGAATATTCGGGGCAAAACCACCTTCATCTCCCACATTGGTACTAAATCCTTTTTTCTTCAATACTGATTTCAATGCATGAAATATTTCAACGCCCCAGCGAAGGCCTTCACTAAAAGAGGAAGCGCCAACAGGCATTACCATAAATTCCTGGAAATCGATTTTGTTGTCGGCATGTGCGCCGCCATTCAGGATATTCATCATCGGAATCGGCAACGTTTTTGCATTTGTACCGCCTACATAGCGATAAAGAGGTAATGCCGCCTCTTCAGCAGCCGCTTTTGCAATTGCCATGCTAACTGCAAGAATTGCATTGGCGCCAAGCTTTCCCTTATTAGCCGTGCCATCGAGGTCAATCATAGTCTGATCGGCACCTGTTTGGTCTGCCACATCATAGCCAATCAATTTGGGAGCAATAACCTCATTCACATTCTTTACTGCTTTTAATACACCTTTACCCAGATACTTTTTCTTATCATCATCACGCAGCTCTACTGCTTCGTGAATACCTGTGCTGGCCCCGCTCGGAACGGCGGCACGGCCTACAGCACCTTCGTCTGTTATTACATCTACTTCTACAGTCGGGTTGCCACGGCTGTCTAATATCTGTCTTGCAAAAATTTCGGAAATGTAACTCATGATTGGTTTATCTTTTTTGTTGAATTGAATTTTTATGAGGCAAGCATTGTAATTCTATTGATCACCGGTTGCGTCGCACTCTTTTAAGTTCCTGTTCGCTGATCATCATTACTTCACGCAAAGCAACATAAGATGCAAAGTCGCAAAGTTTAGTACTTCTTAGCGACTTATTCACTTTGCGTCTTGGCGTAAAATCTTTAAAAAGTAAAGATCGCACACTTCGGCATCATGCCCGCTATTTCGCTTTCTGTTGTGCAAAGAAACAGTAGTTGAATCAAAAAACCACACCTGAATCTTTTTGTTTTTCTTAGTTGCTACCGGGTTTTTCGCTTACCGAAAGCCTTAACTTTAATACAAACTTTATTACCATGAAACATTTGCTTGTCCTTCTTACGGCTGGTTTTATTTTATTAAACACCGGTAAAATCTTTGCACAAAGCTCTCCAGAGCTGGTAACAACAGTAGAAGGTATTAAAGAGTACAAACTGGATAATGGCCTGCATGTACTGTTGATACCAGATCCCTCACAAACCAATATTGTTGTAAACGTTGTTTATAAAGTTGGGTCGCGTCATGAAGGTTATGGTGAAACAGGAATGGCACACCTTATTGAACATATGCTTTTCAAGCAATGCGGAAAATTTACAGATATAAAAAAGGCTATTGCCGACAAAGGGGCATTTGCCAATGGTACTACCTGGTACGACCGTACCAATTATTTTGAAATATTATCCGCTTCTGATGAAAACCTTCGTTGGGCGCTGGATATGGAATCGGACAGAATGGTAAATTCAAAAATATTACCGGAAGAATTGAAAAAGGAATTCAGTGTAGTGAGAAATGAGTTTGAAATAGGAGAAAACTATCCCAGTAATATTCTCAACGAACGCATCCTTTCCGCTATGTACCTGTGGCATAACTACGGAAAATCGACCATTGGCAGTAAAGAAGATATTGAAAGAGTAAAAGCCGATAACCTGAAAACCTTTTATAAGAAATATTATCAGCCTGATAATGCAGTGCTGGTAATAGCCGGCAAGTTTGATGAAAAGAAAGCATTGGAGTATACACAACAATATTTTGGACCCATACCCAAACCAACCCGTGTATTACAAGCGCCTTATACGGTTGAGCCCGCCCAGGATGGAGAAAGAAATGTAACGCTAAGCCGTACCGGGGATATCCAGTATATAGGTATGGCTTATCACACGCCATCGGTTGCAGATAAAGATTTTGCTGCTAATGATGTATTGATTGAAATACTAACCAACGATCCATCCGGTGTATTTTATAAGAAATTGATAGAAACCAAACTTGCCTCTAAAGTGTATGGATATGCGCAAACCTTATACGATCCGGGCTTCACTTATTTCCAGGTAGAAGTGCCAAAAGATAAAAGCATTGATAGTGCTAAAAATATGTTGTTGCGTACGGCCGATGAAATCCGCACTATGAATATTACGAATGAAGACCTTACCCGTGCAAAAAACAACAGGCTTAAATACATTGAAAACACCAATAGTAAAATTATTGATCTTGCCATCGGTATAACAGAATATATAGGTGCAGGAGACTGGCGGCTGTGGTTTTTAAACCGTGACCGGATTGAAAACCTGACCCTTGCAGACGTTCAGGAAGTGGCAAAAAAATATTACAAGACATCTAACCGTACTTATGGTGTCTTTATCCCGGATCCTTCTCCTGATCGTACCAAAGTAAACGAAACCCCCGATATAGCTGCTTTACTGGATGGTTATAAGGGAAAAGAAGCAATGGCCCAGAAAGCGAATTTTGAAAACACAATAGAAAACATCAAAAAGAATACGGTTTATGGTAAATTAAGTAATGGTGCCAAGTATGCATTATTGGAAAAGCCCACCAAAGGCGACAAAATAGATGCCGTCATTTCGTTTAAGGTAGGAGATGAAAACAGCCTGACCAATAAAAATATGATCGCATCTATAACCGCCAGGATGTTAAAGACAGGTACTGCAACTCGTACTAAAAAACAAATAACAGATGAGCTGGATAAAATAAAAACAGAGTTATACGTATATGGGGGTGCTGATTGGTTGATGGTCAACTTAAATACAGACCGTAAAAACCTGCCTGCGGCCCTTAACTTGTTAGATGATATACTGCGTCATCCAAAATTTGACGCAGCCGAATTTGATAAAGCAATAATCGATACCAAAGCAGATTATGAAGCCAACAGAAGCGAACCCTCAAATGTAGCATCAGTAAAACTTTCCAAATTAACGACAAAATATCCCAAAGGCCACCCTAACTATGCAGCCGATACAGATGAAAGCCTGGACGAATTGAATAAAGTGACGCTGGATGATGTCAAAAAGTATTACAATGATTTTTATGGAGCCGATCATTCTGTTTCTTCCTTTGTCGGTGAGATAGATAAGAAGCAGGTTTTAACTTTTCTGCAAAACTCGTTGGGAAAATGGAAAAGTAAAGCTACCTATAAAGAAATAGAACCAAAATATTTTGATATATCGGGTACAACAGAAGCTATAAATACCCCCGATAAAACAAATGCGGCACTGATGGGGAATATTAACCTGAATATTTCCGAAAAAAGCCCGGACTATCCTGCTGTGTTTATGGCCAATGAGCTATTAGGTGGGGGTGCATTTTTAAATTCACGTATTCCGCAAAGGTTAAGGGAGAATGAAGGCATGAGTTATGGTGCAGGCACATATGTAAATACTGATTATAAATATAATGTCGGCAACTGGGGGGTATATGCTTATTACAATCCCCTATACCAGGGCAGATTAGACACAGCACTGCGACAGGAAATTGATAAAGCAATTAAAGATGGGTTTACCCAAGATGAGCTGACTAAATCAGTAAATAGTTGGCTTGAACAAAATAAAACACTGCTCGGTGTGAATAATGTATTGGCCAATATTTTAAGAGAATACCTGCGTAATGATCGCAGCCTTGATGATTTTACAAACAAAGAGAATAAAATAAAAGTGTTGGATTTGAATAGTGTGAATGCGGCGCTGCGTAAATATTTTGATTTATCAAAACTGGTATTGATATACGCTGGCGATTTTCAGAAAAAAGCTTTTTAATTCGTTAAGGATTTAAATATATCCTCAAGACTCTGGTTCTGGCTTTGCAATGAAATAATATTCAGGTTTTGCTGCAGGGCCAATTCCAATATTTGTTTACGCAATTGCTCCGGTTTTTCTGTTGTAATATGCCAGTGCCCTGATTCGATTTTGATAACAGATTCAGAAGTGGGGAGATTTTTCAATAGTTGTTCATCAATAGATTCTTTGAACTGAACCGCTACAAGGTGTTTTTCTTTATTTCCCGAACGAAGACTGGTGAGCTTATCATCCGCTACCAATTGCCCCTTGTTAATAATAATTACCCGGTCACAAATTGCTTCTACTTCTTGTAAAATGTGAGAAGAAAAAAGAACCGTTTTATCTTGCCCCTGCTTTTTTATTACATCTCTTATCTCAATGATCTGGTTAGGGTCTAAACCGCTTGTAGGCTCATCTAATATCAATACTTCAGGGTTGTGAATTAGTGACGCCGCTAAACCTACTCTCTGCTTGTAACCTTTGGACAATTGACCTATTTTCTTTTTTGATTCTGGCTTCAGTCCAACCAGGCCAATAACTTCTTCAATTTCCGTTTTGGCGTTTTTTACGTCGTGCACTTCTGCAATAAAAGACAAATATTCACGCACATACATGTCATAATAAAGTGCGTTCGCTTCAGGTAGATAGCCGATTTTCTTTTTTGTTTCCAGGGGCTGGTCAGCTACATTAATACCGCATACAAAAGCATTGCCACCGGATTGCTGCAGGTAGCCGGTTAATATTTTCATCGTTGTGCTTTTGCCCGCCCCATTCGGGCCCAGGAAGCCGACGATTTCACCTTTATTGATTTTAAAAGAAATATTATTGACCGCTTTTTGCTCTCCGTAAACCTTAAGCAGGTTGCTAACTTCTATAGACATACCGCAAATTTAATTTGCTGATGTGACAATCCACTGTTTTGCCTTAAAATGTAAATCCAGAAATGGCTGACTGGCCCGGCAAAACAGTGCCAATCCCCTATCGTCACATCAGCAAATGCAGCTATTACAGATCGTCATATTCATATATCGAATCAATATGAGTACCGGCTTTCATTTCATACACCGGTTTTATAATTCCGTCTTTTAAACCATACACCCATCCATGCAGATCGGGCCTTTGCTCCTTTTTCCAGGCACGCTGGATAATGGATGTCTTTGCCAGGTTAAACACCTGTTCCGTTACATTTAATTCAGTAAGACGGTCTACTCTTTGTCCTTCATCTTTTATATTATCTAATTCTTCCCGGTGAAGGCGATATACGTCTTTTATATTTCGCAGCCACATATTTAGTACGGCTTTAAAATCTGTATTGGTCATAGACGCTTTGATCCCTCCACAACCGTAATGACCACAAACGATCACGTGCTTTACTTTCAGATGATTTACGGCAAAGTCCAATACACTCAGCAGGTTTACATCAGTATTAATAACAAGGTTTGCCACATTACGGTGCACAAAAATTTCGCC
>JAFDYH010000001.1:5860-34727 GCA_018267535.1 Bacteroidota bacterium
TCCTGTTTTTTTTCTTCTGCCCATGCTTTATTTTCTAATAATAACTTTTCGTATGAATGCATTTACTGTCTTTTTTAATAGTATAAAAATATGTATTGTTAGGCTTGTATTGCTACCGGTACGATTTCTTTTTCATGGGTTCGTACCAGGCTCGTTGTTACAGGGTTTTTATCCCTGGTGGTTATTCGCTTTGAAAATCCCTGTTCTTTATAACTACTTCGTTTTAATTCAACCCGTATATTTTTTAAAGGAGCATGTAGCATAAAGTCTTCAATCGTTTCCACCACATCTTTGTCAATAAAATCCGCCCGGGTCGTATCAATTATAACAAATGCCTCTGCCGGCACTTTTTCCAGCTTATTTTTAATAATCGCTTTGTTCAAAAAGGAAACATCTTTTCTTAAGCGAAAAAGGTAGTTCATTTTATCGTGCACCACAAAGACAGATGTTTTAAAATTACTTCTTAATACAAAGAACAAGCCAACGCCTATGCCAATCATAACACCTTTTAGCAAATCTGTAAACAGGATAGCTGAGATTGTAACTATAAAAGGAATAAACTGGTCCCAGCCTTTTTTGTAAAAAGCTTTGAATAAAGAAGGTTTTGCCAATTTATACCCTGTATAAATAAGAATCGCTGCCAGCGCGGCATTGGGTATTTTGTTTAAAATAACAGGAATAAATGAAACGCAGAGCAAAAGAAGTATACCGTGATAAATGGTAGACATTTTTGTTTTAGCTCCGGCATTCACATTTGCCGACGAACGAACAATTACACTGGTTACCGGTAAGCCGCCGATTAACCCGGATACAAGATTACCCAGGCCTTGCGCTTTTAACTCCCTGCTGGTCGGCGTAACACGCTGATAGGGATCAAGGTCATCTACTGCTTCAATGCTCAATAAGCTTTCAAGACTTGCCACTAATGCCAGTGTAACACCCACTTTTAACACCTCGGGATTCAGAATTTTACTCCAGTCAGGGGTAGTAAAGAAGGAAAAGAACTCAGCTGCAGAATTTGCAGCAGGTATGCTTACCAGGTGATCTTTCTCTAATGCATAACCGGAATTTGATTGTGCAAAATAATAATTGATGCCAACACCAATAACTACAATCAGTAATGGCGCGGGCAAAAGTTTTATAAACCCTTTTCTTCCCGCAACCAGCTTTTCCCAGATAAAATGAAAAACAAGACAGGAAATCCCTATTAGTGCAGCAACCGGAGTGATGTGCCCGAAAGCCCGGAATAAGCCGCTGAATGTATTTTCGCTGTTAGCCTGTAAGAATGTTTCATCCCCTTCGAAATCGGAATCATAGCCGATCAGGTGAGGAAATTGTTTCAAAATGAGGATCAATCCAATTGCAGCGAGCATTCCTTTGATTACACTGTTCGGTACATAATCGCCGATAATACCGGCTTTCAGAAAACCTAAAATCAATTGGATGACACCGCAGATTACTACGGCTGCAATGAAAATATCCCACGATTGAAGAGAAATAACCGCTGCTGAAACAATTGCGGTAAGACCAGCCGCTGGTCCACTTACACTTAAATGCGATTTACTCACAAAACCCACAACGATACCACCAACAACACCGGCGATAAGTCCACTGAAGAGTGGGGCGTTGGAAGCCAACGCTATTCCAAGACACAATGGAAGTGCCACCAGGAATACAACAATAGATGACATGAAATCATTGGGAAGACTTTTTACATAGTCTTTAATCCCGGGACGATTTGACATAATATTTTATTTGATTAATAGTAAATATTGAACTGTTCGCTGCTGCAAACAATCGTCAGACAAGTAGAAATAAAGAATAAAAGGAGAAAGACTATGCGTTGGGTGGAGGGCAAAGCATTTCACCGTGGAATGCGATATAGGTCGATTCCTGGGCGTGGTGAAGATGATTAGTACTTATTCTATAATGGCTCAATTCTTCAGAAGTGTGATGATGTAAATATTCTTCTGATAATGTATTAAAGCTGTTGCTGCTTTTTTCTTCATTGGTATTGCTGAGAGGATTACCGGAAGATTCTTCGTCATTTGTGGATTTATCCTGTGCAGCGGCTATTTTTTCTTTTACAATTTGCTGCTGGGCTTTATAAACAAAAGGGATGCTCAGGGTAAGCCAGAATAAAGTCAGGAGCATGAAAACGCTTGAGACCTTGAGACTGAGTGATATGTAGGAGCTCCTTTTCATGGATGGCTGCAAAAATAACCTATAAAGCCCGGAAATGAAAGACGTTCATCAAAAATTTACAAAAGGATGAAATAAATAAACGGAAGATTTAACTAAATTTCTTTGGAATTTCCAGGAAGCTGATCATATTCTCCTTTTAAAGCATAATAACCAAAGATCATTATACCAATCGCAATCGGTATAAATATAATAATAAAAACCCCCCATTGGATTTTTGTATCAATAACTGGCTTTTTTGCTATTTCGGAAACGGCCGTTTTAATTAAATAATAAATAGCCAACGGCCCTGCCAGAATCCAAATAATGCCTGCAAACTTTTTAATGCTGTTCATATTAATCAATTATGCGTTAATCATTCACATCCGGATCAATCCTGTTATTTATATATAGTATCCCAATCACAAAACAAATCGAAGCAACAATGAGCGGGTAAAACAGGCCCACTAATTTATCATTGGTATATATTGTTGTTAATAAAGTTGCGATAAAAGGGGTAAGGCCGCCAAAAATACCATTACCTATATGATAGGGTAATGACATCGATGTGTACCGGATGCGGGTTGGAAACAGTTCTACTAAAAAAGCTGCAATCGGCCCGTACACCATTGTTACATATAAGATCATGATAAAAACAATTGCCACCATTTGCCAGTAACCACCGGTGTCCAGTATTTTCGAAAGCTTTACATCGGGCTTCAGCGTTGTTTTACCTGCCTCAGCATATACAGTATCTGTTTTTGTTTCTGATACGGATAACCCTTCCTTGTAAAAGGATTTTACAACCACGGTTCGCAAAGTATCATTTGTTTTACCAATTAGTTTCCGGGTAGTTTTAATTACCATTTTTTCTTCAATTTCAGTTTTGTTTTTAGTATCGCTGATCGCAACCAGTTTCCCAAATAAGGGACGATACGTAATGACAGCGAAAAGCATACCTGCCAGCATAATCCATTTCCTGCCAATTTTATCACTCCATCCACCAAATACAACAAAGAAGGGTGTAGCAAAAAGTATAGCCCAGATCAGGATTGTTCTGGACTGCTCAAAATCTATTTTGCATGTATTTTCGATAAAAGATTGCGCATAGAACTGACCAGTATACCAGACAACACCCTGGCCCATGGTGGCTCCGAATAAAGCAAGCAATACCATTTTCAGATTTGCTTTATGTACAAAGCTTTCTTTGAGCGGGTTTTTCGATATCTTTCCTTCCGATTTTATTTTACTGAACAAAGGCGATTCCTTCATCTTTAACCGGATATACACGGAAATACCTACCAATAAAATGGAAACGATGAAGGGGATTCTCCACCCCCAATCATTAAATTTTGCAATTGAAGCCTCCCGATCGGCATCAAGGCTATGCCTGGTAATTAATATAACACCTAATGAAAGAAATAGACCTAATGTAGCCGTTGTCTGGATCCACGAAGTAAAGTAACCTCGCCTATTCTCTGGCGAATGTTCGGCCACATAGGTAGCAGCACCACCATATTCACCGCCAAGAGCTAACCCTTGTAATAACCGTAATAGTAAAACAAGTACCGGCGCAGCAAACCCTATTTTTGAATAACCCGGCACAAGGCCGATAGCAAATGTCGATCCGCCCATAATGATGAGCGTTAGAAGAAATGTATATTTTCTGCCGATTAAATCGCCCAGGCGACCAAATACCAACGCACCAAATGGCCGTACAATAAACCCTGCAGCAAAAGTGGCTAACGTGGAAAGCAATGCTGCAGTCGGGTTTGTCTTTGGGAAAAACTGGCTGGCGATTACGGTGGCAAGGCTACCGAAAATGTAAAAATCATACCATTCTATTAATGTGCCTACAGATGAAGCGAAGATTACTTTCCGGATACCTTGAGTTGAAATGGAGTTCATATATTATGGATGTATGCAATTCGTTAGGAAAACTAATATACTAATATAATCCTGCGGATACTGTATTAGCAACAATTTTTTATATTTTAGATCACAGTTCTTTCATCCAGTAGGATACCTTTTTATTTAAAACTTACCATATGAATTTTCGGTTATCAGCTTTAACGATATTGATTTTTTCACTGCCTTGCTTACTAGCGGGTCAAAAAAATTTCAGCTCCGCAAGGATTGTTTTAAATACAAATGATACGCTGCAAGGCTTTATCGACTACAAGGAATGGCATACAAACCCGGAAAGTGTTTTGTTTTCAAAAGACAAACAGGGCAAAGGATATTTTTATCACCCAGGGGATATCAGCTATTTTGAAATAACAGGCAGGGAGGCTTATAAAAGATTCAGGGTAAGTATAAGCATGGATCCTGAAGCTATTGGTAATCTTTCTGAAAAAGATACTACCCGTAAAGTTGATTTGGTTTTTCTCAGGGTATTAAAACAAGGGAAAAATGTAAGCCTTTTTTCCTATACAGATAAATTGAAAAGAAGGTATTATATTCTTGAAAACAATGACACGACTCCTGTTGAGTTACAAAACAGTATTTTTTTAAACGATGGACAGATTGTTGAAGAGAAACAATATCGCTCCGTTTTGAAAAATATAGCCTTAAAGTATAAATCAACTGATGATAAGATTTTTGATGAAATTAACAGGGCGGAATATTACCAGGAAACTATGGAGTCAATCTGCAATCAAGTCAATGGGGTGCAGGAACTGTCCTCTGACAGTAAACCAGAAAGTAAAGATGCACGCTATCGCTTTTTTGCAGGTGCAGGAGTGAATGCCGGTTCATTAAAGTTTATAGGAGATAATCAGTTTACCGGGAAAACCAAGTCCCCATTTTATTATCCACTGGTTGATCTTGGTGTGGATCTTTTTTTAAAGCCCTCGGTTGGAAAGCTTTTTTTAAGAGCACAAGTGGAAGTAACGGCTTTCAAAACCACAGCATATACATTTGAACAACACTTTGCCTACAAAGACAACTATTATTTTTATTTCAGGCAAATAAATGTGTCTGTCATGCCTCAGCTTAATTATAACTTTTACAATACCTCCTCTTTTAAATGGTTCGTTGGAGCAGGCGGAGGGTTTAATTTTTCTTTTTACCCACAGAATGAACAAAAATTTACGAGGGAGATAACATCTGATACAACGATTATAAACAACAAATACCTTTATCCTCTCAAAAAGTTCTGGTTAAATGCAGTTATCAGAACGGGCGTTGTGATTAACAGACTTGAAACTTCTTTTGTTTTTCTACCAAAAAGCGCCATAACACAATTGGGAAATTTCGAATTAGCAAATTCTTCCCTGCAGTTACAATTCAATTATCTTTTCGGTAATAAAAAAAGAAAAGAATAAGCAATTTCATTTTGATCCTGACTGGTTTTAATCTTTATAAAATATTTTTTGAAGATAATTATAGTTTAACGGCTAAATTTATACTCTCATTTTTCATTCAAAAATTTGATAACGATGTCTTGGCCTTACCAGATAAAATCTTACGAACAGTATAAAGAAGCGTATAAAAAAAGTATAGAAGACCCCGAAAGCTTCTGGGCGGGTGTTGCAGAAAATTTTCAATGGCGGAAGAAATGGGATAAGGTACTCGAATGGAATTTTAAAGAACCTGAAATAGAGTGGTTTAAAGGGGGGAAGCTTAACATAACAGAAAATTGCATCGACCGGCACCTGGCAACAATGGGAGATAAACCAGCCATTATCTGGGAACCGAACAGTCCTGATGAAAGAGTAAGGGTCGTAACGTATAACCGGCTTCATAAACGGGTTTGTCAGGTAGCGCAGATGCTCAGGAATAATGGGGTAAAAAAAGGAGACAGGGTATGTATTTATATGGGCATGGTTCCAGAACTCGCTTATGCCGTGTTAGGTTGTGCCCGTATCGGAGCCATTCATAGTGTCATTTTTGGTGGTTTTTCTGCGCAAAGTATCGCGGACAGGTTGGAGGATGCACAGGCGGAATTTATTATTACCTGCGATGGGGCTTACCGGGGCGCTAAAGATATTCCATTAAAAAGTGTAATTGATGATGCGCTGGTAGGAAATAAAACAGTAAAAAAAGTAATTGTTTATACAAGGACAAGGACCGCTGTATCGATGATTAAAGGAAGAGACCTGTGGTGGGAAGATGAAATGGAACATGCAGAATCTCAGGTTGAAAAAGAGGGGATTGTTTCATTTCCTGCTGAAGAAATGGATGCAGAGGACCCTCTCTTCATTTTATATACATCCGGAAGTACCGGTAAACCCAAAGGGGTTGTTCATACCTGCGCAGGTTATATGCTGTGGACGAACTATACCTTCGTCAATGTTTTTCAATATAAACCAGGACAAATTCATTTTTGCACAGCTGATATTGGTTGGATAACAGGACATAGTTACATAGTATATGGGCCTTTGGGTGCTGGCGGAACATCATTGATGTTTGAAGGAATTCCTACCTGGCCTGATGCAGGAAGATTCTGGGATATCGTGGATAAACATAAGGTAAATATTTTGTATACAGCACCGACGGCAATCCGCAGTTTAATGGGATTTGGCCTGGAGCCATTAAAAGGAAAAGATCTTTCTTCGTTACAGGTTCTTGGTACCGTTGGAGAACCCATTAATGAAGAAGCATGGCATTGGTACGATGAAAATATTGGAAAAAAGAACTGCCCGATAGTAGATACATGGTGGCAGACTGAAACAGGAGGAGTACTGATTTCAAACCTGGCTGGTATTACTCCTGCAAAACCCTCATGGGCCACCTTACCGATGCCCGGTGTACAGCCACTGCTGGTAGATGAAAACGGAAAGGAGATTACTCAAAAAGATGAAGAAGGGTTATATAAGGGTAACCTTTGTGTAAAAGCACCATGGCCATCTATACTCAGAACCACCTACGGTGATCACGAACGATGCCGAACCAACTATTTTGCCACCTACGAAAATCTTTATTTTACCGGCGATGGCGCATTAAAAAATGGCGATGGCTTTTACAGAATAACAGGTCGTGTGGATGATGTATTAAATGTAAGTGGCCACCGGATAGGCACAGCCGAAGTAGAGAATGCGATAAATATGCATGCAGGCGTTGTAGAAAGTGCTGTTGTAGGCTACCCACATGATATAAAGGGCCAGGGGATTTATGCGTACGTTATTTACAGTGGCAGGCATGGTGATGATGATCTTATAAGAAAAGATATCACTGCAACAGTTTCAAGAATTATAGGACCGATTGCAAAACCAGATAAGATTCAGTTTGTAAGCGGCTTACCGAAAACAAGAAGCGGAAAAATTATGCGCCGCATTCTGAGGAAGATCGCCGAAGGAGAAATCGCAAACCTGGGAGATACGACTACTTTACTGGATCCCGGAGTGGTTGATGAAATCAAAAATGGCAAAGTATAAATATTACCGTGCAAAAAAATAAAGCAGCCCGGATATAGCTGCCTTAAAAAGGTTTTTCGCAATTAAATTGTTTTTCAGGTAGAAAAAAATTACAAAAACTATACCCTTTTTTCTAAAAGTGAAAAAAAATCAATTTTCTTTGAAAGACCTATCAATCATACTTCTCATAAATAATTTTAATCAATAACAGGGCATGATTGAGAGATAAGATTTTATGCCTAAATCTAAAAAACAAAGCAAGGGTAAACGAATCTTTAAATGGGTATTGTGGGTATTGCTCTTTCAATTTGTGCTGATAAATATAAGTGCTTCTTTACATGCATGGAAGCAAACTCATTTTTATACTGATCTGGAATTAAAGGTTGTAAAACCTTCTTCAAAAAACATATTTATAAAAACCTGGAAATTGTTCTCAGGGTTTAAATATCCCAGGTCAGTTATCGGAAAAACCCCGTCATTTCCTTTTGACACTATCCAGCTGAAAACGAAAGAAGGGATAAATATTGAGTGTTGGTACAGCCAACCTGATTCAGCCGCAAAAGGAACTGTTATTTTATTTCATGGGCTTGGTAATAATAAAAGCCTTATTCTGAACGAAGCTTCTGTTTTTCGTTTTTTTGGATATAATATATTA
Source organism: Bacteroidota bacterium (assembly GCA_018267535.1). GTDB lineage: Bacteria > Bacteroidota > Bacteroidia > Chitinophagales > Chitinophagaceae > JAFDYH01. The sequence goes on from JAFDYH010000001.1 coordinate 14,054, forward strand.
ATGGTGGATCTGTACGCCCATGGAAACAGCGGAGGCAATACAACGTCTTTGGGCTTTTATGAAACAGAAGAGGTAAAGCTGGCCTATGATTATGTGAAGTCAAAAGGCGAAAGAACTATTTTTTTATGGGGTATGTCATTAGGCGCTGTGATTATTGCAAAGGCGTTTAATGATTATGAAATTAAACCATCCGGAGTAATACTTGATATGCCTTTCTATAGTCTTCAGTCTTTTTTGGAAGCCCGTTCCAGGCTGTTGGGGTTTCCGGGTGAGCCTTTTGGTTTTTTTGTAACAGCATGGGTTGGAATAGAAAGGGGGTATAATGGTTTCGGGTTTAAAGTGCCTAAATATGTAAAGAAGATTAACTGCCCCATTTTGTTACAGGCTGGAAATAAAGATCAATATATCTCTTTCGAACAAACTAATAAGATATTTGATAATATAGCAGAGCCTAAAAAACGTCTTATAATTTACGAAGATGCAGGACATCAGTTCTTGCTGAGCTTTGACCCTTTAAAATGGAAAGAAGAAGTTGGGCATTTCCTGGCTGACCCAGGCTCAACACACCCCTGATATGTAAGGTAGTTATTTTCTAATACTCACTTTTGTACCAATAGGAACATATTCATATAAATCTTCTACGTCTTCATTTTTCAACGCAATACAGCCGTTTGTCCAGTTCTTATATTTATCTACCTGGTAGTCTTCATGCGGCCATGTGCCATGAATACCTACACCACCGCCAATTGTTGCATTTCTTGGGATCTCGCCACGGTTTTTACGATCGTTGAACTTTTCATAGCTCTCCTTTGTAGGATAGTCTAGCATGATAAACCGGTCCCATTTCGGATGCATTTTTTTTGAAACAATTTTAAAATTGCCCTCCGGTGTTTTTTTGTCCCCCTCCATTTGCTTATCATCGAGGGATGTGCTGCCAAATACTACAGGGTAGGTAGCATACCAGCCTTTGTCATCGTATACCTGTAGCTCATAATCACTTTTATCAATGACAATGTAAATGGTACCCTCAGGGCCATCGGCCCTGTGAAAATGATTCTTTTCTGCCGGAACAGAAACAACAGGTAGGTTACCAGGTGCATGGGTAGCTGTAATGCTGCTACCAATAAGAATGGAGGAAAGTACTGCTGTTAATTTCATAGCTATATCCTTAGACCGTCATTATCAAAACGCAGTTGTATTGGGTTTATTTTTTTAATATTTTTCCTTTAACGATGCATTTGCAATTTTACTCATTCAACAAAAACTGTGCAAAGAAAAACCCCGGTGGAAATTCCCGCCGGGGCTGCATTCAAAATAACTTGTTTATAACTTTTTACTTTTCTGTAAACTCTCTTTACCAGTTGCTGAATCGTAAACCTACGTTATAAGGTGTCTGGTCAAGACCCTTGCTCCACATACTTTTGAAGGCATAACTTCCGTATAACCTTACCGGTCCCAGGTTTAGTTCACCTACATAAGAAAGTTTCCATCTTTCCAGGTCAAAGTCATCATGCAATTTACTTCGGTCATTACCCATTTTAATTTTCTGGCGGGCACTATACAAATACCCCGCACTTACCCCGGCACTGAAACCAAACCCACGGCTATGATGAGGTGTAAAGTTAAAATTGAGCATTAAAGGAACAGTGATATAATCTGCGGCAAGTTTATTTTTCTTTGCATTTGCCAGGCTATTGTCTATGTCAATATAAGTTGGGTTTTTATGAAACCTGATTTCTTTATTATCATAACGATAATTGTTCAATTCCAGCCCTAATCCATATTTCAGATTCACTACGTTTTTAATCATATTTAACCGCTGCATAAAAAACCAGACATTTACATTTACTGATTTAATAGCCCTTAGTTTCATATTGTCTTTATCCGTAAAGGCATTCGATACAAAGCCTGCTGATCTTGCATCCGCATAATTTGTTTTGTCATTATAATTTGCAAAGCCCAAATCAAATATAAACCAGTTGGTACTGATGTTGGATGGTTTATAATGTCTTCCGGAATTGTTGGAGATGATGATGTGCTTGTCTCTTTTACTTTCGTCATCATTGCTGCCCGGTTTACGGATGATGATCATGGTACCAACTTTAATGGTATCGGATTGCTTGCCGGTTGTATCCGTTTGAGCAAAGCCGGTCAATACAGTGCATAAAACAATGCACAGTGTAAATATCCTTTTCATTCGAATAATTTTTTGATGGTGATAATTTTTTATTTCAGTTTAACTGCCAGCGCACTAATCAGCACTTTATCCTGTTTGTCTTCATCATCAGCAGCGCTGATATTGGTTCTTCTTTCAAAAGCCCGGGCAGCTTTCCGGAAAAACCCACGGAGCTTTTTGTTTTTACCTTCTTCGTAGCTGGCACGTACAGGATTTTCTGGATCAGGATCTGTACTATTGATATACGCAACTTCAGAATTCTTTGTTACAGGTACGGTGTTAATATTTTCTTTAGGAGAATTTTTATTTACGGCAACATCATTTGTTTTTACTGGTTCATTTGATTTCTTAACCGATTCAATAATTATAGTCTCTGTTTTATTATCGGTAGCAATATTATTACTGGCAGGAGTTGTCGTACTCTTTGCCAATGTTTCATTACTACTTGTTTCTGTTACAGGTAAAATGTTCTTCTTTTGTTCCTGTTCTCTTCTTGGTTTTAATACCGGTGCATTTTTTTCTTTCTTATCATCAGTAGAATTTTTTGCTATTGTTCCAGCATCCTCTTTAATTGTTACAGGACTAACTTGCTCCGGTTTTTTAATGTCTTGTTCAACTTTAACAGGAACAGTATTTTCTCTTTTGGGTTGATCATCCTTTACAGCAACTCCACCACCAGGCACAACAGTTTCCTTTTTATTCAATATAGAAATAGTAGTGAGGCCAATACCCAGAATTAGGGCTGCCGCAACCGCTATCTTCCACCATTGTATTGGAATTACTTTTACCCTTTCTTCCCTTCTGTATAAAATTTCTTTATTGGCAAAAACGATTTCTTTTTCCGGTTGCAATTTTGTTTGCTGGTAAATAGCTAATTCTTCTTTTACCTGCGGATGCGCCATCGCAAACTTGTAAAAATCTATCTTTTCCTGATCGTTCAGCTCATTATCTATATAAGCAATAAGATATTCTTCATAATTATCCATATTCACAATAGAATGCGTTTCACTTCTTAGCAGGGATTCTTTCCCATCGAATACAATCGAATCATCTGCCTGCAAAGTAGTTTGCTGCAGAATTTCCAGTTCAATAGCCAGATCAGGGTTTTCTTGTATGAACTGTTCAACCAATTTTTTCTGCTCTGTCATCAGCTCATTGTCCACATACAGCAGAAAAAATTCTTCGTAATTATGGCGATCGATTTTCATGTTCATTTGTTTTTCCTTTCTCTATAAAAGAAAGAAGCTATCACACTACATTTTCAGGTTTCACCAAATAATTTTTCAATTGCATACGGGCCCGGTGAAGGTAGACCTTCACCTGGCTTTCATTCAATCCTGTTATTTTACCTATTTCTTCATAGCTATACCCTTCATAATCTTTCAGCAAAACCAATGATTTCTGCGTTTCGCTTAACCGGCTAAGGGCTTCTTCCAATACTTTCTTCATATTATGCGCCGGGCGGTCCTGTATTCTCACTTCATCTTTAAATTCATCTTTCAGCTGAATACGTTTGTTTTTGCGGATATGGTCAATCATCTGGTGATAAGCAACTGTGAAAAGATAAGATTTGCTTTTCGCAGCATCTACTTCATAACGATTACGCCACATTTTTTCAAAGGCAGTTTGTACCACATCGCGGGCATCTTCTTCATGCCGCAGGTTTTTGACGATAAACCGGTAAACGTTATCTGCATACATATTCACACATTCGTTATATTCTCTTTCAGTCATAAACAGCCGGAGCTCAAAGGCAAATGATAATTCAGGTTAATAATCAGCTTCTACCTGTATTACGAATAAAGAAGCTATGAAGTTACAGATTTGGAAAAAATATTTTGTGTAGAATCCGCTTATAATCAATTGATAAACACAGAAGAAAAAAACTTGCCGGGAAGAGATTCAAAATCGGGGCTATTATCCGTGCTTTTATCAGATTCTTTCTTGCAGCAATCTTCCATAGTTTCCTTTGAAGTTTCTGATTCTGAAGTATTTGCTTCCATTTTAGCTGCAGAAAATAATACAAAAGCACTCATCAAGCCTATTAATACAGCTGTTCCGAAAATTATTCTCCTTTTCATCTGTCAATTTTTGTTTTGTTATTATGACCATATAAAATAGTCCGGTTGCCCCTTAATAAACTACCACTGAATCCGGCTATTTCATGTCAGTTGGCTGATTGATTGGACGAAGGTATTATCGGGAATGTTACAGGCTGTATAAGAATGTGTGAAATGACGATATTAACCGGTGAAGTGCATTTTAAGCCGGTATAAATATATTTGCGTGAAATAACAGCTATGAATGAGAATTTAGTTAAACGTATTGCCGCCGAAATCGGAGAAATTAAAAGTGCCGGACTTTATAAAACAGAAAGAATTATTGCCAGTCCACAGGGCGCTGAAATAAAAGTAGGAGGTAAAACGGTGCTGAATTTCTGCGCCAATAACTATCTCGGCCTATCTTCTCATCCTAAAGTAATTGAAGCAGCACATAAAGCGATTGATGAAAGGGGGTATGGTATGAGTAGTGTACGCTTTATCTGCGGCACACAGGATATTCATAAAGAACTGGAGGAAAAGATTTCTAAATTCCTGGGCACCGAAGACACGATTCTATACGCTGCAGCATTTGATGCCAATGGCGGCGTTTTTGAGCCCTTGTTTAATGACCAGGATGCAATTATTTCTGATGCACTGAACCATGCTTCAATTATTGATGGAGTTCGTTTATGTAAAGCACAGCGCTTTCGCTACGAGCATAACAATATGTCCGATCTGGAAGCAAAATTGAAAGAATCAGCATCCTGCCGCAGCCGGATTATCGTTACTGATGGTTCATTCAGTATGGACGGAACGATTGCACAATTAGATAAAATTGTTGAACTGGCAGAAAAGTATGATGCCATAATCATGATTGATGAATGTCATAGTTCCGGTTTTCTCGGAAAGACAGGAAGGGGCACACATGAATATCGCGGCGTAATGGGAAAGATTGATATCATAACAGGGACTTTAGGAAAGGCATTAGGTGGTGCATCCGGTGGATTTACAAGTGGGAGAAAAGAAGTGATTGATATTTTACGCCAGCGGTCAAGGCCTTATTTATTCAGCAATACATTAGCACCAAGTATTGTTGGTGCTTCAATAGCTGTTTTGGATATGCTTACAGAAACGACGGCATTACGTGACAAACTGGAATGGAACACAAAATATTTCCGCAGCAAGATGACGGACGCTGGTTTTGATATAAAACCCGGTGAACATCCTATTGTTCCGATTATGCTGTATGATGCAGTTATTGCCCAGCATTTTGCAGCCAGGTTATTGGATGAAGGTATTTATGTTATTGGCTTCTTTTTCCCGGTTGTGGCCAAAGGGCAGGCACGTATCCGTGTTCAGTTAAGTGCAGCGCATGATCAACATCACCTGGACAAAGCAATCGCAGCGTTTACTAAAATTGGTAAAGAACTGAAGGTTTTGAATTGATGTACCGGAATAACAGACAGGCAAGTGGTTTATCGTAGATTTACTAAAAAATAGTTTTATTTCTGGCTTAAAATTGGCTATGATATTTAGGTAAACCCAATAACTATTTTTATTTTCGCATACACACGATGATATAATTCTACCGAATCCCCCCTCTGAGATTGTAATCATTTTAATCAAGTCTGAATTTATAATTAAGGGTATGAAGAAATTAATGCTATTTGTAATAGCAGGTTCGGTAGCCATAGCTATGTTATCTTCCTGCGCAGCCAGTAAAAGAGATTGTCAGGGTGTACGCCATACTAAACTGAAAAACGGAATTTATCTATAGTCTTAGGCTGTTATGAAATTATAACGATCCTTTCTTAATTAAGAAAGGATTTTTTTATTTGACTATAGCCTTATTCCTAAAAATCACCGCATCACTTAAATACCTGTTCTTGCCTTTACCTTTGCGGAAATTTTAGCAAGCTATGCGATTCATATTTTCCGGGTTGATTGTGATTTTTCTTTTTTCCTGCTCATCGAATAATGTAAAAATTGACAATAGTCTTAAACGCTATTTTGATGAAAACAAGGTAGATGGTTGTTTTGCCCTTTATGAAAATGGCACTGGCGAGTTTACAATCTACAACCTGCCCCGCTACCGGGATAGTGCCTATTTACCGGCGTCCACATTTAAAATTGTTAATTCATTGATCGGCTTGCAAACGGGCAGAATTGTAAATGACAGCATGGTTATAAAATGGGATGGTATAAAGCGGCCTGTAGAAGCCTGGAACAAAGACCTTTCCATGTACGAAGCATTCCGGGTGTCGGCTGTGCCTTATTACCAGGAAGTAGCCCGTCGCATTGGCAAAGACACAATGCAATTCTGGCTGGATAGCCTGGCCTATGGTACGCAAAAAATAACAACCCGAGTTGACACGTTTTGGCTCGATAATTCGTTAAAGATTAAGCCGGACGAAGAGTTGGGACTGGTAAAAAAATTATACTTCAACCAGTTGCCTTTCTTTAAAAACAACCAGGAAACCGTGAAGAATGCGATGCTTTTTGAAGATAATACGAATTATAAGCTTTATTATAAGACTGGCTGGGGCTCTGAAAACGGGAAACAAATTGGCTGGGTAATAGGCTGGATTGAAGAGAACAGGCACCCTTATTTTTTTGTTTTAAATATTGAATCGCCGGACCAAAATGTCGACATGGTAACTATCCGGATGAAAATATTAAAGGATATACTGGCAAAAAAAGGGCTTATGCAGGGAAAAATGTGAGCTTCAGCAGAATAAGTTTCTTTCTGTTCCGTTACCGGAAAACGATGATAATTAGCACAATATTTGAAAGAGTAGCTTTATTTACCAGGATGGTTTGGATCGCTTAAAATCCGTTCATCTATATTAATCTGATAATCTGTGCTACAGTTCGAAAATACATTTTACTTCTGGGTACTTTCCGCGATACCTGTTTTCATTATTCTGTTCATTTTTCTCAAAAGATGGAAAAAGAATACAATGAAAAAGATTGGTGATCCCAGGCTGGTTAAAGAACTGATCAAAGACTTTTCCCCAAAATTATTCACGACAAAATTTGCTTTTCTTTCGGTCGCATTTGCAGCCGGCGTTATTGCAATGACTAATCTCCGTAAGCCAGGTGATGCAGATAGTATAGTACGCAAGGGCATTGATGTGGTATTTGCGCTGGACGTAAGCAAAAGTATGTATGCGGTAGACCTGCAGCCCAACAGGCTGGAAAGGGCAAAGCAAATGATCATAAAAACGATGGATGCGATGCCGGATGACCGCATTGGACTTGTTTTATTCGCTGGCAGAGCTTATATACAAATGCCGCTGACTACCGACCATGGCGCTGCGAAATTATTTGTCACTTCTGCAAGTCCGGATGCGATCGCCAACCAGGGAACGGTTATCGCCGATGCGATGCAGATGAGTGCGAATGAATTTAATTCCAAAGAAAGAAGGTTTAAATCAGTTGTATTGATAACAGATGGCGAAGACCATGATCAGAACGCATTGCAGAAAGCAGATGAAATGGCCGAACAAGGAGTGATGATTAATACAGTGGGAGTTGGATCTGTCGAAGGTTCGAAGATTGTTGATCCTGCTACAGGGGAAAATAAAAAAGATGCAATGGGCAATGAAATCATCTCGCGTTTAAACGAAGTAGAACTGAAACAGATTGCCGCCAAAACAAACGGCACCTACATTCACCTGGAAAATACAGATGAAGCCGTAAATGCTTTATTAAAACAGCTATCGCAGATTGACAGGAAGGCATACGGCGATTTATCGCTGATGAATTTTACTACTTATTATTACTGGTTTGCCGGGCTGATGTTTTTATTATTGATTATTGAAGTCCTCATACCGGAAAGAAAAAGAAGAATTATCAATGACCTAAAAGTATAAGCTGGTTTAACAAAATGATTTTAAGAATAAGCATATTGACCCTTTTTGCCATTTCATTTTATGTGAAAGGGCTTTCGCAAACTTCGAATGAATTGATTTATTCAGCGAATGATCTTTATAAAAAACAAGAGTTCGAAAAAGCAGAAAACGCATATGATAAAATAATTGAGAAAGACCGGTATAATACAACGGCGAAATTTAACCTGGCTAATACTTATTTCCGCAGGAGTAAAAAAGATGATGCGGTGAAAGCATTTGACTTTTTAACCAGTGATGGGCAACCGTCTGATCTTCGGGAAAGATCTTATTATAACAAAGGGGTTGTATTAAGCCGCCAGGAAAAACTGGAAGAAAGTATTGAATCGTATAAAAATGCGCTTCGTTTAAATCCATCAGATACATCAGCGAGGGAAAACCTACAGAAGGCACTATTTGAATTAAAAAAGAAACAACCCCCCCCCAAAAAAGAAGAGCCTAAGCCAAAAAAGCAACAAGATCAGAAAAAGCAAAATCAGCAGCAACAGAAGATGAACCAGAAAGAGGCGGAACAACGTCTGCAAATGATGGAGCAAAAAGAAAAACAGGTAATGCAACGCATGCAAAATGAAAAGTCGAAATCCTCTTCCAATGTGGTGGCAAAAGACTGGTAAGTAAGATTAACGTTTATTATGGAAAATTGAAGGAATTGTTTCTCATTGGTAAATAGCCAAAATGGAAACAAAAAACATCTTAGCAGCCGACCTGCTCGACTTGCTATTTGAAAGCCGTAACAAAGACTACGGCGCTTATGAGCTTCGAAAAACATATAACAAACGTATCACTGCTGCACTGCTTACTACCTTGGGGATAACCGTTATTGCGCTTGGAAGTTTTTTACTTGCTAATAGCGGTAAGGGAGTAATTAAGAATCAAATTAGAATAGATAGCTTGATGCTTTCAAAAATTGAACCTGACGAAAAAAAGATAGAACCTCCGCCACTACCTCCTCCAAAAGTAGAACAACCACCTGTTGCAACAGAACAATTTACTCCCCCTAAAATTGTGGAAGATGATAAGGTTGATCCCAAAGACATACCCCCAGTTAATGAAGAACTTACGAATAAGCGGATTGATGTAGCAACACGGGCAGGAGCTGATGACGATGGCTTAATACCACAAGTGGATCAGAACAGGCAGGTAATAGAAACAAAAAAAGAAGATGAAGACAAAACATTTGTCAGTGTAGAAATAGAAGCATCATTCCCCGGTGGCACTGATGCGTGGAAGCGCTATCTCGAAAGGCATCTGAATCCAAATACGCCTATAGATAATGGTGCACCAGCCGGGCAATACCAGGTTTGGGTACAATTCGTTGTAGATAAAGAAGGTAATATCAGCGACGTAAAGCCATTGACTAATCTTGGATTTGGAATGGAAGACGAAGCTGTAAAGATTATAAAAACGGGTCCTAAATGGGTTCCTGCAATACAAAATAGCAACAAAGTAAAAGCCTACCGCAAGCAATCTATTTTATTTGTTGTAGAAGGCGACAATTAGATCACCTTACTTTAAAACGTCATAACAGAAAGCTGTAATAAAGGCTTTTCTGATTGTGAAAGCCTTTATTTGCGTTCTCTACCTCTGCTTTTTCTTCGTTAATTTTGTGCTGTTTTTAAATTTTACGGCACGACATGCAATTTTATTGTGAATCATTAACGGAATATAAGCGGTTAAAAACTAAAGAGGTTAAGATCGGGAATCTGTTGTTAGGGAATTATAATCCTATTCGTATACAAACGATGACTACAACAGATACGATGGACACCATTGCAACGGTTGAACAAAGTATCCGTTGTATTGAAGCGGGTTCAGAACTGGTACGTATTACTGCACCTTCAAAAAGAGAAGCCGAAAATTTACTGAACATAAAAAAGGAGTTAAGCAAAAGAGGATATACCACGCCGTTAGTAGCAGACATTCACTTTACGCCGAATGCGGCAGAAATTGCTGCAAGAATTGTAGAGAAGGTACGTGTCAACCCCGGCAACTATGTTGATAAGAAAAAATTTGAACAGCTTGAATATACCGATGCTGAGTACGCAGAAGAAATTGATCGTATCCGTGACCGCTTTACACCTTTAATAAAAATTTGTAAAGAGTATGGTACAGCTATGCGCATTGGCACGAACCACGGATCACTTAGCGACCGTATTATGAGCCGCTATGGCGATACGCCAATGGGGATGGTGGAAAGTGCAATGGAGTTTTTGCGCATCGCAAGAGATGAGTCCTATCACAACATTGTGCTGAGTATGAAATCCAGCAACCCCCAAGTGATGGTTCAGGCTTACCGGTTGCTGGTTAAAACGATGTTTGAAGAGTTTAGTGAATGTTATCCCTTACACTTAGGTGTAACCGAAGCCGGCGATGGTGAAGATGGAAGAATAAAATCATCGATTGGTATTGGTACATTAATGGAGGATGGCATTGGTGACACGATCAGGGTTTCGCTTACAGAAGACCCTGAGTTTGAAATCCCGGTTTGTAAAGATTTGGTAAAAAGATACAGCTTCCCCAAACCGATAGCTATCGAGGTCAAAGAAGGAATTGTTGCCGTACCTTTTAACAGTTTGCCTTATTCTCCTTTTGATTATAAACGCAGAGAAACATTTGTCGTTGATAATATTGGTGGCAAGCATGTGCCGGTTGTTATTGCGGACTTCAGCAAGTTTGAAAAAATTACATACAAAGATTTGCGCAACGTTGGTTATTCCTATGATGAAGCAACGGACAAATGGAATATCGGAGATGCAGCTGCTGATTATATATTTTGTAAACAACCGCCTGACTTCGCTTTGCCCGGTACACTGAAAGTGCTCCTTTTTCATGATGTATGGCTTACTGTAAATGATAAGGAAAAATATGTACCATTATTTGACGCCCCACAGTATCTCGATGACAGCATAGAAAAATCAAACCGTTTGAATTTTGTAATGATTGATTATGCATGGGATGAGTATCAATCTGCAGCGGGGCAAAAATTACTAACAATATTAAAAGAAGATAAAACAGCAGTTATTTGTTTTAGCTCTCCCGATAAAAATGCGGTGCAGAATATCAGGAGCCTGTTTATAGATATAATAAATAAAGGATTGCAAAACCCTGTTATTGTTATTTGCGACAGCGCTCATTCAACGAATGATGAAAGCCTGGTACACTATGCAGTAGAAACGGGGGCTTTGTTGCTGGATGGTTTCAGTGATGGTATTTGTCTTGGCCATCACTATGGCAATAAGAGCATTGCTCCCCAGACTAAACTATTAAACTCCGTAGCGTTTGGTATACTGCAAGCAACGCGGACAAGAATCTCCAAAACAGAATACATCAGTTGCCCCAGTTGTGGCCGCACCTTATTCGATTTGCAGGAAACAACCGCAAGGATCCGTGCTGTTACCAATCATCTAAAAGGCGTAAAAATTGCCATAATGGGGTGTATTGTGAACGGCCCCGGTGAAATGGCGGATGCAGACTTTGGCTATGTAGGCAGTGGCCCTGGAAAAATAACATTGTACAAAGGCAAAGACATTGTAAAGAGAAATGTAAATAGCGATATAGCTGTTGATGAATTGATTAACCTGCTCAAGGAAAATGATGCGTGGATTGAGCCATCGGCTCTTACGCAAACCATTTAGCAGCTACAATAGATTCTATTTAAATTTTTCTGTGCTATTTTATATTCTTTATTAATCTAAAAAATGCGGAAACAGCCCTGGGTTTATCTTTTTTTAGTTGTTTTACTTATACACTTAGCGGCGATTTATTTTGATAATACTACAATTGATAAAATAACCAAGCCGTTGTTGATTATTTTATTGGCTGGATATTTTATAGTAACGACTAGGTCTGTTAATTCAAGGTTGAAAAAGTGGGTGCTCCTCGCATTATTTTTTTCCTGGGCAGGTGATGTATTACTGATGTTTGTTGCTGATAACTCCAATTTTTTTCTCGCGGGACTTGTTTCGTTCCTGATTGCTCATATTTTTTATATAATTTTCTTTCATTCGGTCAGGGTTCAACAGGATGTAAAGCCAAAAGCTTTTCTGCTGATTCCTGTTTTAGTATACTATGTTGCACTGATTACTTTTTTATCGCCCCATCTTGGTGATATGAAGCTACCGGTAAGAATCTACGGAGTAGTGATTTGCTTTATGTTGATGCTGGCTTTGCATATGCTGTATATAAAGAATAAGAATACCGGGTTATTGATGCTGATAGGAGCTTTGTTGTTTGTAGTATCAGATTCTACATTAGCAATTAATAAATTTTATAACTCTTTCCGCGGGGCAGGTATTATTGTAATGCTAACATATGGGATAGCGCAACTTTTAATAACACAGGGTGCTATCAAATACATACAGAAGGATAATAGATAGAACTTATAAACTATTTTCAAGCTAAAGAATTTAAAATCTATAGCCCCAACTTACTCCTGCAAATGGCAAAAACGTTCCTCCTTCTGCAAACCCAATCAGTGGAGTAAAAGCGGCCCGGAAACTAAACCCTTTTTTTCCGAGAGGTTGTTTACGAAACCCTAATGAGAGGGTCCCATATGTAGTTGTACCATTATCAAAAATGTCAATGCCGGGTGCAAATGTTGCCCCACCACCTATTTCAAAGTACTTTCCGCGGGTACCTAAAAGATAGTTGAGTTGAAGTGGAATTGCAAAATAGCCATCACCGCTAACTACAGCCCCTCCAATACCAGCACGCATACCCAACCCGTTTTCTTTTTTTCCAAAACGTCCATCGTAATTGAATGAATAAATAATGCCTGCACCACCTAGTTCAAAATATATTTGAGAAGCATTTTGAGTTGTGTTCATCGGCCGTTCTATGCCTTGTGCAGTAAGACAATATGAAAAAGACATGAGCAAAACAGAAAATAGAATTTTTTTTGATGGTATTCTTTTCATAAAAAGGTTTTCGAGTGGTATGACAGGGCTTGCAGCGGTTATGTTGCGTTGGAAAAGGCTATTTTTGAAAAATAAAAATATGCTTGTATTGGTTTGAATGCTTCAGATCAAAAACCATACGGTAATAATTAATAACACATGCAAAAGACAGATTTTTTGGTCATTGGTTCAGGAATAGCAGGTTTGACTTATGCTTTGAAAGTGGCACAGGAATTTCCAGCCAAGAAAGTGCTTGTATTGACAAAAGCAAAGGCTGATGAAACTAATACAAAATATGCACAGGGCGGAGTAGCTGTGGTAAATGACCTGGAAAATGACAGCTTTGAAAAACATATTGAAGATACCTTGATCGCAGGAGATGGGCTATGCAATAAGCAGGTTGTTGAAATAGTGGTAAAAGAAGGCCCGGACAGGGTTCGTGAATTAATTGAGTGGGGAGCACAGTTTGACAAAGAAAAAGATGGAGACTATAAATTGGGTAAAGAGGGGGGGCATTCTGAATTTCGTATCATTCATCATAAGGATATTACGGGCTGGGAAATGGAAAGGGCTTTGCTGGATGCGGTAGAGAAGCAAAAGAATATCGAGATTATCAAGCATTGCTTTGTAGTTGATATCATTACGCAGCACCATTTAGGCTATCTTGTTACTAAAGCCACTCCGGATATAGAATGTTACGGAGTATATGTATTGAACCTGCAAACAAACAAGATTGAAAAGATTGTTGCTAAAACTACTTTACTAGCTACCGGTGGTAATGGGCAGGTTTATCGTACAACAACCAATCCGTCTATTGCAACAGGCGATGGTGTGGCAATGGTGTATCGTGCAAAAGGAAGAATTGAAAATATGGAGTTCATACAGTTTCATCCAACTGCCTTGTATGAAGCTGGTTTGAGAGGGCAGGCTTTTTTAATTACCGAAGCAGTACGCGGAGATGGCGGAATATTGCGTAATAAGGATGGAGAAGCGTTTATGGAAAGATATGATGCACGAAAAGATTTAGCTCCCCGCGATATTGTGGCCCGTGCAATAGATAGTGAAATGAAACGTACCGGTACAGAACATGTGTGGTTGGATTGCCGTCATTTCAGTAAAGAAAAATTCACTGAGCATTTCCCCAATATTTACCAGAAATGTTTAAGCATTGGAATTGATATCGCAAAAAATATGATACCGGTTGCGCCTGCCGCACATTATAGTTGTGGCGGCATAAAGGTGGACGAATGGGGAAGAAGCTCCATCCGCAATTTATATGCATGTGGTGAATGTAGCAGCACAGGGCTGCATGGTGCAAACCGTTTAGCCAGTAATTCCTTGCTGGAAGCAATGGTGTTTGCGCATCGTTGTTATCTGGATGTAAAAGAAAGAATAAATAATAATGCTGAAGAGAAAGCAATCCCCGATTGGGATGCGAAGGGAACAACAGAGCCAAAAGAAATGATCCTGATTACGCAAAGCCTGAAAGAGCTGCAACAGGTAATGAGTGACTATGTAGGCATTGTCCGAAATGACGTTCGTTTGCAACGAGCGATGAAACGCCTCGATTTGTTGTGGGAAGAAACAGAAAAGTTATATGAGGGTTCATCCGTATCTCCACAATTATTGGAGCTTAGAAATTTAATAACTGTGGGTTATCTTATTGTGAAAGGGGCTGCATTCAGAAAAGAAAGTCGCGGCCTTCATTACAATACCGATTATCCTGGTAAGAGTGATCTGGTACAAAATATTGTGTTGTAAATTGCACAGTTTTTAAACTTAAATTCTTTCATGTATTATATCGTTTACGGAATTTTTTATTTGCTTTCCCTTTTGCCCTTGCGGGTTCTTTATATAATCTCTGATGGCTTTTATGCATTGGTTTATTATATTTTTAAATACAGGCGGGATGTTGTTAGTAGTAATCTTAAAATAGCTTTCCCGGAAAAAACAGACGCTGAAAGGAAAATAATAGAGAAAAAGTTCTATCACAACTTTATCGATACGTTTATAGAAATGATAAAGCTAATCTCGGTGTCAGATAGTTTTATAGAAAAACATTTTATAGCTAATTGGGAGGTAGTAAACCAGGTATACGTTTCAGGCCGTCGTGCACATCTTCACCTTGGCCATAACTTTAATTGGGAATGGGGCAATATTGCATTAGGGAAAAAAACACCTTTTAAATTTCTCGCTGTATATACACCTATTACCAACTCCGCCTTTGAAAAACTTTTTTTAAAGCTTCGTCAGCGATCAGGGGTAACAATGTTACCCTCGAATAAAATGAAAGAACGGTTTTTACCTTATCGTAATACACAATATTTGTTAGGCCTTGTAGCCGACCAAAACCCAAGCGACCCTTCCAGAGCCTGGTGGTTTAATTTTTTCAGCAAGCCAGCACCATTTGTAAAAGGCCCGGCAAAAAATGCGATAACATCTGATGCTGTTATCATTTTTGCCTCTATTAAAAAAACAAAACGTGGCTATTACGAGGGGACTTTTTCAATAGATGAGGAACATCCCGAACAATATACAGAGCAGGAACTTACCAAAAAATTTATCCATTATCTGGAAAACAATATCAGGCAAAGCCCCGACTTGTGGCTATGGAGCCACCGGAGATGGAGATGGGAATGGAAAGAGGGGTACGAAAAAATTATAGAGTAAACAAAGCCACGTTAATTCAACACACTTTTTTCCTTTACAATTTCTGCTTTTTCCTGTTCTTTTATTTTAGCCCATCCACCCTTCACATTGCGAAGGTTGTGAATGCCCTGCCTTTTTAAAAGAGATGAAGCTATTATACTCCTGTAACCCCCTGCACAATGAATGTAAACATTGTTTTCTTCATTGATATTTGCCATATTAGCCGGGTCCTTCATATCATTAAGAGGGATATTCAATGCATCCTTTAAATGCCCTTCTGCATATTCCACCGGTTTGCGAACATCAATAATCATCAGTTTATCATCAAATGGAATATCCATCATTAATTCATCGGGCTCAACATTAATAAGCATGTCAATTTCTTCACCGGCCTTTTGCCATGTTTCAAAACCGCCACTCAGGTATCCTTTTATTTTATCGAAGCCAACACGGGCCATTCTTATAATTGTCTCTTTTTCCCGACCGGGTTCTGTAACAAGGATAATGGGCGTATCAAAAGAAAGTAAACTTCCCGCCCATTCCGCAAAACGGCCTTCTAATCCAATGCTGATAGATCCGGGAACAAAGCCTTCAGAAAAAATCTCTGCAACTCTTGTATCCAATATAACCGCATCTTTATCTATCCACTGCTTAAATTCATTCACACTCAGCGCTTTAAGCCCATTTTCCAAAACGTCATCGAGGCTTTCATAACCTTCTTTATTTATTTTGGCATTCAGTGCAAAGTACTTTGGCGGTTCAGTGAGGCCATCAGTAACTGCTTTGATAAAATCTGCCTTGGTTTGTTGTTTTAATGCATAATTATAATTTTTCTCATCGCCAATTGTGCTGTATGTGTCAGGGCCTAAGTTTTTTCCGCAGGAGCTTCCCGCCCCATGTGCAGGATATACAATTACATCATCGGCAAGACGCACAATTTTCTTCTGCAAGCTATCATATAACATACCAGCAAGGTCATTCGTAGTTAAACTACCAGCTTTCTGTGCAAGATCAGGCCGTCCTACATCACCCACAAACAATGTATCTCCTGTAAACACGCAATGATCTTTTCCATTCTCATCTTTTAATAAGTAGCATGTGGATTCCAATGTATGACCGGGTGTATGTAAAACCTGGATGGAAATGTTACCTAATTTAAATAGGTCACCATCTTTTGCGATATGTACAGGAAATTTTGTAACGGTATCCGGACCATAAATGATTGTTGCCCCTGTTACTTTTGCAAGATCGAAATGCCCGCTTACAAAGTCAGCATGAAAATGCGTTTCAAAAATATATTTGATAGTTGTTTTCCTATCGTGTGCTATCTGGAGATAATCGTCAATATCCCGTAAAGGATCTATAACAGCCGCCTCACCTTCACTTTCTATATAATAAGCTGCTTCGCTTAAACATCCTGTATATAATTGCTGTATGTACATATACTGCGTTTTAAACATTGCAAAATTACTTTATTAAAAATAAAAAAGCGAAGGTGCTAAACCTTCGCCCGTACAGCATCGTTAAAACATGTTAGTCAAGCAGATCGGCAAGGAATTGGTTTACTTCATCCATTCTTTCCATGCTTACCGAGTAGTAAATAAACTTACCGTCTCTGTCCGTTTTCACAAAACCTGCTTTGCGGAGAATCGCCAGATGTTGTGATGCTACAGATTGCTCCAGGCGCATTTTTACATAGAGCTCTGTTACTGTCATGCGGCCATGCTCATCAATAAGTTTCAGGATTTGCTGTCGTAGTTTGTGATTGACAGCTCTGAGAACCAATGCTGCTTTTTTAAGATTGTGCAAATCGATTTTCAGGATAACGCCATTACCTGAAACTGCACTGAAAGTGAGTTCTGAAGTACTCATACATACCTCGTGTTTAGCTTCGGTGAATAAATAAGACTGACATTACAAAAATAATAATTAGCATGGTTATAGGTAAAAAAAAATTATTGTGTAAATATCTAATTAACGGTTATTTAATTGGCGTATAGAATTGCTTAATATACAATGGCTCTACATATGCTATACTATTAAAATCTTCAATATGAAATCGTTTGTTTGAAATTTTTATCAATTCTGCAGCATTAATTTCGATATTATCAAAAACTGCGTTGGGTGAATTTATATATTGCTTGAGTTTATCACTTCCATTTCCATAAAATAAAATGGAATTATTTTTTAATAAGTCTGAGAGAAAATTTTCATCGATAATCATTGCACAGGGCCCGATCACTTTTTCCATATTTTTTTTAAACACAGCAGTAAAAACCTCCATACGTCTTGCGTCAATCATAGGGCAAAGAAGATTTGTAGTATGGTTTTTCTTGACTCCAGCTTCTGCCATTATGTCTAGTGTCCCTATTGCTATCAGGGGAATGCCTAAAGCATAGCACAATCCCTTTGCCGTTGAAAGGCCGATACGTAGTCCTGTATACGACCCCGGTCCAATACTCACTGCAACTGCACTTAATTCTTTCAGATTAATTCCAGCCGCGTCCAATAAATCTTTTATAGCAGGCTGAAGCCAGGCGGCATGGTCCTTCATATTTTCGTTAGCAGTAATATTTATAAGCTCATCATCTTTTGATAAACATACTGACGCATTTGTGATAGCAGTATCAATATTTAGTATAAATGCCATTAATCCTTTGCTTCTTTCTTTAATAAATCAGATGGGATATATCTTGAGTTCTCTTTGCTTAATACTTCGAGTAAGCAATAAATTCTTTTTAATCCAATTAGCTTGCTCCATTCAAAAGGCCCGTAGGGATAATTAGTTCCCAGTTTCATTGCCGTATCTATATCGTCACGGCTGCTTATTTCATCTTCAATAGAAAAATAGGCTTCGTTAATAATTGTGCTGGCAACCCTTGCAGAAATAAAGCCTGGAATATCCGGGACCCATTCCGCTTTTTTGCTGAAAACTGCTATTACTTTTTCTGTTTTTTCTTTGAGCTCTTTGTTGCTGCCGCTTATCTCGATTATTGATCGTTTCAAAAAAGTCGGCCAGCCATTAATCCGCACATAATTTACAGGCAAATCTTCCGTTGTTCCCTCTACATCATTTACAATCAGTAAAGCGGACCCTGCCGAATTCAAATATTCCATTCTTTTTTTCCTGTCTGTATCAAATAATAAATCTATAACTACATCGGATTGCCCCGGGATAAAATTTATATCACTTA
Organism: Bacteroidota bacterium; assembly: GCA_018267535.1. Lineage (GTDB taxonomy): Bacteria > Bacteroidota > Bacteroidia > Chitinophagales > Chitinophagaceae > JAFDYH01. The sequence continues at coordinate 32,921 of JAFDYH010000001.1, forward strand.
TCCATTCAATAGTTGCTGTTGCATCTATGCCCGAACTCATTAACTCTTGTTTTAAATCATCATTTGCTACCACAGCAACCTTCATATACTATTTTTTGCAAAGAAAGCGCATAAAGCTAAATTCGCTCTAACTGAATTAATCATAGATTATGGATAAAATTGTAATTAATACTGCTTCGGCGCCGGCACCGATTGGCCCCTATAACCAGGCCATACAGGCTGGAGATATGTTATTTATCTCAGGACAGGTTTGCATTGACCCGGTATCCGGTCAGTTAAAAAATAAAGATCTGCAGGAAGAAACCCACCAGGTAATGCATAATCTGAAAACTATCCTCCAGGAAGCTGGAATGACATTCGACAATGTGGTAAAAACAACTATCTTTTTAACGGATATGCATCGCTTTAGCGAAGTAAACGAAGTTTATGGTAAATATTTTACAGATAGTTTCCCGGCCAGAGAAACAGTGCAAGTTTCAGCTTTGCCAAAATTTGTAAATGTTGAGATTAGTATGATTGCGGTAAGGTAGGGAGAATAGTTCATTCATAACAGGTCATTAAAGATAATAAGCTCTCCGGATAGCCAATCTACCATATACAATCCTATTAAAAGGACTACTAAAAAAATAGTTATGATAACTAAACGATTGCATTTTATTGCAACAGTAATTCTGTTTCCATTATTTAGTATATGCCAGGATACCTGGACAATCAAAGCAGATAAAATAAACCCATCTGATTATTATGGCATTACGGTTGCCAATGGTATGATTGGCATAGTTTCATCTCCAGAGCCATTCAAGGTAAAAGACGTGGTATTGAACGGGGCCTATGATTTATATGGTCGTGGCCGCGTTAGCAATTTTTTACGCAGCTTCAATTTCCTGAACATGTACCTAGAAGTTGATGGCAAAAGACTAAACAGTGCAGATGTAGCGAATATGCAACAGCAATTAGATATGAAACATGCTACGTTTTCATCTTCTTTTGATTATAAGGACGCTGCCTCAATACGTTATTCCTATTATGCACTGCGGCATCTGCCTTATTGCGGAATGATTGATGTAATAATTACACCAAAAAAAGATATAGAAATAACAGCGGCTTCTGTTATGGAGGCGCCGGATGCTTTAAAAGATGTACAGAATTATTATAATGAAATTGACCGGCCACATGTAACGATCAGTTTGTTAACGTCAACAGCCAAAAGCCCAACAGGCAAATTATTATTCGCTTCCTCAACGAGTTTTTTGTTTAATGAACAACATGGCAATGAGCCCCGCATCATTCATGAAATGTGGGACAACAATATGCACCTTATGAAATTTAAAAAAAAGCTGAAAGCAGGCGAAACGTATAAGTTTAGCATTGCGGGTGCTTCTATTTCTTCAGCGCAACATGATGATCCATTAAATGAGGCGGAACGGTACGCTATTTACTGTAAACTGGAAGGTCATGACCGGTTGATTAATTTTCACAATAAAGCATGGGATGAACTATGGAAAAGCGATATCATTCTGGAAGGTGATGACGAATCGCAACTGGCCATACGTTCTGCCCTTTATCATTTATACTCCTTTGTTCGCGAAGGCACCGCTTATTCGCCTTCACCAATGGGTTTAAGCGGGTTGGGATATAATGGCCATGTGTTCTGGGATACAGAATTGTGGATGTATCCGGCCATATTGGTTCTGCATCCCGAAATGGCGAAAAGCATGGTTGAATACCGGTACGAAAGATTGAAAGAAGCTAAGCATAATGCTTTTGCCCATGGGTATAAAGGGGCGATGTATCCCTGGGAAAGTGC
>JAFDYH010000200.1:0-5828 GCA_018267535.1 Bacteroidota bacterium
TGTCGGATCAATCAAATCTTTATACGAATCCGGCAAAAGACGTATTCGTACTTCATAGTTTGTTACATCGCTGGAAGTACTGGATGTAACCGCGGCGCCTGAAGAGGTTTTGGCGCTGCTTGCTATCTCTGTAACAATTCCTGTAAACTTCCTGTTATTATAGGCATCCACCTCTATATCTGCAGTATCCCCCAGGTTCACTTTTACGATATCGTTTTCACCCACCTGCACCCTTGCCTCTAAAACGGCCATATCAGCTACACGCATCATCTCCGTACCCACATTAAAACTATTACCGGCAACACGTTCTCCTTTCTTTACGGTCAGGGAAGAGATAACTCCATTCATCGGCGCAATCAAGGTTGTTCGTCCAAGGTCTTTATTTGCCCTCGACAGGTTTGCCTCCGCACTGGATATACTTGCTTTATTACCGAGTATACTTTGTTCTGCCGCGGCGTAGTTTGCTTTTGCAGAAAGCCATGTACTCTCTGCCTGTTCAAATTCCGCCTGCGAAATTACTTTGTCATTAAGTAATTGTTTCTGCCGGTTATAAGTTCGTTCTGCCTGCTCCAGAGTAGCTTTCAAAGCATTTAACTGGGCAGTGCTATTCGCGGTAATAGCTCTTTGCTGATTGACTGCAGCCGATGCCTGGTCACGCTGGGTGGCATATATGTCTGCGTATATCTTTGCAAGTACCTGACCTTTTTTTACACTATCGCCCTCTTCCACATTGAGTTCAACGATTTCACCAGAGATATCAGGACTGATTTTTACTTCCACTTCAGGATAAATCTGCCCACTGGCGTTTACCGTTTCAATTATTGTTCTTTTAACTGCTTTTTCAGCAGACACTTTTACGCCATCATCACCGCCACCTGCAATTAGCTTAGCAGCTACTAATATTACAATGAGGGCTACAAGAACAATCAAAATCCATTTAACAGTTTTATTCATTGGTTCAATTTGAAAATTTTACAGATCGGTTTTATAGTTTTATTCCCTGGCCTTTGTAGAATTCCAGCAGCTTCATCTTAAATACAAAATCGTACTGTGAATAAACCGCCTGCACTTTTGCCTGTAATAAAGTGGTTTGGCTGGTTATCAGTTCATAAATCGAAAGAAGGCCCAGGTCATATCTTTTTCTTGCAAAATCGTATCCCTTCTGTGCTGCTTCCACAGCTTTTTGATTCGCATTGAATTTTTGAATTGCAGCCGTCGCATCATTATAAGCTTTGTAAATATCCTGCTTCAATGTTCTGCTGTTTTGCTCTTTGGTCAACTCGTATTGCTGTACCGTTAACTTTGACCGCTTCCAGGCAGTGCGAAGATTTGACGCATTAAATATCGGTATACTCAGGCCAACGCCTATCGACTGGTTAAAATTCTGGTCCAATTGATTCCAGAATGGAGTATATCCATTTTTTATAAGAAAATAGGGGTCCATTGCCGTTACAGGATAGTCGCTTCCCGCTACATTTACCTTTCCTATCTGCGGTGCAGTAGTCTGTGCAATAGAGACCACCTGCGATTGCCTGCTGTTAAATCTTGTACCCAGTGCGCCGAACATCGAGAATGTAGGATACATATTCCCTTTTGCAACATCGACGGCTTTCTGAGCTGACTTTATATTCAGGTTATCTGCCTTTTGCTGTGGCATATTCTTCAGCGCCAGGTTATATACTTCTTCTGGTTGAAGTGCAGCCAGACTCTCAACGGGAATCTGATCAACAGGTGGGGCCGCTATATCAAAAGCAGCTCCGGCATCCAAATTAAGCAAAGCCTTCATCTGGAGTATATTCTGCAACACAGTGGTTTCTGCTGTAATGCGGTTGGAACTATCGGTTGCGAGTTGCGATTCGAGTTGTACATAATTCAACTCAGGAAGCTTGCCTGCGTCAACCTGTTTACGGGTACTTTCTAATTGAGACCGGGTTTGCTCTATCTGGACTTTAGAAATATTGTATTGTTCCCTGGCCAGCAATATTTGTAAATAAGCCACTGCAATATTTAATGCCACATCATTTCTGGCTTTATCGGCCACCGCTTCTGCAGCCTGGTAGGCAAAATCCCTGGAGACAACGTTGTTTCTTTTCGAAAACCAATTGAAAAGGTCAACACCTGCCTGCAGGTTATAGTTCCCACTCCAGTAACCTTGCGTTATAAGACTAAAGGAGGTAGGATCCTGGTTTCTTCCGGCGCCATAGCCCGCGTTTCCATTGAAGCTGAAATTGGGATATAAAGCCATCTTACTTTGCTGCAGGTTCAGCGCAGCGAATCTCGTCTGGAGGTCTGCCTGTTTTACAGAAACATTATTCTTTAAAGCATACTCCACGCATTGCCTCAAATCCCATTTATCCTGGGCAAGCAACTGATTAGCCAAACAAAGACATAGGAGTATGATAAGGTATTTTCTCATAATCCGGCAAAAATAAACGAAATGAACGGCCCACAAACTGAAAATTGACAAGCGGGAGTTAATTTTTAAGCTTATATCACCTGAGCTAATGCCTGGCTCAGGTCTTCTACCAGGTAGGCCGCATCTTCCAGCCCCACATAGAGTCTTACATACCGATGTTCCCGGTTAGCGGCACTAAACTCACTTTCAGGTATACCCGCACATTTTGGAATCGCAAGGCTTTCATGGCCACCCCAGCTTACAGCCATCATAATATGTTTCAATGATTCGCAGAATCTGATAATTGATTCCCTTTTTTCCGTTTTAAGTATAATAGTCATAAGGCCGCAGGCCTCTTTCATTTGTTTCCTCGCCAGTTCATATTGCGGAAAACTCTCATCAAATGGAAAAATGATTCCTTCAATTTTAGGGTGGCTCTTTAAAAACTTCAACACTTCACCCGTTGTGCGGGTGATGCGCTCCAACCGGGCCTGCAATGTTCTTAAACCGCGGATGAGCAGCCAGGCATTGAAAGGCTGGATGCCACTGCCTATATTCAGGTATTCACTATCAAAGATTTTTTTTATCATGGCTTTTGAGCCACTCAATACACCACCCAGCGTATCGCTATGGCCACCGATATATTTGGTAGCGGTTTGCATCGCCAGATCCACCCCCATTTCAATTACGTTCTGATAGATGGGCGTACAATAACTGTTATCAATAAATGTGGTGATGCCCCTTGATTTTGCCAGGGCACAAACTGCAGGAATATCCTGCATAACAAAATCCCAACTGTTTGGAGATTCCAGATAATAAAACGTGGTATTGGGTTGAGTAGCGTTTTCCCAGTTTTCAATTTTTGTTCCGTCGATATAGGTAGTAGTAATACCAAAACGGGGCAATACAATATCAAACATTTTCCAGGCCCAGGTATAAGGCGCCTTTACTGATACAATATGATCACCGGCTTTTACATTAGCCAGCACGCCTGCAAAAATTGCAGAAGCCCCGCTATTAAAAACAAGGCAATCTTCCGCTCCATCCAATGCTGCCAGTTTCTTTCTTAATATTTCGACTGTAGGGTTTAAACCACGGCTATAGAGATAGCCGCTCATTTCATCTTCAAATGCTTTAGTAAGATCGCTTACTTTATTAAAAACAAAATTGCTGGTTTGTATAATGGGAGCAGATACCGCATTGTAGTAGTGGTCTCGCTCCTCCCCCAGTTCATTTAGTATATAAGATAAGTCGTGCTCAGAAGCCATAATTAATTCACCTTATTTAATTGCTTTTTATACACCGCAAAATAAATAATCATGAACACCGCAAAAACGGCTATGCCTGTTAATGCGGTCTGGTAACTATCTGCGGCAATACTGATTGCAACAAAAATATAACTAGCCATAAATATAATGGGCAGCAAAGGATATAATTTCATCTGGTAAATACCTGTGTTATTCAGGTGCGCCGTTCTTTTTCTTAAAATAAAAATACTACCTGCAGAAAGCGCCATACCGAAACTATCGAGAAAAATTGTAAAGCTCAGTATCGCATCAAACTCCTTCGCCCAGAAAACAACCAATACCGCTAAAGCCGCAAAAAAAGTAACCGCCCATGTCAATGCGCCTTTTGAATTTTTAGTTTGTAAAAAGGCCGGCAATAATTTATCATCACTCATTGCGTACATCACTCGTGGGTTGCTTAATAACTGCCCATTGATATAAGCCAACACACCCAAAAACAATAACACGGATAAAATCCGCTCTGCATTTGCCCCAAAAACGTTTGAAGCCATGATGGCGGCTATATTCTTGCTTGTTTTCAGGTTTTCAAAGCCGATGACTTTTACATAGGCATAGTTTATTAACAGATATAAAGCCACAATGATAAATATCCCCATAAATATCCCTCTTGGTATATTCCTGTTGGGCTTATCTACGTCCGCGCCGAGATTAATTGTTTGCTGATAGCCGCCATAAGTAAAACTTACGGCAACAAGGCCGATACCAAATGCCTTAACATATTCAATTAATGACTGGTGATAAATAGTTGTAACAGGGGCAGCTACAGTATCGCTTTGTGCAAAAAACAATGGGGTAACCAATAAGAGGATCAGTGATACTTTAATGATGGTTAATACAGTTTGTGTTCTTGCACTTAAGCGAAGCCCCATCATATTTATACCATAAAAAATAACGATAGAAACAATGGCAATCGATATCTGCACCATCCGCACATGCTCGGCATTAGCCGCTATTTTCAAATAGCCCGGATCGTTAGATGCTGGCAAAATAACACCTGTTATATATTCGCTGCCTACCAGGGCAACCGCGGCACTGGAGGCTGCGTTGGAAACCAGAATAATGCAGTTAATAGCAAATGCAACAGAAGGATGATAGGCGTACGAAATAACTTTATAGTAGCCGCCTGTTACCGGCAGCCTTGATCCTATTTCCGCATAGGTTAATGCACCACAAAGAGCCACCAATCCGCCCGCTATCCAGGATATAAAAAATATAGAAGCTGTTGGCGAAGCTGCCGCTACATTAGCAGGTGTACGGAAGATGCCCATACCAATTACAAAACTTACCACCAACATGGTCAAATCGAACAAACCTATCTTGTTCTTTGCTGTCATGTGATGAAGATAATAAAATAAACGCTTTACCTTCGTTTACTGATCAAATCAAAATTGGGTGAAAACAATACTAACTGTATTTATCATACTGTTTTTTTCTACGGTAAGTTTTTCGCAGCAGCAAACCGATTCCATAAAAAACCTTTCTGAAGTTATAATAAAAGCATATGAGCAGAACCGGCAGTTAAAAACTACTTCTGCCGCTATAAATTATATTGACAATGAAAAGCTCGGTCGCTTTAACAATACCAGCATACTATCTGCAATCAATAATACACCAGGTGTACGAATGGAAGAGCGTTCACCAGGAAGTTATCGCTTAAATCTTCGTGGCAGTACCTTACGTTCCCCGTTTGGTGTAAGGAATGTAAAAATTTATTGGGACGATATCCCTTTTACTGATCCTGGCGGCAATACCTATCTTAACCAACTGAATAATTCCAACTTCAATTCGCTGGAAGTAATTAAAGGCCCTGGGGGAAGTTTGTATGGCGCCGGAACCGGCGGTGTTATTTTAATTCATACCCAACCGGATAAATGGCAACCGGGGGCAAAAGTTGGATATACTTTCGGCAGCTTTAATCTGAATGTTTTTAACGCACAGGTAAATGCCGGCGCAGAAGAAAGAAACACCACTATCAATTATTCGCATCAAAGCAGCGATGGTTACCGCGATCATACCAATATGCGCCGCGATGTAATTACGTGGCAATCGAAAATAAAATCATCCGAAAAGCAACAATTGAGTGCTTCCTTTTTATATGGGGACCTTTATTATCAAACCCCCGGCGC
>JAFDYH010000200.1:5981-8036 GCA_018267535.1 Bacteroidota bacterium
CAACAACCCTGTATGGTGCTTTTTCACAAATAAAGAATCCAACCTTTCGTAACTATGAAAGAAGGATGGAGCCACATTTCGGCGGAAGAACCGTATTCAAGTGGCATCATGATTTCAATAGTTCGGCCCTACAACTCGTTTTTGGTACAGAAGCACAGAAAGGCTTTTTTAATACAAAGACATTTAAAAATAACGGAGGCGTGCCTGATAGTTTGTTAACCGATGATGATCTGAACATATGGACCTATTCCGTATTTGCACAAGCCGATTTACGCCTGTCTCATGACTGGAATATTACAGCCGGTGCAAGTATCAATAAATCGTCTATTACCATCACACGGCTTTCCGCTCCTTCATTTGTACCTGTGAACAGAAAATATAATAACGAATGGGCGCCGCGTATTGCTTTATCCAAACGCATTGTTTCCAATCTCTGGTTATATGGAAGCGTATCAAAAGGATTTTCACCCCCTACTTCACAGGAGTTGCTGCCTTCAACAAGTGTAATCAGTCTTGGCCTTAATGCAGAACATGGTATTAATTACGAAGCAGGGATTAAAAGCAGTTGGCTGCAACAAAGATTATATGTTGAAGTAAATGCATTTTACTATCAATTAAAAAATGCGATTGTTGTCCGCAAAGATGCCAGCAATGCGGACTATTATGTAAATGCAGGCTCTACCAAACAAAGAGGGATAGAGTCGCAGGCGGCTTACCAGTTATTTGAGAGAAAGAATTCTTTTATTACCAATGCAAGAATCGGCATCAGTCATACCTGGAATAAATTTAATTATGACGATTTCAAACAATCAACAAACGATTACTCAGGTAAAAAAATGCCAAGTGTTGCGCCGAATACAGTTGCGGCAACATTTGACATTGCTACCAAACCGGGGCTTTATTTAAACCTGAATTATTTCTATAGCGATAAAATAGCCTTGAATGATGCTAATACTGATTTCGCTTCTTCCTACAATCTGTTAGGTGGAAGATTAGGCTGGCGCAAGAGTATTGCCGATAAATTCACAATAGAGTTATTTACCGGCGCTGATAATTTGTTTGATGTTACATATAGTTTAGGCAATGACATTAACGCCGCCGGCGGACGTTATTATAATGTTGCTGCCGGGAGAAATTATTATGCAGGCATTTCATTGAAACGCTGAAATCACTCTAATTAATTTTTACAAATTCCAATCTCCACTCCTTACATTTGCGGCCGATTTGGTTCTTTGCTTCAATTTATTAAAAAGCTGCTGACTTTTGCTGATGCTGTTGTGAACGTACAAGTGAGTGACACAACGAAAGCTGATAGTAGTAATGCAGCTTAGTACATAAAATTGAAAAGATTAAAAGGGAAGTCCGGTGAAAGACCGGCGCTATCCCCGTAGCTGTAAGGGCCTCCCCAAACCCCTCCAAAGGAGGGGCTTAGAAAAAGCTTCAAATTCCGCCACTGTTTTGATAACGGGAAGGCATTGAAGTGAAAGCCCAAGCCAGAAGACCTGCCAGATCACAAACCATATTTTGCTTTCGGGTGAAAGGCAGGAAGGTAATCGCTAACAGCTTTTATTTTTCCATTTATTTTCCCGGGAGCAGTCACCAACAAATTTCATAATTATGAAAAGGAAAAACTTTGTTGTGGCTGTGCTCCTTATCAGCAGCAGGCTGATAGCGCAGGATGCTTCGCAACAAACAAATGACAGCTCATTTACTTCATTGAATGAAGTGGTACTTACTTCCAACAAGTATCCTAAAAAACAAAGTGAAACCGGTAAAGTAGTAACGGTGATCAACCGGCAACAACTGGAGCGCAGTGCCGGCAAATCGTTGGGGGAAATTCTGAATACAGTTGCCGGTACAACGATTATTGGCGCCAACAATAGTCCTGGCACCAATCTTACTGCAAGTATACGTGGATCTTCTGCCGGGAATGTTTTGATACTGGTAGATGGTATTCCTGTAAACGACCCGTCTGCTATTTCCAATTACTTCGACCTTAACTTCTTCAATACAGATGAGGTAGAACGGATTGAAGTATTGAAAGGAGGACAATCT
>JAFDYH010000201.1 GCA_018267535.1 Bacteroidota bacterium
ACAAACTATTGTGATTACATTAAAGCATTAGTTACTTCAATAATGAATCGTGAGTGGTGAAATTTCAACTGCAGGGCAATCTCTTACTCATCATTCGCTATACTCCCTTTACGAAAGATATTTTCCTACTATCGGTACCCTTCTTCCGACACCAAATGCCTTTGTACTCACTCTTATGATAGGACAAAACTGGTTGCGCTTATACTCATTAGTATTGACCAGTTTCAACACTCTTGCTACCAAAACTGCATCAAAACCCTTTGCAATAATTTCTTTGGGTCCTTTTCTTAATTCGATGTATTCATACAATACCCGGTCAAGAATATCATAATCAGGAAGGCTGTCACTATCTTTTTGATTTGGCCTTAATTCCGCCGAAGGCGCTTTTGTAATTATATTCTGTGGAATTATCTCTCTTTGCTTATTGATATGCTTTGCCAGCGCATATACCTGCATTTTATATAAATCGCCGAGCACTCCCAACCCACCAGCCATATCACCATATAGTGTCCCATAACCAGTGGCGAGTTCACTCTTGTTGGATGTATTTAATAATATATATCCGAATTTATTAGCGATTGCCATTAACAGATTCCCCCTTGTACGGGCCTGTATATTCTCTTCTGCAAGACCAAAGGGCAAATCTTTAAATACGGGTTTTAATTCGAGCAGAAAACTTTCAAAAATATTTTTTATCGGAACGATATTGTATTCATTTCCCAGGTTCTTGCTTAACAGTTCCGCATCACCCACAGAATGTGAGGTAGAAAATTGCGAAGGCATCAATATTGCCCTGACATTTTCCTTACCCAATGCCTCTACCGCCAATGCCTGAACGACGGCGCTATCGATGCCGCCGGATGCACCCAGTATGGCTTTGGTAAAACCCATTTTGGAGAAATAATCCCGTATACCCAGAAGAAGTGCCTGGTGAATCTCTTCAATATTTTTTTCATTGGTGAGATAAGCAATCGTATCCGAACCATGACCTACTTCAGCAGATGAGTAAAAATATTTTTCCTCTCCGGCTTTGCTTATGCTCTTGTCTTTTTCGGATAGTTTTTGAAGATCAAATAAGGCATAATCTTCTTCAAAATATTTCATCTCTTTCACCTTGTTACCATTTATATCATACACAAGGCTTCCTCCATCAAAAACTATTTCTGTTTGTGAACCTACCGTATTGCAATACAGCATCGGCAGTTTATATTTTATTGTATGCGCTTTTACGATACTGTTGCGAACAATATCCTGCGCATAGTTATAAGGCGATGCGGAAATATTAATCATAACATCGGGTGCATAAGGCATGAGCTGTTCCATCGGTGTTATCCTATACAATGGGTTATCGCCCATATTCCAGATATCTTCGCAAATAGTGATCGCTAATTTCTTTCCTTTAAACTCTGCGATGTTCCAGTGATCAGCGGGTTCAAAATAGCGGTATTCATCAAACACATCATAGTTTGGCAAAAGCGTCTTATGTATCTCCGCTTTTATCTCTTTTTCGTACAATAAAAAAGCTGCATTAAAAAGGTCCTTCCCTTCTTTATTGGGGTTTCTTGACGGGCTGCCTATTATCACGCCAATACGATCTGCGTGTTGTTTGATTATTTCAATTGAAGCATAACATTGATTGATGAAATCTTCAAACTCCAGGAAATCTCTTGGCGGGTAGCCGCAAACGCTGAGCTCTGAAAATACTACAAGATCCGCCCCATCTTTCTTCGCCCGTTCAATTCCTTCAATGATTTTCTTCCTGTTTTCTTCAAAATCGCCGATATGATAGTTCTGTTGCGCTAAGGCTATTTTCATAGCGCAAATTTACAGGTTTGATAATTAGCCGCGAATTACACGAATTATGCATTTTAATTTGGCAATCTGCATTCACCTGAGATCAACTTTTTATGTTATTCGTGGTTAATCTTACTGAATTTATATCTTCGCACACAACATCGAAAAACCGGGTTCGTTACTATGAGCATGAAAAACACCGCTGTTCTTTTTATAGTAGTAAGCATTATCTTTTTTTCCTGTAAAGACAAAACAGCCTCACCGGCTGTTTCCGGCATTAAAGTTTCTTTAACAACAGAGCGGTTTGATAAAGATTTTTTCAGTAAGGATAGCAATTCAATGGCTTCTGCATTACCAGAGTTGCAATCAAAGTATCCAACCTTCCTTCCAATTTTTGTAAATTATATTTTAGGACTTGGGCCATTAAAANNCAGACAATATCGCTGCTTTTGAAGGGTCAAAACGTTTTCTTCATTTAACAAAGCCTTTGTTTGATTCTGCCCAAAAAATTTACTCCAATACAGATGATATTCAACATGAATTTGAGGATGCCTTCCGGTATGTAAAATATTATTTTCCCGCTTATAAAAACCCTGCAAAAATTATAACGCTTATCGGGCCTATAGACGGCTTGGCGCAGATGGGCACAGATCATTCTACCAATTTTATCGGACCTGATTTTCTCGGCATTAGTTTACAATTCTACCTGGGCAGGAATTTTTCAGCCTACAATGATGAATACTTTATCGCCAACGTAGCGCCACAATACCGCAGCCGCCGTTTTGAA
>JAFDYH010000202.1 GCA_018267535.1 Bacteroidota bacterium
ACCCTGCCTGATGTGCAGCGGTGCATTATACTGGAGCAAAATCAAAAGAGTAATATTCGGAGCGGAAGATGAAAAAAATGGGTATAAAAAAACAGTGAATGGCAACTGGCCTTTTCATTCCAAAACTGAATTGGTGCATGGAGTATTAAAAGAAGACTGCGCCCGGTTGATGAAAGATTTTTTTAAGGATAAACGTTGATCAATGGCTAAGCAATCAACAAAAAAAGTAACCGTTACCTACCCACTTACGGGAACGGAAAGAAAAATGGATACGGCTATCTATGAACCTATCAAAGCAGCCATTCTTAAATCCCTGAAAGGAAGCAAAGGCAAAACATTTACAGAGCTCAGCGAAGAAGTAACAAAAATTATAAAGAAACAAATGCCTGCGTTTAAAAAATCGATTCCGTGGTACACTATTTCCGTAAAACGCGATCTGGAATCAAGAGGCATTGTACAGGCGTTTGAAGAGAAGGGAAAGAAACTAAACCGCCTTAAGAAGTAAAATCATCTTCAACTATTTTTTAGTTCCCTGTAACAAAAGTTAAATCCTATCCGTTCTACGAAATATTTCGTTATTTGTGCTATTTTCATATTTTAAAACTAAAACCATGAAATGAGCTTTGTATTAATAAGCTTATTTCTTAAAAAGTCAGCTCATGAAAAAAAATTTGCTATTTGGCAGCGCACTATTGGCAACTGTTTTGTTTGCCGGTACCAGCCAGGCCCAGAAGGAAAGTATTGAAGGCAGCGGTAATATTATTACAAAGGAAATTCCTGTAAAATCATTCGATGCATTATCCGCAGGTGGTGTATTTAATGTGATATTACAACAGGGAACAAGGGAACAGGTAAAAATCGAGGCCGAAGATAATATCCAGCCTCTTTTTGAAGTAAAAAATGAAGGATCTACATTGAAGATTGGTATGAAGAAGGATATCAACCTGAAGCGTACCAAAAAAATGAATGTGTATGTAACGTTTAAAAATCTGAAAAACCTGAACATCAGCTCTGTTGGCAATGTAACGGCGAAGGGTAGCCTGAGTTTCAGTAACCTCGATTTGCAAAATAACAGCGTGGGTAATGTAGACCTTGATCTTTCTACACAAAGATTAACAGTAAAGAATAATAGTGTTGGTAGCCTGAAATTAAGCGGTAAGGCGGATAATGCCGTAATTAAAAGTAACAGTGTTGGTACAATCGATGCTACCGACTTTGTAGTACAGGTAATGGATATTCAAAATGATGGCGTAGGCGGCGCCAGGGTAAATGCAGTAAAAGAACTGAAAGTAAGGGATTCATTTTTAGGTAAAGTAAAAAACAGCGGTAGTGCACCAACAAAGAAAGTAAGTAAAGAGGTTATATAAAATAAAGATGCAACTTTTCTATGCCTGCTTATTGGACAAAAGAAATTTTCAATAAGAAGGCATGTGCTACAGGGCGGGCTATTCCCGCTGTACCCGTATATCGGTTTTAGCGCCGGCAATTTCAATTTTCAACTCTTCCATCAGTTTCAGCACCTGCAGGTTAATTTCCTGACGCAGGGTATTGAATTCTTTGATGGTAATGGGAGCTGTATAGTATTCTGTCTGCACAATGAATGCCTGCCCTGTTATATCATTCAGGTATACGGATGAATTTTCAATTTCTTTCCTTCCCACAATTTTCCGGATACCATTTACCAAATCTTCCATTTGTTGTGTGTTGGCATCAAGCCCTATTTCTAATTTAAGATCGGCCCGCCGTTGTGAACGTAAGGAAAGGTTATCAAGGATTGTATCTACCATTTGTTTATTAGGAACCGTAACATATGTTTTTTGATCGGTTCTCAGTCTTGTGCTCCTTAGACCTATCTTTTCTACGACCCCTGTTACATTCTGCACTTTAATCTGGTCGCCGGTGATAAAAGGCTTGTCAAAGAAAATAATAAAAGAAGCGATTAAATTTTCAAGGCTTTCGCGCAGGGATAAAGCTAAGGCCGCACCGACAATACTTAGCCCTGTCAGCAGGTTTTTAATATCAAATCCTACAGCGAAATGCAATACCATTAATATACCATTGATAACGATAAGAACTTTAAAAAAATCTTTGAAGAAAACAATCAGCTGGTTATCCGAAAGATCAACAGTACTATCCGCCTTTTTCTCCAGTATCATCGCGATAAAATCAATCAGCCGCAATAAAAGCCAGATAAAGGAAATAATTAGTACTGTTGTCGCAATAAAATGTAGAATATCTTTTGTTGTATAACCATATACTTCTACTTCCAGTACGGAAGGAAACGTAAGTTTATGGAACGCGACAATTGAAATAAATATAACCAGGAACAACCCCAAGGGTTGCATCATCAGGGATGTAAACGCCTTTACATCCATATTTTTCCAGATGCGGCGTGCTCCATGCGATAAAAGGCTGGCTACATGGCGGGAAATTAATCTTTTAAGAAGAATGATAAAAAGGATAACTGCAACTACCAGTAAATAACTCCTGATGGGATTATCTAAAACTACCTGGTCGAAAAACTTGAACATATCTTCTTCCTTAAATCACCTAAAATTACAAATCCCTTCCGGACAATCTTCAGCGTAATGAATAAATTTCAACAGCATCTTTTTTTAAAGCATATAATCTGGTAGGCGTAAAACCAAGGGAAAGTACGGGCCATAATGGAGGCGCCAGCTTTTCATCATCCACACGAAAAGTGCTAACCTGGTAACGCTGCAATGTATCATTCCTGATACCATAGATATACTTGCCGGTCACCTGGAAATCTTTCCAGCCTGTAATCAGTATTTTATTTTTTAAAGCGCCATAATAATCAAAAACAAAAACTCCTTTAATTGAGTCATACATATATACATAGCCATCACGGTCGAAAATGGATTCCGGCGACGGTGCTTCACCAAAGAGTAGTCGAAAGTCAGGAGTCTCCAATAGTGTTTTTCCAAACTCATCAATCTTTTTCAGTTTGCTGTTTACTTCATCGTATAGCCATATATTATTGTCATAAGCAAGGCCGATGGCTTTTACCTGAAGGATATTATTTTTCCGTAAATCAATTACACTGCGCACATTGAGTAATCTATCCAGTGTTACAATCGTTGAAAAATCTTTATAATAAAGTAACACACGCAGCGGATTGGAAACATCAATATAAGTAGCCCGGCCAAACCGTTTAACATCATTGTAAGCCGCTATCGAGTCGCCATGTGCATTTAGTTTCTTCAGTTGATTATTACTATTAAAAAGATATACATTATCCAGGTTATCTACAGCAAAGTCAACTATATCACCTGTGATCGTTCGCAATAGTTTGAAAGCGGTATCTTCCTGTGCTGTAGCAAAAAGGGAGGAAAAAATAAAAAAACAGTAAATAAGTCGCTTCATTAGTAGTTGCGTATGATTTTGTGATCGTTTCCTGAAAACGATTTTAAAGCTATATTGTTGCCATCGAACTCCGCATAGGTGAAATACCTGATCCAATCACCCAGATTAATATAACGGCTGTTATTTTTCAGACGATAATTGATGGGCAAATGCCTATGACCAAATATAAAAAAGTCAAAAAATTTCTTGTCAAGCATCTCATTACAGAAGATCAACAGCCATTCGTTGTCTTCGCCAAGAAAAATCTCTTCAGATGCACCGGTTTGAGCGCGGCTGCGGCGGCTCATATAATTTGCCAGCCCCATTCCGAATGCGGGAGGTAGTATGCCAAACAGCCATTGGCAAAACGGGTTACGGAATATTTTCTTTAATCGCTTGTAACCATGGTCACCCGGGCCTAACCCGTCCCCGTGACCGATATAAAATTTCTTTCCGTTCCTTTCAAATTCTTTAGGTTCGAAATAAACCGGGATATTCAGTTCTTTCAGAAAATAGTCCTTCATCCACATATCGTGATTGCCCACAAAGAAATGCATTGGTATC
>JAFDYH010000203.1:0-3557 GCA_018267535.1 Bacteroidota bacterium
CGCAGCGCCCAACTGCACATATTATTCTCATCAGCAGGGTTAATTTCATTCCATATACTTTTTGGAACAACACCAAACATGGCGCCGCCATCTAATTTAAAGTAACCGGTATTAATTGTGTATAGCTTCATTGCTTGCTGCCTTTACATTGGCTGTGTAAAATAATAACAACAATCCGATGATGAAAAAAGAGCCTAAGGCGAGTACAGAATTTCTTTGCGAACCTGTTAATTCTGTAATAAAACCAAATAAAGAAGTTCCAATAACAGCAGCAATTTTTTCAGTCACATCGTAAAAACTAAAAAAGGATGTAGTATCTTTTGTTACCGGCATCAGCTTGGAATATGTGGAGCGGCTTAGGGACTGGATACCTCCCATTATAAATCCAATTAAAATGGCTAGTCCATAAAACTGATAAATACCGCCAGCCGGCAGCTTAAAACCCATAAAGCAAAGTAAAACCCAAAACGAGACGGATATCATTAACGTTTTAAGGTTGCCGATTTTAGAAGATAGCCATGATATAGTATATGCACCCGGAATGGCAATAAGCTGGATTAAGACAATGGCGATAATTAAATTAACGGTTGGGATCTGTAATTCACTTTTACCATATAACGCTGCAATCAGCATTACTGTTTGCACCCCCATATTATAAAAGAAGAAAGCAAAGAGAAAACGTTTTAAGGCAGGTAAATGTGTTAGTTGTTTCCACACTTTTTGTAACTCGCGATAGCCTTTTGATAATAGCTGGTGCTCTACATCACCGCTGATCGCTGGTGAAGATTTTGGCAACCGGGATAAAGAATATTGACCAAATGCCCACCACCAGATACCTACCAGCAAAAAGGCTATCCTGAACTGGATGGTCGATGCTTCTTTATCGTTTTCAAACCCGCCAATAATGTTGGGGAAGAAAACGAATACAAAACAAATAACCTGCAATAATACACTCCCTACATAGCCATAGGCAAATCCTTTTGCGCTTACTTTATCACGATCTTCCGGTGCCGCTATTTCAGGTAAAAAAGAATTATAGAATACAAGGCTTCCCCAGAAACCAACGCAGGCAACAATAACGCATATCAATGCAAGCCATAAGTTCGAAGCTGTTGCACCGGTTGTGCTGGTGGGGGTATTAAAAAAGAAAAGTAAGGCACAAGCCAGGCTTCCCATGGTAAGAAAAAAGTTCATGAACTTTTTCTTATTACCCCTTACATCGGCGATAGAAGATAACAGTGGCGAAATAATAGCTACAATGAGCATGGCTATGGAAAGCGAATAGTTATAAAGAGCCGTGTTGTCAAAATGTCTCCCTAAAAAAGTAATGGCCGTTTTGGAAACATGTTTATCGTCTGCCACAATAGCTTCGAAATAAGCAGGGAAAATAGTAGAAGTGATAACAAGATTATAAGAAGAATTGGCCCAATCGTACATGGCCCAGCCGTTAATGACTTTTTTCGGTGCGGTTTGCATCAAAGTTCGTTTAAGTATTGCCGGGGGTTACAGCATTCTGGAAAATTAAGGATTAAATGGGAAATACTTCATCCCGACCTTTTCCTTAAAAAGAAGGCCATCAATGTACAAGCCCTGCTTTTCGGAAATGCTTAATAATATTGAGAATTCCGAGTATGTTGAATGGTTAGATAAAGTTGATGTGGTAGAAATAGTGTCTGGATTTGTAACGAAGTACAGTCCTTCTCCTTTGGGAAAAGGATCAGAGGATGAGGATTTACACCGTTTTTATCACTCCCGTATAAAACAAAATCAATAATACAATGCCAATAATTACTCGGTAATAGCCAAAAAGTTTAAATCCATTTTTCTGTAGATAGCCAATAAAGAATTTAATGGAGAGGAGTGCAACTATAAACGCAATGAGGGAGCCGATAACCAATGTACCCAGGTTGCCTGTATTCAAAACTTCGGGTGTTTCCTTATAAACATCCAGCAAGCTTTTTGCAGAAGCTGCCAGCATTGTAGGCACGGCTAAAAAGAATGAAAATTCAGCAGCTAATTTCCTGGTCAACTTTTGCTGCATGCCACCGATGATTGTTGCTGCACTGCGGCTTAGCCCGGGAAATAGAACAGATAACACCTGGAAACAACCGATGATGAAAGCATTTTTATTGGATATCTTTTCCTCTTTTTCTATAGAAGGATTTTTAAACCAGCCATCAACAAAAAGTAACACGATACCCCCCAGCAGTAGTACAATTGCAATTACTACCGGGCTTTCCAGCATCTTGTCAATATGTTTTTTCAATAAGGCGCCAACGATTAATGCCGGTATAACGGCAATGATCAGCTTGATATAGAAAGATATTTTCTTAAAATCAAAAAATTTTCTCCAGTATAAAACGACAACAGACAAAATTGCGCCGAGCTGTATAACGACTTCATACAACTTTACAAACGGATCCGCCTCTATCCCCATAATGGAGGAAGTAATAACCATATGCCCGGTAGAGGAAACGGGCAGAAACTCGGTAATACCTTCTACTATCGCGATGATAATTGCCTGGATGATACTCATGAATCAATGGGTTGTAATTGATATGATTGCTATAAAAAGAAAGTGATGCATCGGCGATACATCACTCTATTCATTTATGCTATCAGCATGTAAACGGAATTATTTATCCTTTTGGTTTTTTAAAAATAGCGAAAATTTCAAGTCCCAATCCTATTAGAATAAGAATCGGGGCAATAGTAATTCTCGTGGTGCTATACACTTGCTTTTCATCAAACACAGCCGGATTGTCACTTTTGCCACCGGACATTAATATCATACCCAGCGCTATCACAAGGGCCCCTACAGCCATCCAAATGTAATTTTCCTTTGTAAACATGGAGCCTTGCGTTGTTTTCTTTTCCATGGGAATTCGTTTAGTGGCGCAATATAGGAATTTTGTGAGAAGCTAATAGTGAATGATAAATAATTAACCCGAAATTGTCGTTCATCGTTCACCTCCTGATAGCTATGGGGAGGTGATTCATTTTTAGTACAGTTCATCCAGCTTCAGCCTCAAATATTTGATTACGCTGCGGTGCGTGCTGAAAAGGGTAATGCTGATGCCCAATATCATCAATACAAAGAATAAAAGAAACAGCATTTTATTATCATGCAGGGTTTGCAGGTAAGGAACTAATTTTTCAGAAAATAAAATAGCTGCGTACAGCCCGGCGATAGCGATTATACCACTGATGGCCCCATTAATAATCGCCCTTGTATCCAGCGGTTTGGCGATAAACCAACGGGTGGCGCCAACCATCTGCATGGTTTTAATCAGGAAGCGGTTGCTGAACATGGCGAGGCGGATGGTGTTATCGATCAGTACAATTACCGCTATTGCCATCAGGACAGCAATAACAATCAATACGGTACTGGCTATACGAAAATTTTTCTGCATCTGGCCTACTACAGCATTCGGATATTTTACCACATCTACAATCGGGTATTGAGAAATATCCGCCTTTATTTCTGCCAGCTTGCTGGAGTCAACATATTCTTCTTTTAAAGTAAAATCGATACTGGTAGGCAACAATGAATTATC
>JAFDYH010000203.1:3646-3990 GCA_018267535.1 Bacteroidota bacterium
TGCAGGCTTTCCCGGGCTGTGTCTTTAATATTGGGCTGAAGAAACACCTGCACTTTCACACTTTCTTTAAAATACTGCATCATTTTGCGGGAGTTGATCGTGATCCAGCCAACCAGGCCGAGAACAAAGAGTACGAGGGTAACACCCAGGATGGCCATAAAATAGGAAGGCTTTCCGCGTTTGATAGACGCTTTTCCGGATTGAGTCATGATACTGAATTTACAATGTAATGGGATAGCCTGCTTTACAAGCTAAAGCAGGATGGACAAAAATAGCCAATAAGCAGTACAAATCAGTATTTTTGCTGCCCATCTAACGGCTGTTGAGTGCTGATATTGCCGGAG
>JAFDYH010000204.1:0-890 GCA_018267535.1 Bacteroidota bacterium
CAGTTTCTTATAGAATCCGTCCTCTTGAGTACATTTAGCATGATACTGGCGTTGCTGCTTGTATTCCTGCTACTCCCCTTCTTCAACCAGGTTTCCGGAAAGCACCTGGCCTTATCCGTATTCTTTACGGCGAAGAATATAATCATCATGGTTTTGCTCACTGTGATCACCGGTTTCGCTGCAGGCTTATATCCTGCACTGGTTCTTTCTTCTTTCAAACCCATACAGGTATTAAAAGGCAAATTCAAATCGGGCTCGTATGGGTTGGCATTGAGAAATGGATTGGTGATTTTTCAATTTGCTATTTCTGTAATATTAATCGTTTGTACCATCGTTGTAAACACGCAGATGAATTTTATGACGAATGGTAACCAGTTAGGTTTTGATAAATCAAATACAATAATTATTGAAAGAGCCGATTTGCTGAACGATAAAACAAAATCATTCAAGACAGAATTAAAGCGGATACAAGGGGTAGAAGAGGTAACGAGTACCAGCGCCTTGCCCGGCCAGGAAAATTATTTTGGTGTAAGCTGGGCAGTGATGGGAAACAAAGAACCTATGACAGGCCGTGGAATTATCACTGACGAACAATATCAGCAATTGCTCGACCTGCAAATGAAGGAAGGCCGTTTCTTCTCGAAAGATTTTCCTACGGATTCCCTGGCCGTTGTTCTGAATGAAAAAGCGGTAGCAGAACTGGGCTTGAAAAACCCGATTGGTACACGCTTAACAAGCCCCGAAGATTTTTATAATGGTCGCAATGGTGAACAATATATATATACAGTTATCGGTGTATTGAAAGACTTTCACTATCAATCATTGCACCAGGCAATAACTCCGCTCCTATTTACAAGTTCGGCCCGGTTTAATGACCAGATGGGATTAGC
>JAFDYH010000204.1:987-1493 GCA_018267535.1 Bacteroidota bacterium
CATTATACATTCCTGGATAAAATTGTAGAACAGCAATATCTCGCCGAGCAAACTACACAAAAGATATTTACTTTCTTTTCATCGCTGGCAATCTTTATTGCCTGTATCGGGTTACTGGGATTAGCTGCTTATTCCACACAGCAACGTACAAGGGAGATCGGTATACGCAAGGTATTGGGGGCATCAGCGGGTACTATTGTAAAAATGCTATCCGTTGATTTTTTGAAATTAGTTTTAATAGCCGCATTGATTGCATTTCCCCTCGCCTGGTGGGCTATGCATACATGGTTGCAGGATTTTGCCTATCGTGTAAATATCGGATGGTGGGTATTCGCAATTGCAGGTGTATTATCCGTCGTTATTGCCCTGGCAACAATCAGCTTCCAGGCGATAAAAGCAGCGATGGCAAACCCGGTGAAAAGTTTGAGAACGGAATGATTGTTTCGTAAGATGTGAATCGTGAATACATTGTTGGAGTAAATACAACAAAGAAAAATAACCCACGG
>JAFDYH010000204.1:1568-4890 GCA_018267535.1 Bacteroidota bacterium
AAGTAATTCAAAAATAACCAGGATACGAAATCTAAAATAAGATTAAACAATACATATGATCAGGAGCTATTTTAAAATCGCATGGAGAAATTTGCTGAGGCACAAAGCGTATTCAGCTATTAATATTGCAGGGCTTGCAGTGGGTATTGCTGCTTGTTTGCTGATCTTTATCGTAGTCCAGTATGAATTGAGTTATGATCAATTTCAAAAAAACTATAGCCGGATTTACCGTATCGTTACTCATACAAAAACAAGCGATGGTGGCGAGCAATACAACCCGGGCATACCAACCCCCGCTGTAGATGCGTTAAAAACAGATTTTCCGCAGTTTGAAAAAATCGCGGCGATCAATTCAACTTACGGCAGCCAGGTAACGGTGCTCGGCGATAATCCGAACAGCGACGTAGCTACAAGCAAAAAATTTATTGAAGACAACAATATCGTATTTGCACAGCCGGAGTACTTTGACATTTTCGATGCGAAATGGTTAGCGGGAAATGCGCAGGTCTTAAGTGATCCAACAAGTATTGTATTGGATAAAACTTCCGCCAGCAAATATTTTGGTGATTGGAAAAACGCAACAGGGAAGTTTTTAAAATTAGATAATACGGTCCTGCTTAAAGTAAATGGTATCATTGATGATATTCCCAAAAATTCCGACTTCCCCATAAAAGGGTTTATCTCCTATGAAACCTTTAAGCGTTACGGTGAAAGATATGGCTATAGTAAAGAATGGGGCAGCCTGAGCAGCAACCACCAGGTATATGTACTACTGCCTCAGCACGTCAACGTGGCTACCATAAAAAGTCAATTAAAAACGTTTACAACAAAACATTTTAATCCGAATGCCCGTAACAAAACAGAAGAAATACTGCAACCGTTAAATGAAATGCATTTTGATTATAGATATGGTACGCTCGGTGACCACAGCAGCAGCAAAACAATTCTCTGGACGCTTTCTTTAATCGGTATACTCATTATTATCATGGCCTCCATCAATTTTATAAATCTTTCAACAGCCCAGGCAGTAGGGCGAAGTAAAGAAGTTGGCATCCGCAAAGTAATGGGAAGCAGCCGTGGTCAGTTGATAGGGCAGGTAATTGGTGAAACCTTCCTGCTTGTTCTGCTATCCATTGTATTGGCGATAATTATTGCTAAAGTTTCTATCCCTTACCTGTCGAATGTAGCCAGTGTACCAAAAGACATAAGCCTGCTTAGTACAGGTAGTGTGCTTTTCTTATTAGTGATATTGATTGTGGTAACATTATTATCCGGCACTTACCCTGCCATGATCATGTCGGGCTTCCAGCCTGTATTGGCTATTAAAAGTAAAATCAGTTCAGCGAATATTGGCGGTTTATCATTAAGGAGAGTATTGGTTGTAACGCAGTTTGCTATTTCGCAAATCCTGATTATTGGTACTATTGTAGCCATCAGCCAGATGAATTTTGTGCGTAATGCTGATTTAGGTTTTAATAAAGAAGCCATACTAATCCTGCCTTCTTACAGCGACAGCGCTAACCTTGCAAGAATGAAACCATTAAAGGATCAATTACTGCAAAACCCAGGTATTGTCAGCGTTTCATTCGCGAGCGATGAGGCATCATCAGATAATAACTGGGCTTCCAATTTTGCATTTGACCATAAAGACGACGAGGACTTCCCCACTTTCTTTAAATACGGTGACGAAGATTATATAAAAACATTCGGCCTGCAGGTAATAGCTGGCAAAGCCTACAGTCCCAGCGATACCATTCGTGAAGTAATGGTTAATGAAACATTGATGAAAAAAGTTGGCGTAACTGACCCGCAGAAAATGATCGGTAAGCAATTAAGAATTGGCAGCGGTCATTGGTTACCGATAGTCGGCGTGGTGAAAGATTTTAAAACCAATTCCCTTCGTGAAGAAATTAAACCACTGACCATAACATCCGCCCGTAATAATTACTTTACACTGGCTGTAAAGTTGCGCACCAATAATATTGCATCAACAACCGCACAGGTACAAAAGCTTTGGGAACGTACATATCCTGAATATGCCTTTACCAGCCATTTTACAGATGAAACCATTGAACGTTTTTACCGGCAGGAAACACAACTGTCTTTATTGTACAAAATATTTGCGGGCATAGCCATCTTTATCAGTTGCCTTGGCTTGTATGGATTGGTATCGTATATGGCCGTACAAAAAACAAAAGAAGTAGGTATCCGTAAAGTATTGGGGGCAAGTGTGGGCAGTATTGTTGTTATGTTTTCCAAAGAGTTTACCTTATTAATCAGCATTGCATTCATTATCGCCGTTCCGGTAGCCTGGTATTTTATGAATGGGTGGCTGCAGAATTTTGTTTATCGCATACATATAGGCGTTGGCGTATTTATCCTTGCGATTGTATCGTCATTGATTATTGCATGGATAACGGTGGGGTATCGTGCAGTAAGAGCAGCGCTGGCAAACCCGGTTAAAAGCTTAAGGACAGAATAGTTTATTGTCAGATCTTAAACCAATTTGTTACAAAGCAAATGAAACTGTCATTAGCATGATATTTACGATTGATACTTGAAAACTTTTAAAGCACATTTTCCTTTCACGATCTGTATCAAAACCGGACAGTTTCTGTACGAAAACGAACGAGTTCGTACATCATTTGTAGTTAGAACCTTGTAAATCATTTACATCGCTTTCCGGCATCCAATTAGTCAGTATTAACACATATCTATCCTTATTTTTTATTATTTATTAATACTGAAAATAATTTTTTATGAACCCGGATTTTGAGTAACTATTTAGCGGCTGTTGCGTCGCACTCTTGTGCAGTTTGTCCGCTATTCAGCTTGCAGCAACTCAAAAACAGGAACATAAACTTTATTATCACAACCAAAATCAGATGATCCGGAATTTTTTTAAAGTAGCATACAGGAACCTGCTTCGTAACAAAGGCTTTTCATTCATCAACATTACGGGTTTGGCTGTCGGTATGGCCAGCGCTATTCTTATTTTTTTATGGATAAAGAATGAAATCAGTTACGACCAGTTTCATGAAAAGAAAGACAGGATCTATGAAGCCTGGAACAAAGCAAAAATTGACAATGGTAAAATATGGTCGTGGAATACCACACCCAAGATTCTTGCACGCACAATGGAACATGAGTTGCCTGAAGTGGAAAGAGCTGTTCGTGTAAACTGGGACAACAATCTCTTACTATCTGTCGGAGAAAGAAAAATAATGAAGAGCGGAAATATAGTTGATACAGGCTTTTTTCAGCTATTCAGTTTCCCTTTGGTAAAAGGAAATCCGGCAACGGCTTTGAATGATATGCATTC
>JAFDYH010000205.1:0-3372 GCA_018267535.1 Bacteroidota bacterium
CTTTTATAATGAAGCCAGTATTTGCAAAAGCTATAAATAGTGAACAATCTAAAGTGTATTGGATTGTGAAGGTTAATCAACCCGTTTTTTATTCCGGTTTCCATTTTCATAATGAATGCCAGTTGACTTATATAATTGAAAGTTGTGGAAGGCGGATAATGGGCGACAATATTGAGAATTACAGTTCGGGCGAGCTTACCTTATTAGGGGCGAATTTGCCCCATGCCTGGCATAGCGCAAGTAATGCTATTGCGACAGGCGATGAACCAAAGCCAAACGCTGAATCAATTACCTTATTCTTTGATCCTTGTAAGATAGAAGAATTGTTATCAAACTTTACAAATACCAGCAGGCTTTCTTCGCTATTATTAACCGCTAAAAGAGGTTTGTTGTTTTATGGAGAAACCAGGGAGAAATTAAAAAGTCTTTTACTAAGAGTGGGAGATACCACAGGATTTATTCAGGTGGCCCACTTAATGGAAATATTTGAAATACTTTGTCATACCTCGGAGTATGCAATGATTGCTAGTAACGGTTATACCAACACGTATAGTGCAAAAGATAATGAGCGCTTCGACAGGATTATTAAATATATTTTTGAAAATTTTTCTAAAGAAATAGAACTGACTGAAATTGCTTCAATTGGTAATATGAATAAGCAGGCTTTTTGCCGGTATTTTAAAGCCCGCACACAAAAAACATTTGTGGAGTTTGTAAATACAGTAAGGATTGCGAATGCTTGCAAGCTATTATCTCAGAGTGATGAAACAATTGGGGCTATAGGGTACCTTTCCGGTTTTAAAAGTGTTTCTAATTTTAATAAACTCTTTAAATTGGCCAAGGGGGTTACCCCCGGCGATTTTAAAAAAATGCTTGATGGGTAACCGTCATGATTTGTTTGATTTTTTAGGTAATAAAATTAAGGCGATGACAAAAAAGTGGAAATAAGATTGCAATCTTAAACACTATACTAATCGCCTGTTTTTTCACCAGACTGAATAAATTAGTTCCGTTTAGAAAATCATCTTCATATTTTTTATTTTAATCAAAGGGTTTGAGGCTTGTGATAAATGGAATCTTTATCTCCATTAACTTTATACAAATTTTCTTGTGAAGCATCTCAAAGCGCTGAATAAATATTTTTGGAAATACCGTATCCGGCTGGGAATCGGGATCATCTTTATCATTGTTTCCAACTATTTTGCCGTATTGTCGCCTCAGGTTACCGGCTTTGTGGTCGATCATGTACAAACCCATTTGTCAGCAAGCCATACGGAAAAACAGGCTAAATACGATTATCTCGTCAATCTCTTTATTAAAAAAGTAAAGTCGGCTGATCTTAGTATCTCCCGGATTGTTCTGTTGTGCGGTATCACCATTCTTATGCTGGCTTTGCTCCGCGGTTTTTTTATGTTCCTGATGCGGCAAACAATTATTGTGATGAGCCGTCATATCGAGTACGATCAGAAAAATGAAGTGTATACTCATTATCAGAAATTAGATACGGCTTTTTATAAAACACATAGCACAGGTGACTTAATGAGCCGCATAGCCGAAGACGTAAGCCGTGTGAGAATGTTTTCGGGTCCTGCAATTATGTACCTGGTCAACCTTATTACGCTGATTTCTCTGAGCGTATTTTATATGTTTCACAGGGATAAATTACTTACGCTTTATGTACTGGCGCCTTTACCCCTACTTGCTTTTATTATCTATTATGTTAATAGTATTATTCATAAAAAAAGTGAAAAGATACAGGCTTTGTTGTCTGACCTTACCACGAATGCGCAAGAATCATATTCGGGCATACGGGTTATAAAATCGTTTGTGCAGGAAAAAACAATGTTCGGCTTTTTTGAAAAGAATTGCGAAGCCTACAAGCAGAATGCCATTGGACTTGCAAAACTGGAAGCTATTTATTTTCCTTCCATGACTTTGATTATAGGGTTAAGCACTTTAATTACTATAATGATGGGTAGTTTGTATTACCTGGAGAACCCTGATCCGACACGCCTGGCAGCTATTGTAGAATTCATCGTTTATATAAATATGCTCATGTTCCCGGTAAGTGCAATCGGGTGGACGGCCAGTATGATTCAGCGGGCATCGGCATCGCAGAAACGCTTAAATGAATTCCTAAAAACAGAACCTGGTATTCATAACCCGGCAAAACCTGAAAAAATTGAAGTGGAAGGAAATATTTCTTTCAGCCGTGTAGATTTTGTTTATCCTCATACGGGAATAAAAGCCCTTCAAAATTTTAACCTTGAAATAAAGAAAGGAGAGAAGGTAGCGATAGTGGGCAGAACCGGTAGCGGTAAAACAACAGTAGCTCAGTTGCTGCTGCGTATGTATGATACAACCGGAGGAACAATAAAAATTGATGATAAAGATATCCGTTCACTTGACTTGTATTCATTCCGCGAGCAGGTTAGCTATGTGCCACAGGATGTTTTTTTATTCAGTGATACAATTACTAATAATATCCGATTTGGATTACGGCAAAATGATAAAGGTGATGTTGAAAAAGCGGCTATACATGCAAGTGTGTACAGGGAAGTGGAACAGTTTCCGGAGAAATACAATACGATGGTTGGAGAGAGGGGGGTTACACTCAGTGGAGGGCAAAAGCAGCGTATTTCAATAGCAAGGGCTTTGATAAAAGATCCCGGCTTTGTCATTTTTGACGACTGTCTTAGTGCGGTGGATGCTAAAACGGAGCAGGAGATAATCGGGAACTTATATACTTACCTGGAAGGAAGAACGGCCCTGATTATAACCCATCGTATTTTTTCCCTCTTTCATTTTGATAAAATTGTCGTACTGGACGAAGGCAGAATAGTCGAAACCGGTACCCATGAATCATTGCTGGCAAAGAATGGCTATTATGCCGAGCTTTATGCAAGGCAACAAGAACAGGAAAAAAGCAACGCTAATTAAATAAAAGGACTGCTGCCCTTAGTATCCGGGAGGTATTGCTTACACTTGTTCGGTATTTCCTCAGTTTATTCTGGCAGTCTTCCACAATTCTCTGTTTCTTCCTTGCATTTCCTGCCAATTCTTATCCCTACGCAAATTTGGCAGTGTCAAAAACATAATTATATTTGTGAATTCTGAAACCAAAAGAATTAATTAACTGCAAAATTTTACAACTGTGGCGTACGAAAACAATGACAAGAAAATGGAGAGCATCTACAGCAAAAGGATCAGGGCCGGTAAAAGAAGGACTTATTTTTTTGATGTGAGAACAACAAGAGGGAATGACTACTATCTTACAATTACAGAAAGCCGCAAACGATTTGATGATAATGGTTACGACAGGCACAAGATATTTTTGTATAAAGAAGACTTCAATAAATTTATTAAAGCATT
>JAFDYH010000205.1:3462-14308 GCA_018267535.1 Bacteroidota bacterium
TTTAATCATGATGAAGTTGCCGGTGATCATGATGATGCAGGCATCGATGGAGAAGTAAGAGAAGCTGCACCTGTAGTGGCTGCTGCGAAAGTGGAAGCTCCTGTAGTAGAAACAGCCGCCAAAGTGGCTGATGCTTCAGCAAGTGAGGAAGTAGATAAATGGTAAGTTTTTAAAAAAGTTAGATATAAAAAGAGCGGAGCGTGTTACACGCTCCGCTCTTTTTATCAGTGGGCTATTGTAAAGGTTGAATTTTGTACCACTTCACTTTTGTCATTTCTTATTTTCAGGAAGTAGACTCCTTTTGCAAAGCTATTCAGCGGTATTTTTATTACCTGGTTTAACTGAACAATATCAATGGTAGCCCGATGTATTGTTTGTCCCGAGGAATTGTAAATATCAAAAGCATACCGGCCCTTTTCTTTTGCGGACACCTGGATGTTTAAAGTGGTACTTGCCGGGTTAGGGTATAAAGTTGCCAGGAAATGATCATCCCTTGCAAGAACTACAATGGAAGAAAATTGTTTGCTACCGTCATTATTTATAGCTGCAAGCCTGTAAAAATTATTTCCCTGTAAAGGATTGTTATCGTTATAATTCCCTTCCGGTGATAGGTTATTTGCGGAAATAGAATCTATACCGTAGTAGTCAATCCCATTGGCGCTTTTTTCAAGAACCAGTTTGGTGATGTCGGCATAAAAGCCAATACTCCAGTTAAGCTCGTTAAAATTATTGACAACTTTGCCGGTAAACCCCTGGAATTTTACAGGCAATACAGAGCCTCCGAATGTCAGTGAAAAAGCAGCTTTGGTGTTTTCCACCCCTTCCAGATAAAGCAGGTAATTTGTATTTGCCGAAAGCCCTGTTATATTCGGTAAAGTGCCGTTGCCACTGAAAATCTGGCAAGTTACAGGCGTCGGGAAAGCACCTGTAGAAGGACAGGAACTTGCCTGGTA
Source organism: Bacteroidota bacterium (assembly GCA_018267535.1). Taxonomy (GTDB): domain Bacteria; phylum Bacteroidota; class Bacteroidia; order Chitinophagales; family Chitinophagaceae; genus JAFDYH01. Next base: position 4,416 of record JAFDYH010000205.1, read on the forward strand.
TAAAGCAAGACGTATACCGGTAACCGGCACACCTCCATAAACCTGGGGACATGTCGCAAGCGCCGCGGGTGTTGTACTATAGCCGCTCACTACTAAAGATAATATTCCACCAGCCGGGTTTGTTTTAAAAGCATAGTAGGCATTGTTCGTGATACTGGCACCAAGTCCGTCGCATCTTACCTGAGTATAGCCTGGATCAACAAAACGGTTACTGCCTGCATGAACAAGATCAAAGCTGACCGTGGTTCCATTCACTATAGGAGACGATGGGAAAGATGCCGGGCAATTATCTTTTGATTCACTGATTGTAGAAAGAGGAGTCATTTCACCCATAGAAGTACAGGAGCCGGCTACAGATCCCTGGGGAGTGATGGCATATAAAGCCCCGGCTTTTGCAGAATAATCAGGTGTCGTTCTTCTAACACTGTTCACGATTGCATAATTCATCAGCTTATTGGGATTAATCTGCCCGACCGAAGGCCCCTGGTAACTGTCGTTAATATGGCCCAGGTTAATAGCATGCCCCAATTCATGTAAAATCACAGATTCAAGGTCTGTCTGATGGAAGTCTGAACTATTGGGCGGGCAGGGGCCATTTGTAAAGGTTGCTGAACCGGAAGAAACGCCGGCATTTCTTATCACTACATCGAATTCTGTTTTTTCAATCTGGTTAGTAGTAAAGCTAACCGGGCAGGTAGTCATAAAACTGTAGCAGGTTGCAAGCACGCCTGCCGCAAGGGGAGCCCTTCCGGTATTCAGGTTATCAAACATAATCGTGTTCACGCCATCACTCACATTACTGGCTTGGTTGTTGGTTGTTCCGCCTTCTTTTATATTATACCCAGCCGTTTCTTTCCAGGTTGTCAATGCCCTTTGAAAAGTTTGTTTAGCGGGATCTGTATCAAAATTTACCCCCCCGCCGGCTGTATTAGTGGAATAGAAAATTGTGTAACCACCAGTACTATTATCGTCAATCAGGTTTACCTCTTTTGTATAATTGTTTCCCGAAAAGGAAAAGGAAGCAGTCTGTATTGAATAAAGTACTTCAAGATTTGAGGGGGCTATGGCCTGAACACTCGCTGCATCCTGCACAATCAGTGCACCGGTGCCCGCTTTAGTTGGTACCCGTAATTGTATCTGTGTATTACTCCAGGAAATGATCAGAGGGTCGTTGTATGCAATGGTGAAGGGAGTCCCGCCGGACCCATCATCCGCATCGTCGAATAATACGGCAGCATTCCCGGAGCCTGTACCAAAACCCGCCCCGTTTATAGTGAGTACATTATTGGCAGGATCCAACAGGGCACCGGCATTCACAATCGCCGGTGAAAAGGAACTTATACTGGGCCCCAGGACCGCAAGTCCTTTTGCATTATTTTTTTGAATGAATGCGTTAACCGAAAATCCAGGTTTTTTATTAATGTATTCTTTTCTTGTTTTAACCTTTATTTCATTATAAAGATCAGTCATTATATTTCTATACTTAACAAAGGGAGCACTTGCAGTACCTTTCCCCAAATCATAATGAATAAAGCCCTGGGAACTGCTGTACACATCCCATAAAATATCACCCGTTGCTGGTGAGCGGATACTTAGACTGTTTGGAAACAGAAAAAATACACCAGACTGGTTTTTATACAAACGCAATGTCTCACTCGATTCTACAACTTCATATCCTACACTACCTCCTTCTGTGATGATCTCAAGCGTATCCTTATCATAGCTGCCTTTAAAAATTTTATAAATCTCTACTTTACTGGAAGTATAAATCATTGTATGTTTTGCATTCCAGAAACTGGTTTGATCAACAACTTTACCTTCAATGATAAGGGAAGATTTAACCGTCTTTTCAGTAAGGGTAACTTCGTATAAACTCTGGGCAGTAACAGTAAAAAACGAACTAAAAAATGAAAGAGAAAGTAAAATTTTGGCTTTCATAGATTGGATACGATTTTATGAAAAGGTTTTTCACAGTATCAGTTCTGCGGAATCCTCTATCTGGTATAAACGCCGGGTTGGCAGGATTATTTCAATTTTCCTGCGGCTTTATACTTTTTCATTGCGTAAAGTGATTTCCGTCGGCCATTACCAAAAAGCCACCTATCGGTTTCGGTGTTGCAACTATGGTTCAAAAATAAAACCTATATGAACCTTGCCACACAACCAGAAATAAAGACGGGGGTAGCCGGAATTTTTTTTCAAAACAGGTAATTACCGTCTCATTTTCTTATAGGCATTGATAAGTCCATTGGTAGAAGCATCATGGTTGGAGACGCTGTTACCATCTTGTAGTTCCGGCAAAATTTTATTGGCTAATTGCTTTCCCAATTCAACGCCCCATTGATCAAAACTGAAAATATTCCAAATAACACCCTGTACAAAAATCTTGTGTTCGTATAAGGCAATCAGCTGACCTAAACTGAATGGGGTTATCTTTTTTATAAGAAAAGAATTGGTAGGACGGTTACCGGGAAAGACCTTAAATGGCAATAACTTTTCTATATGTTCTTCATCCATTCCTGATTTTACAAGTTCAGCCCTTACTTCTTCCGGCTTCTTGCCATTCATCAATGCCTCTGTTTGTGCAAAGAAATTAGAAAGCAGTTTCACATGATGATCACCAATAGGATTATGGGTTTGCGCCGGCGCAATGAAATCGCAGGGTATCAAAACCGTTCCCTGGTGGATTAGCTGGTAAAAGGCATGCTGCCCGTTTGTACCGGGTTCACCCCAAATAACCGGACCAGAGTTATGATCTAATTTCTTTCCCTTGCGGTCGACGCTTTTACCATTGCTTTCCATATTTCCCTGCTGAAAATAGGCAGGGAAACGGTGCATGTATTGATCATAAGGAAGAATAGCTTCTGTTTGTGAACCAAAAAAACTGGTATACCATAAACCAACAAGGGCCATGATCACCGGTATGTTTTTTTCGAAAGAAGTATTCCTGAAATGATTGTCGGTATCGTAAGCGCCTTTTAGTAACTGTTCAAAATTCTTGTATCCAATAGTAAGTACAATGGAAAGGCCAATAGCGCTCCACAAAGAATAACGGCCGCCCACCCAGTCCCAAAACTCAAACATGTTTTTCTTGTCAATACCAAACTTTACTACTTCTGTTTCATTGGTAGATAAAGCGGCAAAATGTTTGGCTATATGCTTTTCATCTTTTGCTTTTTTCAGAAACCATAGCCTTGCCGTATGTGCATTGGTCATGGTTTCCTGGGTTGTGAATGTTTTTGAAGCAATCAGGAACAGAGTTCTTTCAGGGCTTACTTTCTTTAATGTTTCCGCAATATTTGTTCCGTCGATATTCGATACAAAATACGTTTCGATACCCTCTACCCAATAAGGTTTTAATGCTTCGGTTACCATAAAAGGGCCCAGGTCGCTGCCACCAATGCCGATGTTTACAATATATTTTATTTTCTTTCCGGTATACCCACGGTGCTCCCCGCTATGGATGCCTTCACTGAATTTTTTCATTTTGCGAAGTACTTTCCTTACCTCCGGCATCACATCTTTTCCGTCTGAATAAACAGGTTCTTTGGAAAAATTTCTTAACGCAACATGTAAGACCGACCGGTTTTCGGTTTCATTGATTTTTTCACCATTGAACATGGCTTCAATAGCTTCTTTCACATTTGTTTCCTTAGCCAGTTGCTGCAGTAACCGGAGCGTTTCCCCGGTAATAATATTTTTAGAATAATCGAAGAGTATTTCACCGGTTTGCAATGAAAGCTTTGCAAAACGATCGGGATCATTCTTGAACAGATCTTTTATCTGTATAGATTTAGCCTGTTCATAATGCTCCTGTAATTGTTTCCATGCTTCTGTGGAAGTTGTGTCGATTTTCGGGAACATAGTTGATTTATAGTTTGAATTATAAATGTTTTATTGTTTCAATTGTACGCTGAACCATTTCCGGCCGGATATCAAGATGAGTAACCATTCTTACTTTAGTTGCAGCAATAGCATAACCAATTATATTATTTTCTTTCATTCGTTGAACGACTGATTTTGCCGTATATGGCGCGGCCGTGGTAAATAGGATAATATTGGTTTCGACCGGCAACAGGTTCATTACAAAATCTTTTTTCGATAATGCTTCTGCTATCAACCGCGCATGTGTATGATCTTCTGCGAGACGGCTAACATGGTTTTTCAATGCATAAATGCCGGCAGCTGCTAAAAACCCTGCCTGCCGCATGCCCCCCCCGAATACCTTGCGTACCCGTCTTGCTTTTTTTATAAAATCCTTTTTCCCTAATAATATACTTCCGACAGGACATCCTAAACTTTTACTGAGGCAAATAGAAATGCTGTCAAATATTTCACCGTATTGTTTTGGTGTTTCTTTTTTTGCCACCAACGCATTGAATAATCTTGCTCCATCCAGGTGTAAAGCAAGTTTATTATCAGTACATACTTTCCTGATCTTTTTTATTTCATCAAAGTCATAGCAACTACCGCCTCCCCGGTTACTTGTATTTTCCAGGCAAACAAGGCTCGTGTGTGCCTTATGGTTATCATCAGCATTGATAGATTCAGCAACCTGTTCTGCCGTAATACGACCGCGGTCACCGGATAATAGTTTTACAGAAGCACCGGCATTGAAAGCGATACCTCCTCCTTCATATTGATAGACATGCGCACTTTCATCACAAATTACTTCATCGCCAGGCTGGGTATGGCATTTAATAGCGATCTGATTCGTCATTGTGCCGGAAGGGCAGAAGAGACCTTCTTCCATAGAGAAAAGGGAAGCTGCATAAGTTTCCAGTTCATTAATAGAAGGGTCTTCGCCAAATACATCATCCCCCACATTGGCTTTCATCATTGCATCGAGCATGCCTTTAGTAGGTTGGGTAACTGTATCTGACCTGAAATCAATTGTCATCTGCGAAATTTAGCTGCAATATAATCAGTTCACACCTTAAACCGGGCAGTTGGCGAATAGAATAAAGCGGGTGGTTTGCTTTTTACTAATTTGGCAGTTATGAAATATCCCAACTTCGGCATTTTGCTTTTTATCATCTTGTTTTCTTCCGGCATGCTGGTGTTTGGGCTTTATCTTCTGACCAGGTTTAATTCGCTTTTCACCCGGATGATAAAAATAGAATGGCTGCGTAAGAATATTGTGGTCTGGATGATTGCAATTTCTATGGGCCTTGCTATCTCACCAACTAACCGGGAAATGTTTGAAGCGGTAAAAAATGGAAATTTTGTCCAGATATTTATAATTGAATATTGGGCCTTTACAATTATGTCGCTTTTTGTTTTTAATACAACCTATTTTATCTCACGTTTAAAATGGGTGCAGGGAAAAAGCTTTCGTAACAGGATGTTTATTGTATTATCGACAATAATTATATGCACGATGCTGACAGGGGTACCAGTGAATTATTTCGGTAACGGAGGTTCTTTTAAAGGGCTTGAGTTAACCCTGCTGTTTAATTTTTATACGGGCAGCATGTGTGGCTTTATTTATGTGGCGATGAGTTATGTGAACCTTGAGCGGGAAAAGAAACTAAGTGAAAAAGAGCTGGAAGTATCTAAATTACTACAACTAAAATCCAAAGCAGAGTTGGATGCCCTTCACTCAAAAGTCAACCCTCATTTTTTATATAATGCATTGAATTCAATTGCCGATTTATCGGTGACGGATGGGCGCAAGGCAAGGCAAATGACAATTGCGTTGGCAGATTTGTTTCGTTATAGCATTAACTACAGTAATAACAATTTTGCAACTGTAAATGATGAAGTGACCATGACTGAAGTGTACCTGCAGATAGAAAAGATAAGATTTGAAGATAATCTCAATTATTCGGTAAGCATTGATCAGCATGCCGGCTATTACCTGGTACCAAGGTTTATCCTGCAGCCTTTGGTAGAAAATGCCGTAAAACATGGTTTAAAACAAACCGGCAAAATGACAGAAATAAAGCTGGAAGTGAAAAGAGAGAATAATACCCTCGTGTTAAACATTGCTGATAATGGTCCTTTATTTCCAGACCAGTTAATGCCCGGTTATGGTGTAAAAAGCGTGTTTGATAAACTGGATTTGCTTTTTCCCAATAGTTATGAAATCTTTTTCCGGAATGAACCTTATAAGGAAGTTTCTATCCGCATTCACAAACTGATTAAAAATGAAGCAACCGTTTAGAGCTATAGTGATCGATGATGAACCTGCTGCCCGCCGGCTGATTAGAAACCTGTTGGGAGATTATAGTCATGTTGTGACTATAATCGATGAAGCGGGAAATGGGAGGGAGGCTATAACAAAGATTGAAATGCAGAAGCCTGATCTCATTTTTCTGGATATACAAATGCCGGACCTTACAGGTTTTGAAGTGATTGAAAAGCTTAGTTACCGGCCTAATATAATTTTTACGACAGCCTATGAACAATATGCTATTAAAGCCTTTGAGTCTTTTTCTATCGACTACCTGTTGAAACCAATTAAAGATGAACGCTTATACCAGAGTATTGAAAAGCTAAAACAATTCGGACGGTTGAACAGCAGCATAAATAGTACCGGCCTTCAGGAAATTATTAGTCAATTGAAAGCCCCGCCAAAGCCAAGTGCATTATCAATAAAAAGCGGGGACCGGATTATGCTCCTTAGATTCGAAAGTATAGTTTATATGGAAGCGCAGGATAAATACGTTTACATTTACAATACAGAAAACCAGAAATACCTTACTGATCAATCACTGACAGCATTATCTGAAAAACTCCCGGCCGGTTTCTTCCGCATTCAAAAGTCCTATATTATTAATAAGGAAAAAATAAAAGAGATGCACAAGCACCTGAACGGCCGCTACCTCTTTATTATGGATGACAAATCGTTAACACGAATAACTTCAGGCCGCACTTATCATGATGAAATCAAAGAAGAGTTTGGATTATAAGTTTTAAGCCAGGAATTAGACTTGCGCTTTCTGCAAGACCGCTTATCTCATATTTTCTTCGTTCATCCTAATCACAATAGTTTTTGTAACCACTTTTTAAGTGTACCGTCAAACTTCCTGTACCTGATGCACGGCCGGTTATCCTCAAAAACGGCCGTTCAATTCAAAACAATGATCTATGCAATACAAAGTACTTATTTTTGGATTGTAATAATTAAAAACAAGTACTAATCTATAAATCGAATTGAAAATGAGAAAATTATTAACGCTGCTGATGGTTTTATTTACCTTTCTTTCTCTTAAAACCATGGCACAGACAAAAGTTGGTAAAATAACAGGCTCTGTTATCGATGGTAGCCAGAAAACCATAGAATCTGCAACTATTACCCTGATAAGGGCGAATGATTCTACTGTTGCCAAGATTGCAATAGCTGATAAAACAGGAAAATTTGAATTTGAAAATATTCCTGAAGGAAAATACCTGGTTTTCATTTCCGCTGTTGGTCATCAACCAGGTTATTCGGAAATAGTTGAAGTTACCGCTGTCCAGCCTAATGTATTTGTAAAAACAATCGAACTGATACCGGTTGCCAAATCGATAGATGGTATAACTGTTACATCCAGGAAGCCGTTGATTGAACAAAAGGCAGGTAAAATGGTCGTGAATGTAGAAGCTTCACAAACAAACACTGGCTTAAACGCTTTGGAGCTGCTTGAAAAATCACCTGGTGTAACGGTGGATAATGATGGTAACATCAGCCTGAAAGGAAAAACGGGAGTGATGATCATGATTGACGGAAAGCCCACTTACCTGAGCGGTACAGATCTTGCCAACCTATTGAAAAATATGCAAAGCACCAGCCTGGAGCAAATCGAAATTATGACCAACCCTCCGGCAAAGTATGATGCGGCTGGTAATTCGGGCATTATCAATATAAAAACAAAAAAAGGGATAGTGAGAGGAATGAACGGCTCTGCAAATGCAAATTATACACAAGGCTTATATGGTAGGTTCAATGGCAGCCTGAATGTAAATTACAGGAATAATAAACTAAACATCTTTGGAAATTACAATGGTGGTTACTATGAAGGGTATAATGACCTTACAATCGATCGGAAAATATTTGAAACCGATAAAACGACATTAAAGAATACAATCGACCAGCTTTCCCGTCCGCATTGGCAGGGAAATTATCATAGTGGTAAAATTGGGATGGACTATAATTTTTCCAAGAAAGACGTTGCCGGTTTTGTTGTCAATGGAAATTTCAACAGGAATGATGAAGATCCAAGAAGCAATACAAATATCCGAAACCCGGATGGCAGCCTATTTTCGAAGCTGATTTCGACTTCTTCCAATACAAGGAATTCGTCTAATCTATCTACAAATTTCAATTATAAACATACATTCGATTCTACCGGAAGGGAAATCAGTACAGACCTTGATTATGTCTATTATGATAATACGGGTCACACCCAATTGACAACAGAAAGTTATAATCCCGCCCTCGAAAAAGTGGGCAATGATATTATCCTCCGGGGAAACCAGCCATCGCAGATAAATATTTACAGTGCAAAGATTGATTATGTTCATCCTTTTAAAAAAGGATATAAGCTGGAAACGGGCATAAAAACAAGTTTGGTAAAAACAGATAACCAGGTAGCCTACACGCGCAATGATGGAAGTGGATGGGTAAACGATGACAGGAGCAACCATTTCTTATACGATGAAAATATCAATGCGGCCTATGCTATTCTTTCCAGGACTATTAAAAAATGGGACCTGACCGCCGGCCTTCGTTTGGAAAATACGGTTGCTAAAGGAAACCAGCTCAGTAATGATTCAACGTTCAGAAGGGATTACACCAACCTGTTTCCTAATATAGGTATTGGTTACAACGCCAGTGAAAAGAATCAATATAATGTGAGCTATAGCCGTCGTATCACAAGACCGGATTATGATGCCCTGAACCCCTTTACTTTTTTCCTGGATTCATTGACATATGGACAGGGTAACCCTTACCTGCAACCGCAGTTTTCCAACAACTTTGAACTGAGCCACACCTACAATCATTTTTTAACAACAACACTCAATTATACACAAACTAATAATATCATCACCGATTTGCTGAAGCAGAATTCTGAAAAGAATATTACTTACCAGACCAAAGACAATTTCAGTTCCATGAAGCAATGGGGAATTGCTGTCATGGTCAATAAGCCGGTAACAAAATGGTGGAATGTAAACCTGTATACAAATTTGTACAATAATCACTATAGCGGCCGATATAACAATGACCCGGTAGACATTCAGTTCACCAGCTTTATGGCCAATATCAATAATAGTTTTATACTCGGTAAGGGGTGGAGTGCGGAAATCAGCGGCTGGTATAGAAGTAAAGCTGCAGAAGGGCTATTAATTGCAAACCCGATGGGTGCATTAAACAGTGGATTGTCAAAGCAGGTGATGAAGAAAAAAGGAACAATCAAAATAGGAGTGCGGGATATATTCCATACACAGCAATTCAGCGGCTATGTAAAGTATAGCGATGTGGATGTAAATATAATCAGCAAAAGGGACAGCCGCCAGTTCAATGTAAGCTTTGTTTATCGTTTTGGTAAAACCAATATTGCGCCTGCACGCAGAAGAAGCGGCGGCGCAGACGATGAACAGAGCCGTGTTAAATCAGGTGGGAACTAATCGGAAAATAACCTTACCATTAATCGCTGAGTATAGCCATTAAACCTTGATTGAAGGATTGGGATAATCCTCAAATCATAAAGCCCGTTTTAAAGCGGGCTTTATTTATAAGTAAAGAGTAAAACAGCTATCAGACGAATGTTTGGTAGTGGTAAGCCGGGCCGACAGGTTCCTTTGCCTGGTAGTAAGAAATAGCAGGCTGATTACTTAATTAATATGTAAGGCCGGGAGCTTTCTCTATAATTTCAATAGTAAAGTTTGGCCGGGAAAGTTGGTAT
>JAFDYH010000206.1:0-5829 GCA_018267535.1 Bacteroidota bacterium
GATCTTTTTATTTCCATTCATTGCAATGCAGCAGTACCTATCCGCCACAGCGAACGTATCGGTACTAAAACTATAACCATGACTGTAGGCAAAGGAAAAAAGAAAAGAAAAGTAAAGAAGAAGGTTCCGGAATACCGGTACTGGACAACTCCCAACCCGGCCAAAGGAACAGAGACTTATATATGGGGAGCACACAAAAATGAAGACAAGGAAGTAGCCGTACGTGAAAATGCAGCCATGATGGAGGAAGATAACTATAAAGAAGTATACGGCGATGTGGATGTTAACTCCCCGGAGTTTATCGCTTTATCCTTATTAAAAACAAAACAGTTTTTCAAACGCAGCGCCACCCTTGCGGGGTTTGTAGAAGACGAATTTTATAAAACAGGAAGAACAAGTCGCGGGCAACAGCAAAGGCAGGTAGGCATATGGGTATTACAGGCAACTGCAATGCCCAGTGTTCTTGTTGAAACCGGTTATATCACCAATAAAGAAGAAGAAGATTACCTGAACAGCAAAGAAGGTCAGAAAGAAATTTCAACCTGTGTTACCAATGCAGTAAAAACATATATCGATTGGCTGGAAAAAGGTAAAGTAAATAACGAACAGGCCCCCCAGCGGGTCATCAATCAAACCGATACAACTACTACCTCCGGTAATACCCGCTCTTTCCTTGAAATGATTGAAAACAGGGAAAAGAAAACAAAAGCCTCCGGCAGGTAATTTAGGTCCCTTTTATTCATCCGTGGCGAACAAACTCATTGACGGAAAACCTCTTATTCACAGCTGTGGTTTTAAATTATGCCGACTATTCCTTAATTCATGGGGGTTTTTTATTAATTTGGCGGCTGTTAACAAAACAGACCTGTAACCGGTCACCCTTGTGTAAACCTGTATTACATGAAGATCAATAACGAAACGAAAGTTGGGGTATTAGCAGTTGTAGCATTGGCATTGTTGATTACAGGGTTCAATTTCCTGAAAGGGAAAAATATATTCAATCATAGCAGTTATATCTATGCCACATTTACCGATCTCGGTTCATTGGAAAAATCGAACCAGGTAAAAATCAATGGCCTGCCGATCGGCACTGTGTATAACCTGGCCCCCAAAGACAAAGATGTAACTGGCATAGTCATAACAATCAATCTCACAAAAGATGTAAATATCCCCAGGAATTCGGTTGCCTATATATCTGCAAGCCTGGTTGGTTCTTCCTATGTTGTTATCGAAAAGGGCGACTCAAAAGAATACATACATGAAGGGGATACACTGGCAACAAGGATTGATAATGGTATTTTAGGCGATGTAAAGTCACAACTGAGCCCGACATTAATCAAGATAAAAGATGTTGTCGACTCTTTAAAAATGACCCTTGGCGGTATCAATCGTATTCTTGATCCTAATGCAAAAGGGAATATCGGCCAAATACTGGTAAACCTGAAAGAGGCAAGTCATTCTTTGAAAGCATTGGTAGATGATAAAAATGGCCCGCTGCATTTAACATTGACTAATGCCTCCTCGGTAACCGGTAACCTGAAGAAAAATAATGATAGCATAACCGCCCTGATATCAAACGCCAACCGGTTGGCAAAGAAATTTACGGATCTTCCACTCAATCAAACATTGGATTCTGTAAAAGGTGCTCTTTCAGAGCTGAAGCATACTTTGCAAAAAGTAAACAGCCCGAACGGAACTATCGGTGCTTTAATGAATGATAAGGCCGTGTACAATAAATTAACAAATACAATAGCCAGTGCTGAACTGCTGCTGGATGATATCCGTATTCATCCGAAACGCTATGTTAATATTTCTGTGTTTGGGAAAAAAGATAAAACAGGCCCGTTAAATTCGCCCACGGTAAAAGATACTCTTTCTGCAAGGGCCAACTAATGATGCATAAGAAACTTATCCGGTTACTTATTTTTTCAGGGTTGCTGATAAACCTGCAACAATTATCCGCGCAACAGATAAAAACGGAAGCCCCGAAAACAACTGCTACCATTGCAGCCGATACAACACGTATTGTTGATATTATACATAGCAACAAGCTCCAACTGAAGAAACCCAATGATACTACCGACCTGACTCTTCTTGTGGGCGATGTAAGACTAAAACAAGGCAGCAGTTTATTTTTTTCTGACAGTTGTATTATTGATAACCGGAAAAAAACCTTTGAGGCCTTCGGTCGTGTGCATATCAACGACTCGGACACAACCGACATTTACTCCGATTATCTCCGTTATCAATCGGAAGTAAAAAAAGCCTATTTCAATGGCAATGTAAAACTCACCGATGGGCATGGCACGCTGACTACACCGGATATGGATTATGACATGAATACAAAAGTGGGTACTTATACCAAAGGGGGCAAAGTAGTCAACAAAAAATCTATATTGACCAGCCAGGAAGGCTATTATTATGCAGACCTGAAAGATGTATATTTTAAAAAAAATGTAGTATTAAAAGACCCTGCGTATAACCTGACTGCAGACTCCTTATTGTATAGTACGGCTTTTGAAACCGTGCGGTTTATTACCAAAACGGTTATTATTGACAGTAATAAACGGAAGATAACCACCAGTGATGGTTATTATGACCTGAAGAAAGGAAAAGCAGAATTTGGCAAACGTCCCATTGTGGAAGATGGTAAGACTACCATTACAGGAAATAAAATTGCTTTTGATGATTCAACGGGGATTGCACAGGCCGAAGGGAATGCAATAGTTGTGGATACCGCCAACGGCACAACCATCATTGCAGATGAAATATTCCGTAACCGGAAAACAGAAGCGATACTGGCTACCAAAAAGCCCATCATGATCATTAAACAAGATGCGGATTCCATTTATGTTACCGCAGATACACTTTTTTCTGCACGATTAACAGACTTGTATAAACACAAGGGTTCATTTAAAGACAGTTTGGTAAAACGTGATTCTTCCGGGGTAACCAGTCTGCCTGTAAAGCCGGATTCACTCCTTAAAAAAGATTCTTTATCAGTCAAAGCCCTGGTAAATGCAGATTCACTTAAAAATAAAATCCCTGCAATTTCAGCTCAGGATACTTCGTCAGGAATAACAGCAATAGTAACAAAAGACTCTATACAGCTAAAAGATACAGTAATTAATAAACCAGATAGCGTGACAACTGAAATACCAGCAAAAAAGGACCTTGTAATAACAAAGCCTGGTATCGTGACAGTTGATACAGTGACGAATCAAGTAGTTCCTGGAAAGAAGGTAAAAGCGGGCAGGAACAAAGCGGCTCCTTCAGCAGAAGTTTCCAAAGACACTACAGTAGAAAAAACTTCGCTTACCGGCGTAAATAGTTTTGACTTAAAAGAAAATGACAGCACCAATCGTTATTTTGAAGCCTATAGGCATGTACGGATTTATTCCGACTCCATGCAGGCTGTTTGTGATAGCATGTTTTACTCTTTCCATGATTCCACCTTCCGTTTATTTACAGATCCGGTAGTATGGTCGAAAGAAAGCCAGATTACCGGCGACACCATTCATATGTTGATGAAGAATAAAAAAGCTGACCGGCTAAAAGTATGGAACAACAGTTTGCTTGTAAATCATCTGGACAAGGAAGCCTTCAACCAGGTAAAGTCGTCGCGGATGGACGCTTATTTTCTGAATGGAGATATTGATTCGGTCAGGGCGAAAGGCTCCGCAGAATGTATTTATTTTTTACAGGATAAAGACAGCGCCTATACCGGCATTAACCAATCCCAGTCAGACATCATGGATGTATATTTCCATAATAAAGAAATTAACCGTGTTGTATTCCGTAGCTCTGTAAAAGGAACACTTTGGCCTATACGGCAAAAGGATCCAAAAGAAATGCGCCTGCAAAATTTCAAATGGCTGGAAGCAAGAAGACCCAAAACAAAGTATGAACTCTTTGAATAGGCATTTCCACAAATTACACTAACAAACTTCCTTTGGTTTTACTCGCTTCATTTTTACCAAAAAAATTCATCTACTTCGTGGCTTTATTTCTCTCTTTATGTTAAAGAAAATATAGAATCTATCCTCTACATCAGCTTTTACATTTCTTTTAAAATTAACCGGCATTGTTTTCGTTTCCACTGAAATAAACAAAGTCGGCTATGAAAAAAAATAGTATTTACTCATTAATTCTTGCTGGCATTTTCTCCAGCCAATTTGCAAAAGCACAGGAACAGGCAACAATAAAAGAACCAACGGTAGACCAGCCATTGTATAAAATGGGGATTGGTATTCGCCTGAGCAGTGCCCCTGCTATGGTTAATAATTCCGTTTCATTTAAATATTTTATGAATAGGAAAGCTGCGATAGAAGCCCTTGTATCGTTCGGCGATCCACTTGCATTCGGTGCTTTGCTTGAAATGCACAACCAGATCGGAACACCAGGATTGCAATGGTTTTATGGCGCCGGCGGTTATCTCGGCTTCAGTAAAGAATATAATCCCGAAAAACAGATCAATGAAAGAAACACTTATTTTGGCGCACAAGGGGTTGTTGGATTGGATTATAAGTTTGAAAAAATCCCATTAAACCTTTCTTTAGACTGGAAACCTGAATTAAACCTCGTAAGCGATATAAATTTTGAACCCGCCGCTTTGGGATTAACCGCAAGGTTTACATTCGGGCATTAGTGGAGGAAACAAGTATCGACTTTTTACGATACTGAAAGATATACAGGGCATGGCAGGATAAGGAATAAATTTCTCGTTCTGCTATGCCTTTACTATTGAATATTTCCAAAGAACAAATAAGCTATAATGATAGATGTAATAACCCCAACGAGGTCGGCAAGCAGCATAGCTCCTACCGCATATCTTGTATTCTTAACCCCCACTGCCCCGAAATACACTGCTACCACATAAAAAGTAGTATCAGAAGAACTTTGAAAGATACTTGATAATCTTCCGGCAAAAGAATCAGGGCCAAAGATGCGCATTGTATCCACCATCATGCCCCGGCCACCCGCGCCGCTTAACGGGCGAATGAATGCCGTAGGCAATCCATCTACAAAACGTGTATCCGTACCTAATGCGATAAAGAGGTTTTTAATTCCGTTGACAATAACATCAAAAGTTCCGCTGGTACGTAGCATACTGATTGCAACTAATAGGCCGACGAGATAAGGAATAATTCTTACCGCCGTTTCAAAACCACCTTTGGCTCCATCAATAAATGCATCAAAGAGATTTATTTTTTTATAAACTCCTCCAGCTACTATTAATAACAATACGGTAACCAACAATCCATTACTGAGTATCCCCGAAAATACCTGCACCCTGTCTGCATTCAGGGTTGTAATATAAAATACCAGTGCAGCAATTATTGCAGAAAGCCCGGCAATCCAGCCAAGAATAACGGGCTGGAAAAGATTTATTTTCTGCTTAATAGAAACAATCGTCATTGCTGCAAGCGTAGCGATAAACGTTACAATCAAACATGGAACAAAAATATCGGTAGGGCTTTGTGCCTTTGCGGCAGCTCTTACAGCGATTATACTTACAGGAATCAATGTTAACCCTGATGCATGCAAACAAAGAAACATAATCTGCGAGTTCGATGCCCGTTCTTTATTTGGATTTAATTCTTGCAGGCTTTCCATTGCTTTAATTGCAAAAGGGGTTGCTGCATTATCAAGGTTCAAAAGGTTTGCAGAAAAATTCATAATCATATGCCCCATTGCCGGATGGCCTTTGGGTAATTCCGGAAAGAGTTTAGAAAAGAATGGCCCTACAATTTTTGAAAGGAAACGGATTCCACCGGCTTTTTCCGCAATATTTAAAAAACCCATAAATAAAGCAAGTATACCAATAAG
>JAFDYH010000206.1:5936-6177 GCA_018267535.1 Bacteroidota bacterium
TGATTTGAGTATTGCAACACTATCACTCATTGAATCCCCTGCAATCAATACCCTGGCTTTTTGTACAGAATCTTTCAAGGCGTAGTTGTAGGTACTCAGGCTTTTTATAAAGGCTTCACGGGAAAGATTGGCAGAGCGCTGGGGCTCACCGGTGATAACATACCCAATAGAATCAACAGGATCATCTGCTTTGCCAACAACCATCCTGTTAAATATTGTTTCATCGCCTGTGAATATCCAT
>JAFDYH010000207.1 GCA_018267535.1 Bacteroidota bacterium
CGACCTTCATTAAACCTGGGCAGATTACGATTAACCATATTGACAATCTGTTCCTGTGTTCTTTCGCGTTTATTCGGGTCAACCAGTGTTACCCGTACAAAACCTGTATTTGCATTTCCGGATCCACTGAACCCTGGCGATGTTACCGTTAATACAATTTCCTTTTCCGGCACAGAGTCTACCATTAAATCAGAAAGCTTGTCAATATATTTATCCATAGCATCAAAAGAAGTACCCTCTGGTCCGATCACAGAAAGACGGAACTGGCTTCGATCTTCCATCGGAGCTAACTCTGACTGAAGTTTGCCACCAATAAAATAGATAATAGCTGCACAGGCTGCAATAATTATAAAAGCTACCCAGCGGACTTTCATAAATTTTTTCAGCGCAGCCTGGTACCCATTTTCCATAGCACGGAAGAAAGGTTCGGTTTTTGTATAGAACCAGGAATGTTTATGTACACCTCCTTTCCGAGTAAGTTTCACATTTAATACTGGTGTTAATGTAAGTGATACAAATGCAGAAATCAAAACGGCTCCGGCCACCACAATACCAAACTCCCGGAAAAGGCTGCCTACAAAGCCCTGCAGGAAAATGATAGGAAGAAACACTACGGCAAGGGTTATCGAAGTTGCAATTACAGCAAAGTAAATTTCTTTTGAACCTTCAACTGCTGCCTGCCATTTGTTCATCCCCCTTTCCATTTTTTTATAGATATTCTCTGTTACCACAATACCATCATCCACAACCAACCCGGTGGCCAGTACAATGGCGAGGAGTGATAATACATTGATAGTATACCCCATCACATACATGATAAAAAAAGCGCCGATCAATGAAACAGGAATATCTATCAAAGGGCGGATGGCGATCAACCAGTCGCGAAAGAATAAATAGATAATCAGGATTACCAGTACTATCGCCACGATCAGTGTTTCTTCAACTTCAGAAATTGACTTTTTTATAAACTTGGTCTGATCAAGGGCAATATTGATTTTTACATCAGGCGGGACATCTTTTTTTATTTGTTCCAGTCGTTTGTAGAATTCATTGGAAATGGCAACATAGTTAGATCCCGGTTGAGGTACAATAGCCAGTCCAATCATCGGTATGCCACTTTCTTTTAAAATAGTTTCTTCGTTTTCCGGACCAAGTACGGCTTCCCCGATATTACGTACACGGATATCCGCCCCGTTTATATTTTTTATAATTATGTTATTAAACTCCTCTTCTGTATTTAATCGCCCAAAGGTGCGCACGGTGAGTTCTGTCGCATTGCCGGCTATTTTACCGGAGGGTAATTCTACATTTTCTTTTGCAAGGGCGGTTTGTACATCGCCGGCGGTGAGGCCATAGGCAGAAAGCTTTGCAGGATCAATCCAGATACGCATGGCATATCTTTTTTCCCCCCAGATCTGGATACCACTTACACCCGGAATAGTTTGTAATCTTTCGACCAGTACATTATTGGCATATTCTGTAATCTGCAATTGATTACGTGTATCGCTTTGTACTGTCATCGAAAGAATAGCGTCGGAGCTGGCGTCTGCTTTCGACACAACCGGCGGTGCTTCAAGGTCGGGAGGCAATGAGCGTAAAGCCTGCGATACTTTATCACGTACATCATTAGCCGCAGCTTCAAGATTTATGGACAGGTCAAATTCTACGTTAATACTGCTTGTTCCGTTGCTGCTTGAAGAGGTAATATTTCGTACACCCGCTATACCATTAATTGATTTTTCAAGCGGTTCCGTGATTTGCGTTTCAATAATATCAGCATTGGCGCCTGCATATGAAGTGCGTACGTTGACATTGGGTGGGTCAATGGCCGGATAGTCCCTGATTCCTAAAAATTTAAAACCAATCACCCCGAAAACCACAATAATAATATTCATTACAATGGCAAGTACCGGTCTTCGTAAACTCAGTTCGGAGATATTCATTCTAATTAGTTTATTGTTTTTGGTTTCGGGTTTATTGTATGCTCCGGGTTGTTTTCAGAAAAACCTCAATACAATAAACTACCAACCACAAACTATTTATGAGTGACCTTTAATTTGTAATCTTATTTACTTCCAGTTTTGAATCTGGTCTTACACTTAATAACCCCGTTGTAACGATCGTGTCGCCTGCTTTCAACCCACTTGTTATTTGTACACTGGATGAATCTCTTATTCCAGTTGTTACGTCCGTGAATTTGGCAATGCCTCCATTATACAGGATCACTTTTTTTCCTCTTGCCTGTGGAATGACAGCCTGTGTTGGTATGACGATCGCATTGGGATCAGGATCGAAATCCAAAACAACTTTTGCGAAAACACCCGGCACAAGGCCGGCATCCTTATTCTGAACGATGCCTCTTATCATCAGTGTCCTTGTATTTTGAGTAACGCCTGACTCCGTCGCCATAATTTTGGCAGTGTATTTTTTAGAGCTTCCTTCCGTAGTAAAGTTTACAGCCTGACCGACTTTAACCTGTGAAGTATATTTTTCTGGAACTGAAAAATCCAATTTTAAAATATCTGTTTGCTGAATGGTTGCAACAATCGTAGTGGGAGTAACAAAAGCACCGATGCTGATGTTTCTCAAACCTACTTTTCCGTTAAAAGGCGCCCTTATTTCTGTTTTGATAATACTGGCGTTCGTAATCTCAATATCCGCTTTTATATTATTTACATTCAGCAGGCTGGCATCATAATCCTGCTGGCTGATGCCCTGAATTTTTAGCAGCTGGGATGAGCGTTGTTCATTTTGTTCTGCAATCTGCAATTGAACTTTGAGTTTTTTAAGTGTGGCCTGCAGGTCGCCATCGTATATTTTAGCCAGTAAAGCTCCTCTGGTCACATTTCTCCCTTCACTGACATTTAATTGCACAATCCTTCCCGAAATTTCAGGATGAATTTCGGTTGATTCGTTAGCAATCAGGGTTCCGGGCACTTCGACATTGTCGCCAAGCGCCTGGGTTTTTACCACATAAGCATCCACGTGCATCGTCATCTGGCGATTACCGCCTGCTGAAGGGTTAGCCGATATTTTCTTAGTTTTTTCACCACAGGAAAGAAGGAATGAAGCCAATAAAAGGTAAGCCAACGGATGGACAGAAGCGAAATTAATTCTCACGTGTGAATAGTTAAAGTCGTAAAGATAACTTATTGTCTGCCTCCTTAGACGTCGTATGGGTTGTATTTCCTGCTGTGTAATGTAGAAATTATGAGTGGTTTATGCTTGGGACAAATGGCTCTAAACTGATTTTACAATGAGACCATGCTTTATTTTATTGGCCTTGTGCAGTAAATCCTGTTTTTCATTGGAAAGGATGGTAATATGGCCCATTTTACGGCCCGGCTTTGTTTGCTTTTTCCCATAAATATGTACAAAGGCATTCTCAATTTTCAATACTTCTTCCAGGCCTTCATATACTACATCGCCTGAATACCCATTGGCGCCAATTATGTTCAGCATTAAAGAAGGAAGAATAAACCTGGTATTGCCCAAGGGATACCCCAGCATTACCCGCCAAAGCATATCGAATTGAGAACTATAATGCGCTTCGATAGTATGATGTCCACTGTTATGGACGCGGGGTGCTGTTTCGTTTACAAATACGTCTCCTTTTTTATCAATAAATAATTCAACGGCAAAAATGCCCGGGGACTTAAAATTCCTTACTACAGCAAGGGCTACCGCTTCAATCTTCCAAAGCACTTGCTGAACCAGTTCGGAAGGAGAGAGCTGGTAATCTAGTAAGTTAAGGTCAGGATCAAAAACCATCGTTACTGGAGGGTAAATTGCTGTTTCATTTTTTTCATTAATGGCAATAATGATAGCGATTTCTTTATCAATCACGACCATTTTTTCGAGTATTGCCGGCTTTTCAAAACCTTTGCTGATGTCGGACTTCGTGTTTATTATTTGCACACCACGGCCATCATACCCACCTTCGCCCAGTTTATGAACCCCGGGTAAAAAGTCTTCCATCTCTGCTATTTCCGCATAGTGGTTGGTGATTTTAAAATCGGAAGTAGGTATCTGGTGTTCTTTATAATATTGCTTTTGCAAAATTTTATTCTTGATTGTTTTTAAGACAGAAGGCTTGGGAAAAACTTTTACTCCTTCTGATTCGAGCTTTTCCAGTGCTTCAACATTTACATTTTCTATTTCGATGGTAATTGCATCCAGGCCTTTCCCAAAATTATAAACCGCATCAAAATCTCTTATGTCTCCTTTTGTAAAATGATGGCAAAGGTGGGCCGCAGGGCATTCTGAATCGTTTTCAAGAACGAATGTTTCTACATGGTAATTTGCAGCTGCCTGTAATAACATTCGGCCCAATTGGCCTCCACCCAGAATTCCGACTTTAGGCCTTGTCTTTGTTGTACTCATGCGGCAAAGATAAGGGGCTGTGAAACGGTAATAGCTTGTTGATAAAATTGTTTATTAAGAAACCGGTATTCCTGGTGGCGTTACTATAATTCGTTATTTAGATTTTTCAATTCTTTTTCTAACTTTGTATTGTAATGCAACCCGATTATCCGCATAAGATATTTTCTGATCATCGCATCAGTTTCCCCATGCTTATGGAAGCACTGGCGATGGATAATAGTTATTGCTGCTGAAACGAACTGCTCTCCTTTTTTTATTCAATGTGTTTAAATAATCGCTGTTAATGGCGAATATACTTGTTGCAATACAGAGAACCCGATAGTTGGCGGATGGCACAATAAAAGTTTAATAAAAATTCAAAGCTGGTAACAAAAGCCTATGCTTATGTCAGTAACTACAATTCAAAAAAGAAATATAAAATCAGAAAAAGATTTTCTGCCTTTGGAAGGCACAGATTACGTAGAGTTTTATGTTGGTAATGCCAAGCAGGCCGCGCATTTTTATATGAGTGCTTTTGGTTTCCAGGCATTGGCCTATGCCGGCCCTGAAACAGGAACAAAAGACAAAGTGAGTTATGCCGTAAGGCAACATAAACTGACTTTTGTTTTGACTACACCGTTAAAGCCAGGTAACGAAATAGCTGATCATATTTATAAGCATGGGGATGGGGTAAAAGCATTAGCGCTTAAAGTAAGCGATGCGGAAAATGCGTGGAAAGAAACCATAAAAAGAGGCGCTAAGAGTTATATAGAACCCTATTCATCCAAAGATGAAAATGGCGAAGTGATTATAAGCGGAATACATACTTATGGTGATACGGTTCATTTGTTCATTGAGCGGAAAAATTATCATGGTGTATTTATGCCAGGTTTTATAGCCTGGGGAAACCCTTATTTTAAACCAGTGGATACCGGTCTGCAGTATGTTGACCATTGTGTGGGCAATGTCGGATGGAACCAGATGAACCCCTGGGTAAGTTTTTATGAAAATGTAATGGGCTTCAGGAATATTCTTTCTTTCGATGATGAGGATATATCCACCGAATATTCGGCATTGATGAGTAAGGTAATGAGCAATGGGAATGGTTTTGTAAAGTTTCCGATTAATGAACCGGCTGAAGGCAAAAAGAAATCGCAGGTGGAAGAGTACCTCGAATATTATAATGGAGAAGGAGTACAACACGTCGCCCTGGCAACAAACAATATTGTGGAAACGGTGAAAGAACTTAGGAAAAGGGGGGTTGAATTTTTGCAGGTGCCCACAACCTATTATGACGATTTATTAAGTCGTGTCGGACAAATTGAGGAAGATATTCATTCTCTGAAAGACCTCGGAATTCTTGTAGATAGAGATGATGAAGGTTACCTTTTGCAGTTATTTACCAAACCTGTAGAAGACAGGCCCACTGTTTTTTTTGAGATCATTCAACGCAAAGGGGCCCACAGCTTCGGGAAAGGGAATTTTAAAGCTTTATTTGAAGCTATTGAAAGAGAACAGGAAGCAAGGGGTAATTTATAACCAGCAAATCTAATTGACTTAGAGGTCAAATTATCGGTGATTTATTATTAAATGTCCTGCATTTGCGTAAAAGTGCAGGATATTTTATGTAGGATTTACCTCGTTTTTTATCGGGTTTTCGGGTATTTTCCAGATGGAAAACAATTGTTTAACAGATTAAGAAACAATCGAAAAGTTTTTCAACATATTTTTGCTCCTGTGCATAATTTCTTCGCACTAAAAAGCAAAAAATAATCGTTTTTGTGGTATGAATTCGATCTTGAGAAACCTTGCGGTCATTTTTGTGATGATGATTGGCTTTGAAGCCGGTTCTTTGGCGCAAAATTCTGTAGCATCTTATACTTCATTTATCGATTACCAGAAAACATTTGCACGTCCCAGTGAGGCCCTGAAGCGTAAAGAAGATACGCTGATGAAACAGTTCGAAGCGAAGAGATTAACATATCCTGCAAAATACATTTATATCCGTTCATTCAAATACGACAGTCAACTGGAAGTATGGGTAAAGAATGAAATAAAGGAACCGTTTCGGCTTTTTAAAACTTATAAGGTCTGCGCATTAGCGGGCAGCCTTGGTCCAAAAAGAATGAGGGATGATTACCAGGTTCCGGAAGGCTTCTATTACATTAATGAATTCAACCCGAAGAGTAATTACTATTTATCATTGGGGTTGAACTATCCGAATGCTTCAGACCGCATGCTGAGCGATACCTATCAACCCGGGGGTGATATTTATATTCATGGCAGTTGCGTAACCGTGGGCTGTATACCGCTTACCGACAACCAGATTGATGAGTTGTATATCCTGGCCGCTCATGCGAAAGATATGGGACAGGATTTTATCCCTGTTCATATCTTCCCGATACGCTATAATGTAAAACGAAGCGTTGCTTTTCTTAACAACCTCACAAAAGATGATATCGAATTGAAAAGATTTTCTTCAAGACTTGAAGGTGCATTCGATTATTTTGAAAAATATCACCAATTGCCGGTTATAATGACTGATCAGAAAGGGGAATATCTTGTTGATGAAGTGCCGGTAAAGACTATAAAGGATCCCAATGCGGTCAAAAAAGCTACCGTAAAACATAAAGAAAGAAATATCACTACACTTGCCAACTCAGTGCATCAATGGCCGCAATTTCCCGGCGGTGGCGAGGCATTTATGGAATACCTTAAAAAATTGGGTTCTGAAATGTCATCTTATTTGCCCGACGGAGTAAAGAAAGCATTTGTTCAGGTTGAATTTGTTGTGGATACAGATGGTACTCCCGTGAACTTTAAAGTATTAAAAGGTAGCAATGAAGGATATAATGATGAACTGATTGAAAGAATGGAAAAAATGCCGACATGGCAGCCAGCCTTGTTGAACGATAAGCCGGTTGCAAAAAAAATGGTGCAAACGGTAACGATTGAAGCATTTTAATTTTTCTATGTGAAAGCTTATTTCATAAGCGGATTAGGTGCAGATAAAAAAGCATTTTATAAATTAAAACTGCCAGCAGGTTATGAAGTTGTCTATTTGGATTGGATAACTCCACAACCCAAAGAATCACTGAAAAACTACGCTCATCGGTTTTCTCATTCTATAGAAGAAAAGGAAGACTTTATCCTCGTCGGACTTTCGCTGGGAGGTATGATTGCGGCTGAGATAGCAAGAATAAAACCTCCAAAGAAACTAATATTATTATCTACTGTTTCCAGTTCAATTGAAATACCCTGGTATTTCCGTTGGGCAGGAAAAGCCGGTATTCATAGAATTATACCTACCGGTTTGTATAAGAGAATGACGATCATCAATCATTTCATGGGATCGAAAAGTAAAACAGATAAAGCAATTGTTTTATCATTTGTAAAACAGGTTGATCCTTCTTTTATACAATGGGCAATTAATGCAATCCTGGAGTGGAATCAACATGAACCTTTGGATAATAGTATTCATATTCATGGTAGCAAAGACAGGTTGCTGCCTCACCGCTATACAAAGGCCAGCCATATTATTGAGAATGGCCGTCATTTAATGGTGTTGAATAAAGCCGATTCAATTAATAAAATTCTGGAGGAGGTTTTGCAATAATAATTTTATTGTAAAAGAACTTGTATTGTTTCAGGTGTTTGTTGTCGCAGCAAAATGGTTTTACCGTTCGTTAGTTTTTCAAACACCTCTTTATTGTAATGCCGGATAGTTAATAGTTTTAAACCTTTCATTACATCTACATCAAAAACATCGGAGGCCGTTAATGCCAGCTTTTCCAGCTTTTCAGGGCGATCATCCAGTACACAAGTAAATGTAATGGCACCATTTTGCGTCAGGTTGGGTTTGATATTTAATTCTTCAAATAAATGATATAACTGGCCTACCGGCTTTTCCCCTACAAATGAAAAGTCCTTCGATTTCATCTGTATCATAGCCTGGTTATCTTTCAGTACAATGATTGGAGGAAGATTTTTTACAGGATTTTTTCCTATAACGGTACCGGGCAGGGAAGGATCCAGGAAACATTTTACATAAAATGGAATCTGCTTATTCTGCAAAGGCTTTATTGTCTTTGGGTGAATAACCTGCGCCCCGTAATAAGTCATTTCAATCGCTTCCGTATAATTCAATTCGCTGATCAACTGTGCTTCAGAAAATTGTTTAGGGTCCGCATTCATTACGCCTTCCACGTCTTTCCAGATAGTCTGGCTTTCTGCGTCCAGCATATTAGCGAATATTGCGGCTGTATAGTCACTTCCTTCGCGACCAAGAGTAGTACTTTCATTTTCATCGGTTGACCCGATAAAACCTTGTGTGAGTATTATATCAGCAGAGTTAAAAACCGGCTTTACTTCATGGGTTACTTTATTTTGTGTATAGCCCCAGTCAATATTTGCATCACGGAAATTATCATCGGTCCGGAATATATCGCGAACGTCCATCCATTGGTTTTTAACGCCTGCTTCATTTAGATAATGGCTTACGATGCAGGTGGATAATAATTCGCCAACGCAAACAACCTGGTCATAATAATAATCAAACTCACGAACAGGCTTATCATGCAACAGCCAGTCAACCTCTGTAAAAAAATCTTTTAACTGATTTTCGCAGTCTATATAATTTGTAACCAGTAAATATTTTGCTGTTGTCAGGTGTTGTTGTTTTACCTGCTCAAATAATTGAAGTGCTTCTTCTTTTTTATCAGTATAAAAAGCTTCTGCTACTTTTTCAAGGGCATTGGTGGTTTTGCCTATCGCAGAAATGACCACCAATAATTTCTGCCCTTTATATTGATCCAGGATCTTACCAACATTTTTAATTCTGTCAATACTATTTACTGAAGCGCCGCCAAATTTGAAAACTTTCATGCAGGGGTTTTAAATATAGTGGGCAAAGATAATAAACCGGCCTTTGCAAAAACAGCAGGGATAAATCGTTTATTATCTTCTTAATTTTGCTTCTTAATCTGTTACACGGTTATGCTTGCCATCAATCGAAAAGTTTTAACACTGGATGAATTTACCATTCAGCAATTGAGAGACTTTCCCAATGCCACGGGCGAGTTGAGTACATTACTTAGAGATATAGGCCTTGCTGCCAAACGTGTGAATGTTGAAGTGAATAAAGCTGGCCTTGTTGATATCCTCGGTGATGCCGGGTCTATTAATGTACAGGGTGAAGATGTTAAAAAGCTTGATGTATTTGCCAACAACCAGTTTACCGGGGTGTTAAAACATGGAATCAGTTGTGCAGGTATAGCGAGTGAAGAGTTTGATGATCATATCCCTTTTGATGATGCCATCAGTCAAAATTCTAAGTATATCTGTCTTTTTGATCCGTTGGACGGCAGTAGTAATATTGATGTTAATATTTCCATCGGTACCATTTTTAGTGTTTATCGAAGAGTGAGCGAAAAAGGGGAGAAGGTAGTGATCAATGATTTTCTTCAGCCGGGTATTAAACAAGTTGCGGCCGGGTATATTATTTATGGATCATCAACTATGTTGGTTTATGCCACACGCCGGGGTGTAAACGGATTTACACTCGATCCATCAATAGGCGAGTTTTGTTTAAGTCACCCGAATATTAAATGCCCGGAATTTGGTAAAATATATTCAGTCAACCATGGCAATTTTTTCAGGTATACTAAACCGGTACAGAAATATATTGATACCTGCCAAAAGAAAGATGAAAATAACGGCGGACCCTATTCGCAAAGATATATTGGTAGCATGGTTGCCGATTTACACCGCAACCTTTTAAAAGGCGGTATTTTTATGTATCCCGGTACTACAGATAAGCCGGGCGGTAAACTGAGATTACTGTATGAATGTAACCCATTTGCCTTCATTGTTGAGGTAGCGGGAGGCAAGGCTATCGACGGGATAAGGCGCATTTTGGATATTCAGCCTTCTTCATTACATCAGCGGACACCTTTCTTTGCAGGGAGCAAAGGAATGATAGGTGAACTGGAAGATTTTTTAACCGCGAAATAACTTCCGCTACACTTTCAATAAATTTTAGAACCATACTTATTATCATGATTGAAATAATTCCATACGAGGACAAATGGCAAGCTGATTTTTATAAACTAAATATTGAATGGCTTGATAAATACAATCTTACCGAAAGTCATGACTTAATGGTGTTGAATGATCCAAGAGGTACTATTATCGATCGTGGTGGCTATATATGGTTAGCAAAAACGGGTGACACAATTGTAGGAACTTCCGCTATTATGAATGAGGGACACGGCAATTATGAACTTGCTAAAATGACTGTTTCGCCTGCCTACCAGGGAAAAGGTATCAGTAAAATATTAATTGAAGCCTGCATTGCAAAGGCAAAAGAAATTAAAGCAAATAAACTTCTGTTGTTTTCCAATCATCAATTATTAACAGCATTGAAGCTTTATGAAAAATATGGTTTCAAACATGTTGAAGTAAAAGACTCACCATTTGTTACAGCAGATGTAAAAATGGAACTGGATTTTGTACAATAATCTTTGGTGGATTTCTTTCCCTTCAGCAGGTGTACGTCCGTTAGCTTTAGTATTATTGGTGATGAGATTTGTTTTCAAGCCCGCTTATTTATATGAATAAATAATGCTGGAAGACATAAACACTCTAAATTCGGATGATGATTTTGCCTTTCAAAAAAATTTTGCCGCTTGTGACTATGGCATGGATGCTATTTGTTGCAGGTTGTTCACGGCATACAGCGCTTCACAAATCTATTTTAACATGGGAGGAAAATTTTAACCAGACTAATTCTTTTGATACAACGCGGTGGAGCAAAATACCACGTGGTAAGAGTGACTGGGATAAGTATATGAGCGCTAACGATAACTTGTATGCAATGCGTGATGGGAAACTTATTCTGCGCGGCATTCGTAATATTGATACCACTGCAGATACGGCACACTACATTACTGCCGGTGTTTATACAAAAGACAAGGTGAATTTTGGTTTCGGCAGGTTGGAGATAAAAGCAAAACTAAATGGGGCAAAAGGAGCCTGGCCAGCCATTTGGATGCTTGCGGAAAATGGCGAATGGCCGGATGGAGGCGAGATTGACATTATGGAGCGATTGAATTTTGATAGCATTGCGTATCAAACAGTACATTCCTACTATACGTATCATTTGAAAATCAAAGAACCAAAACAAGGAGCTACCGGGCCAATAAATCCGGCTGAATTTAATGTTTATGCTGTAGAGAAATATCCTGACAGCCTCGTTTTTTATATTAATAATAAAAAAACATTCACCTATCCACATGTGCAAACCGATAAGCAAGGCCAGTTTCCCTTTGATCAGCATACCTATTTTTTATTGATAGATATGCAACTTGGTGGTTCATGGGTTGGCAATATTGATCCTGGTGATTTGCCAGTGGAAATGGAAGTGGATTGGGTACGGTTTTATGAATTCAATCATAAAATGAAGCAGTAGTTTGCTTTGGTAATTATTCGATCCGCTTCAGTGATAATAAAATTGCTATGGGTTTTCTTTTATAATTATAATCAGGCCTTTATTTTTTTGAATTTCAATTTTATCATCTGCTTTAATTACTGCAGCCGGTTGAAAGTTTTTTATTGCCGGAACGGTGAGCGAAGCTTTAGTTGGCTCAATTCCTAATTTATCCCAGTCAATATTTAACTGCACAGTTGTATTGTCATCTGCCCAGCTTCCAATAGATATCAATGCCGCTTTATCTTTCTTATAAACTGTTGCCAATACTTTTTCGTTGCTGGTTTTTACAGGACAGTTATCACTCCAGTAGCCAATCATCTTTGTGCCTTGCATTCCAAATTCATCCCACAATTTCCAGATAGGCCTTGGATCGGCATCATCACTCCAGGGCATACGATTGGTCATACCATATACCATTCCTCTCCAGGCATTGCCGCCATCCTGCAGCATTTCACCCATTAAACCAAAGGGGATGCCACTAACTTCCGTTAGAAAAAAATCAGGAGAGTTTTTATTATAATCGAAGTATTCGCCAAACCATAAGCGGTTAAGGTAAGGGAAATGCTCCATATATAAATTAGCGCTGTTGTTAAACCCATCATTCTTGTTGTATTGATTAGCGGAGTGTAAATCAATAATACCCGGATGATTATCCTGTGTCAATGCCCGTTTAATGCGTTTCATGGTAACACGATCAAAAGCAACATCATCTAAATAAATACCATCAATGCCCACATTTTGTACCAGCCAGTTCATTCCTTCTACATAATAATTGTGCCAGCGGCTCATACCACTGTTGACCAGTGCTGCATCTTTTATTTCCGGTACAAACCAGGCAGCGATATAATCATGGCCGATGTGCTCCTGCAGCCAGCGAAAACCGCCGCCTTTACCGGGCGAATATATTTCATGCCCAAGGCTACGCATTGGAAACGTTTCATAAGCCCTGTTTGAAACTTCGCGGACTGTATTGTAGATTTTTACTTTTAATCCCTTGCTATGCGCTTCATCAATATAAGCTTTCATCTTTTTATATTCAATGAAAGGATAATTGATCCAGGGGTTAATAGGAGTGGCATGATGAATATTGATAACGGTAGCGCCGCTTGCTTTAATCGTATCAATTGGTGCGTACTTGTGATAGAAACGGGTTTGCCATTGAAAGTCTGTGTTAATCGTGTGAAAAGGAGTGATAAGCAGCGTAAAATTATAATAAAGCACATCTCCTTTTTTCATGGTACGCTCACCGCTATAATTGTCCGCAATTACCGCGTTATCTTTTTCGGCAATTTTTACGCCTCCCTTATTTTCATTTCCCCAGGATGCAGGTAATAATAACGGTTTTTGCAAATAAAAATTAGTGTTTAACGGGCGAACATATTTTTCGTCTCTTAATGAATATTGTAAACCGGCATTTACATTGCCGAGCCAGGCGCCGTCTTGATTTTTGAACGCCACATCCCATTTCCATTCAAAGTGATCAGGACGATAGCCGCCTTTCTGACCAAGGCCCATCATGTATTTAGATGATTCTTTGGTAAATGGTATTTGCAGGGATATATTTTTAAATGTGGCATCATGCAGGGCGGTTACTTTAACGGTATAAGAAATAAACCCATCAAACTCCATGGATGCGGCTACTTCGAGTTGCGTCGTTTCATTATTGCTGCTGGCGAGCCATTCAATAGTGCCGGGAGTTTGTTTGGTAAATTGAAGTCCGTTGGTTTTCCACTCTATTTCTTTTCCATCATTATTTATAAAACTGAAATGAATAGGGGCTGCCAGAATGTTGTTGGGCTCTGCGTTGTAGCCAGTCATTTCTTTTGTAAAAAATGTTTGCACTTGCTTGGGAAGACCATCATTGTTTAATTCCATTTTTCTACCAAGTAAACTGATTGTATTGTTTTGCAACTCCAATGGTGTGTAGGGCTTTATTACTTCATTCTCCTGGTATAATGTCGAGTTCAGCCACTTCAATCTTGTTTGCTTTTCCGGCTCACTGATTCCTCCATCAGTGAGTAGTTTATTGTTTATAGTTAATTTTACAGATACAGTTGCCGGCGCCGCATTTTTACTTTTAATCGTCGCAGTTCCGCTATAAACGCCTGCTTCTGTGTTTTCCGGAATGGTAATGCCACACCACAGTGCCTGGATATGGTTTTTTTCAACGGATATGGTTTTTGAAAAAGCATTACCACGGTAATCAGTACCCGAAGTATTTATACAAGATATATTTTTTGCAATAATAGAATGGCCTTTTCCATCCTTCATATCGCTGAATTGAACCTGTATTTCATTTATAGGCTGTAAGGCATATAAGCCTAGCTGGTAGGCATAGTATTCTCCTTTAGAAGCTGATCCGGTAAATGAATGGGTTATCCCTTTTTGTATCCAACGATAGGGAAGATAATCGGGCATTTTAATAGGGTTCAGCCTGTCTTCAGGAAAAATAATAAAGTCTTTTCGTTTGCTTTTTGCAATGATACTGCTTGTTTCTTTTGCAGTAGCAATCACTTCCATCGGGTAAAAGCTATTGAAGCTATCAATGGATTGTATTTCTTTCGCTATTGTATTTGCAGCTATTTTATCATTGATGGTTTGCAGCCATTCAGCAGAGGCTGTATTTTCTGGTTTCAGGTAAACCCCTTTGGGATAATTGGAGCGGCCTTCATTCTTCGAAGGCATGTAGTAAATATAATAATTACCTTTCCCGGATAGAGGTTCAAAATAAATTTCCCCATACTCGTTATTAATAGAACCAGTTTTTACATTTAGAATTTTTTGCCCGGTTTTCGCATCCTGTACAATTATTCTTTTATCCTCCGGGTTATCATCCCTTCTTCTCCAGTTAAGAATAAGTTTAGCTACTTTACCATTACCCGTGTAGGTCACCAATGCTCTATGGTCACCAAGTGAGTCGGAGTTCCAGGAGTTATTGCCGGAAGTATATTGGATGGTTTGCCCGTTCAAAGTATTTAGAGTAAAAATGAACAAACCAATAGCAAAAACATTTTTCATGATTAATAATATAAGAGGATAAAACTAAAGCAAAATTATATTTATAATTACAGCAGGTAGTTTAAGTTTATTTAATTCAGTTGATCGGGTTAGGTTTTAGTTCCATAAACTGTAATAATTGATCTTTTCTATAAAATTGAACAAACGATTGACTTTATTAGTCAATCGTTTGCAATTCCATTTTGTCGTCCTGAGAATGTGCAGCATCAATTTTTTATGTTGTAAACGATATACCTTTAATACAGGTTATTTTAACACTGTTGTGAATATAAGTAAGTGAGACCATACCAGATATATTCAGATAAAGAACTGCTTCAACTTGTAAAAGAAGATAACGGAGCTGCTTTTAAAGAGCTATATGACCGTTATTATCAAAAATTGCTTGTACTTGCTTTTTTAAAAATCAATAACCAGGATGATGCAGAAGAAATTGTGCAAATAGTTTTTGTGAATTTATGGAGGCGGAGAGGAGCGGTAAAAATAAAATACAGTTTTCATACCTATATAGCATCAGTATTGAAATATGAAATCCTCTCTTACTTTGCAAAAAAAAGAAAGGAGGGCATAGTCAGAGATGCTGTATTGAATGAGTTTGATTTGAAGGATTATAGTACAACTAACTTTCTTGCCTACGACCAACTCAGGAACGATATTGAAAAAACAATCTGCCTGCTTCCGGAAAAATGCAGGCTTGTTTTTCGTTTGAGCAGGCAGGAGGGAATGACAGAAAAGGAAATTTGCGAGGCACTTCATATAGCCCCAAAAACCGCCCAGGCACATTTGAGCAAAGCATTAAAAGTGCTCCGGTCTTCGCTTAACCAGTTTTTCCTCGCTTTTTTTTAAACTAATTCCTTTTTCAAAAAAAAAATTCCTGCCTGACTAAGGGTATTTAACTTTTCTGGACGCTATATAGGAAACGTTTTAGGAATGCCCACATCGCTTACACCGGAGCAAATCAAAGAATATTCAGAAAAATGGCTGAAGGGAACCATTACGATTGAGGAGAAGAATGCTTTCGAGGAATGGTATAATGAGCAATTGCCGGACGCTATTATGTGGGATACGGCAGAAAATGAGGCACAGTTGAGGGAGCGCATTTATGATAAGGTTTCGGACAATATCCGTGTTGAAAATATAATGAAAAGGAAAAGCTGGAACCGGCGTACATGGCTAATGGCAGCTTCAGTTATATTTATTATTTTCTTCGCGGCCCTGGCGTTTTTCTCGAAAAAAGGCCACAAAGAAGAAATAATTACGGATACGAAACTGCGTAAACCCGTTTCAGAAAAAAGTGTAACCTATACCCGCTCTATAACCCTGCAGGATGGAAGCACTGTAGTGCTTCGTGCAAACAGTAATTTAAATTACCCTACTAAATTTATCGGAGAAACCAGGGAAGTTACCTTAACCGGCGAAGCATTTTTTGATGTCAAACCTGGCTCGAAACCGTTTATCATTCATACAGGAGATGTAAAAACAGTGGTACTGGGGACTGCATTTAATATTAAAGCCTATCCGGATTCAAAAGATGTTACTATATCTGTTATCAGGGGGAAGGTAAGGGTTGAGAATCAAAAAAAAATTCTCTCGATATTAACGCCCGATCAACAGATAACCTGTAGAAATGCAGTGGCTGAAAGCAGCCAACCTTTAAAAGTGGATGCGGCTTCAATAATCGCAGATTGGACACGCCAGGACATGGTTTTCGAAGACGTATCATTTCAGACAGTGGCCGATTTGTTATCAAGGCGATACAATGTTTCTATCAACTTTAAGAATGCGGCTCTAGCAAAATGTAATATCAAGGCATTCTTTAATGGTACAGAGTCTCTTAATAAGGTGTTGGAATCCCTATGTCTTATCAGTAATTCAGTGTATACCAGGATTTCGGATGATAAGATAATACTCGATGGTGAAGGCTGCGAATAGTGGGTTATAAAACAGCGATAAAAAATAGTATAATTCTATAAATTATGAACCAACCAAATTCACCACCAGCGAAATAAAAACCCCTCCGCCGTGCAAAGCAATGAGGGGCCGCTTAAAACAATCAGATAACTATTTTAAACTAATGCAATTTATGCAAAAAATAACTGCTTTTTGCCATCGTAAACTATGGGTAAACAATGAAAAAGGATGGCAACATTTAAATCTTAGATTTATTATGAAAGTAAGTGCGGCTGTGATAGTGATAATGACCATGTCGGTTCAATTACTATTTGCCGGGAAAGGGTTTAGCCAGACAATGGAACAAAAACAGATTTCATTGGAACTGAATGGTGTAACCCTTCGTAATGCGTTGAACAAGATCGAAAAAATTTCCGGCTTCCGGCTGGCATATATCCTCGAACAGGTATCGGGATACAAATCAATAAGCCTGCTTAATGAAAAACGTTCAGTTGCTGCAACTCTTCGTTTGATTTTGTCTGATACTAAGCTTGACTTCCGGCAAGATGATAATACAATTCTTATTTTCCCAAAGCCAAAAGAAGCGATAAAGGAAATAAATGCCGAAGCCATAACGGCACAGGCCATTGTAATATCCGGCAAGGTTACAAACAACAACGGAGATCCTCTGTCTGGAGTGTCTGTATACGTAAAAGGAAACTCTTCAATTGGTACAGTTACTGATAATAATGGTAACTATCGCCTTGAAGTACCAAACAATGCTACTACACTTATCTTTTCTTTTATCGGTACAGAAACACAGGAAATTGCTATTGCCGGGCAAACTGAAATTAATGTTTCGTTAAAGTCCATTGTGCAACAACAGGAAGAAGTGGTCGTTGTGGGTTATGGTACCCAAAAGAAAAAAGATCTTACAGGTGCGATTAGTTCTGTAAATAGTGAACATATGAACCTTGGCGGTACTACCGCTAACATAGCCCAGGCACTTCAGGGCCGTGCTGCAGGGGTAAGGGTACAGCAAAATGATTTTTCTCCCGGTGGTGCTATATCAATAGTGGTGCGTGGCGGCAATACCATTAATACTACCAATGAACCTCTGTATGTAGTGGATGGTTTTATCAGTGATAATGGAAAATTTATTAACCCTAATGATATCGCCGATATACAGATTTTAAAAGACGCTTCGGCAACAGCAATTTATGGTTCACGAGGAGGTAATGGTGTCGTGTTGATTACGACAAAAAAAGGGGAAAGCGGAAAAATGCAGATTGTAGGCGATGCATCAAATGGGCAGCAATACCTTACCTATAATCCTCCATTGCTTACGGGCCAGCAATATGCCGATATTCAGAATGCC
Source organism: Bacteroidota bacterium (assembly GCA_018267535.1). GTDB lineage: Bacteria > Bacteroidota > Bacteroidia > Chitinophagales > Chitinophagaceae > JAFDYH01. Next base: position 18,135 of record JAFDYH010000207.1, read on the forward strand.
ACGGCTCTTGAAGATGGAAAACCACCTGTATTCCCCTCCAGTTTTCCAATTGCAAATACAAATTGGTGGGACGCTGCCACTCAGCAGGCATCTATATTGAACCGCTCGGTAAACCTTAGTGGTAATGATAAAAATTCGAAGCTTTTCCTTTCCGGTAATTATTTCAAACAAAATGGTGTTTTAAGAAATACCAGCATGGAGCGTTATTCTGCAAGAATGGGTGGTGAGAAAAAGTTCAGTGAAAGAGTAAAGATTGGGGCTAATTTTTATGGGGCAAGTACAAATTACAAACTGCAGCGTTATAACTCCGATATCACAGCGCCGGTATATTCACTTTTAGTTTCTGCGCCGGCACTTCCGATATACAACAGCGATGGTTCTTATTATCGCTATCAGGGCAGGGATAATGCCATAGCCGCTATACTGGAGCCGACAAACGTTTCAACAAACCGTCTTATTAATGGCAATATGTACGGTGACTATGAAATAATTAAAAATCTCACTTATCATTTAAGTGGTGGGGCCGAATACTCTCAAACAACAGCCGGCCAATATACTCCAAAAACATTATCAGCAGGTTTAGCCAACAGGGGGATAGCACAGGAACAAATGAGTACTTCTTTCCGCTGGCTGGTAGAGCAATATCTTACTTATAAATACGTACTGGGCTTCCACTCATTGACAGCACTTGTTGGTACATCCAGTCAAAAAGATGTAATAGAATCGCTGGCTGCCGGAAGCCGCAACTATTCCACCGATGTTTTCCTGTTTTATAACCTTTTTGCAGGAGCAACACCAACTGTACAAGGAGCCCAATTACCTGCAAGCAATAAGATAGAAACAAAGCTTGCCTCATATTACGGAAGGCTGAATTATTCTTATCGCGACCGGTTTTTGGCAACCTTTACTTTGCGGGATGATATTTCTTCCCGTTTCGGACCAAATAACCGTCATGGTATTTTTCCATCAGGAGCTTTAGCATGGAGGTTAAACGACGAGTCGTTTATGGAGGGGCAAAATATTTTTTCTAGTTTAAAGCTGCGGGTTAGTTATGGTTTAACAGGAAATGACCGTATTGGTGATTATGCTTACTTGACAAGGTTTTCTCCTTATAGTACAGTTCTATCAACAAGCGGCAACCTTTCTGCAGGTGTGGAGCCGGCATCACTATCCAATAATAACCTGAAGTGGGAGGAAACAGCCCAGACTGATATAGGAATTGATATGGGCTTTTTGAACGGACGTATAAGCGCAACAATTGATTTGTATAAAAAGAAAACAACAGACATCCTTTTATCCGTTCCGGTTGGTCAATGGTGGGGCTTTAATGCACAAACCGCCAATGCAGGTGCAATGGAAAATAAAGGGATCGAGCTTTCTGTCAGTTCAGATAATATAAGAGGCCATGATCTTCTATGGAGCACAACTTTTAATGTTGCTTACAATAAGCAAAAATGTTTGGCTCTTGCAAACAGTATAAAGTTTATCAGCACAAATACGGCCAACCCAAGTGGTGTTGTTTCAGGAAGGGAATTTACACGCCTTGAACCTGGAAAAGAAATGGGTGTACTTTATGGATATAAATATGCCGGGGTAATCAAGACTGGCGAAACCTATGCTCCACAGCCCTTATCAAAACCCGGTGATCCTAAATATGTTGATGTAAACGGTGATGGAAAAATAACACCTGATGATGCCACTTATTTAGGGAATACAAATCCAAGGATCATAGCTGCGATTGGTAATGATTTCCAATACAAGGGATTTAGCCTGAGTATTTTCTTCCAGGGAGCTTTTGATTATTACCTGTATAATATGAACAGACTGGTACTCGAGTCTACTACGAGCACCGATGCACTCAATAGATGGGTGGCATCAAAAAATGAAAATACGGATATTCCACGTGAAGGCTATTTCTTAAGCACATATGGAAGCTATGTAAACTCACGCTTTGTTGAAAATGCATCATACATCCGATTAAAGCTGGTTTCACTTGGATATGATGTTCCTGTTCATCTTGCTAAAAAAGTAAAATTCATTGATGGCCTTCGTATATATGTGTCAGGACAAAATCTTGCCACGTTTACAAAATATACAGGAACTGATCCGGAAGTTAATGGTCATTCAGGCAACAATCTTGGTGGCGGTATAGATTTTAATGGTTTCCCCGCATTCAGGACATTCACGTTTGGTGCAAAACTTACTATTCATTAATGGAATGACAGTTCACTTGTTCAAATAGTGAATGACTTAAAATTTAAAAAATTATGAAAAAATATATATTTCTTTTTATCCTTCCAATGATAATACTGCAGTACTCCTGCCATAAGTCATTGGATCCAAAAGTATATAGTAGCCTCACCAGCGCCAATGCTTTTCAAACAAGATCAGATGCCATTGCCGCAGTAAATGCCGTATATGCAAGGCTGAAGGGGCCGGCTGTTGGAGATAACTTTGACTATTGGACGGTAAGGCATTTCGCGTTAACGGATTTAACAACTGATGTAGGGCATTGCAACTATGGTGGTGATCCGGGGCAACTCTCTTTGGCATTATGGAACTCTGCAAATGGATTGCTTGCAGAAGACTGGAGGCAGATATACAAGCTGATTTCAAATGCCAATAATGCAATATTTAATATTGAGCCAATGAAGAGCATTACAGATGGAGAAAGAGCTCAATTTTTATCGGAAATTAAATTCTTGAGGGCAATAGCTTATATGGATTTGACAGATGCATGGGGCCCTGTTATCCTGGCAACGGAAAAAGACATTGCTAGCCCCTCATATAACAGTCAGCCACCTGTCAGTTCTGTAGCGGAAATTGAGGATTTGTTAATCAGTGATCTTACTACCTGTGCTTCTACTTTGCCTGTAGATTACCAAAGTAATGCTATTTATACAAGTAATGATGTGGGCAGGGCTACAAAAGGATCGGCACTTACATTGTTAGCGAAACTATATCTGCGTCGTCATGACTGGCAAAAAGCTGCAGACCTGACTAAGCAGGTAATGGATCTAAACGTTTATCATTTGTATCCTTCTTATTTAGGGTTATTCAAGGAAGATAATAAATGGTGTGAAGAAAATATCTTCTCTGTATTAAGCGACGCAAATGTAAACGGAACAGAATTGTTGAACCACTTTGGTCCCGAAAGCCACCCGGTAGTAGAAAACAGGTGGCAATACTATGCCGTAACATGGGATTTCTATAACACATTTGATGATGCAGATGAACGGAAAGCTTGCTTTTATCCAGAATATATGGGGGTGGATGGGCTAATTCATAAGCAACCGCCGACACTTGGTGCTACACCGCCTCCCGGGGAGTTTTATATGGCAGATGTGGCTACAAAAAAATATGCTGACTCCACAGGCTCTACAACTTACTACGATGGCCACAGTGTCGACATTCTTCGTTATGCAGATGTACTGCTAAGCCGTGCGGAAGCATTAAACGAATTAAATGGACCTTCACCGGAAGCTATTTCATTAATTAACGAAGTGAAAGGAAGATCTCATGCAAAGTTGCTGGATATTGCCGACTACAATCAATCAACCTTACGGGACGCTATTTTACAGGAGCGTGGCTGGGAATTTTTCTATGAGGGTAAACGCAGGCAGGATTTGATCCGTATGAATAAATATGATGTGCTTGTAAATGCATACCTAAACAGGATCGGGCAGCCATCAAATATCGTGATGCCCAAAAATCAATATTTCCCTTATCCCCTGAACCAGGTAAATGTGAATCCGAACCTGAATAATTCTGACCGGCAATAGAATATATTTGGACTTTACCAGGAGCAAATATCAAAATGATATTTGCTCCTGTTTATTAGAACAGGAACAGATTGGTGCAATGAAAAGGAAAAAAATAATTCTGAAAAAGTATAAAGCAGTTTGCCTGATCTTTTCTGTAGCGATTTTGATTGGGTTGCTTATCGCCTGTAATAGTGGCGGGGAAGCTACCGCTATTAAGGAAATTCATATTGGCTTACATAAAAACAATCATTTGCAGATACAGGCAGATGTGTTAACAGCGGGTCTTTGTAACGCTTTTATAGAATACTGGCCCACCGGAGAAGGTGAAAAGAAGAAATATGTTTCCTTGCCTTCACTGAATAAGGATAAACATTCACTTTTACTTCTGAATATTTCGCCACATACCAGTTATAGTTATCGTGTCATCATTGAAAAAAATGGTGTGAAAACAGAAAGTAAAATTTACAATTTTGAATCCGTTGATTTACCACCCTGGTTGCAGGATCAGTTTAAGGATACCAGTGTGCAAACAAACCGCCTTCCAAATGAGTTTAGGAATGGATTAATGCTGATGAATAAAAGGGAAACGCCGGGTATGCTCTACCTGGTAAATTATGAAGGGAAGCTTCGCTGGTATCATACAATCAATGGCACGGGGTTTAAAGTATCACATTTCACAAAAGATAAAACGATTCTATCCATTCTTGGAACCAACGATGAGCCTACAAGTTATGGCAGTGAAATATTAGAAGTCAATTTAACCGGCGACACCATCCTGCACCTGAAAAAAAATCAAAATGATTTTAG
>JAFDYH010000208.1:0-3367 GCA_018267535.1 Bacteroidota bacterium
CACATGACTGGAATACATGGAGGGTAATGCTACCCCAATACCTGGGTAGCCGGTTTTAATTTTTACACGAAAGGTAATTACATCAGCGGATGAATTCTTTAAATTGAATTTTCATTTATTTATCATTTAATCATTTCTTGATATGCGTATTGTGAAGAAAAGATCATTCAGTGTTATGTTGGCCTGCAGTATTTGTCTGCTGGTACCTGCAATACAAAGTATTGCTTCTCCTCCCGGGGCAACACCATTAAATGTGCCTATCGAATATTATAAGCTGGGCAATGGTTTGAAAGTTGTTTTATCGCAGGATAAAACAGCCCCTACAATAGCCGTTGGTGTTTTTTATAATATTGGCTTCCGTATTGAGCCCAGGAATCGTACCGGCTTTGCACACCTGTTTGAGCACATGATGTTCCAGGGGTCAAAGAACCTCGGTAAAATGGAGTTTATAAAACTAGTGCAGCAAAATGGCGGTGTATTAAACGGTTCCACTCGTTTTGATTTTACGAATTATTTTGAGGTTATGCCGGCCCATAAGTTAGAGACTGCATTATGGGCAGAAGCTGATCGCATGAAAGGTTTGTCGATTACCCAGGCAAATCTTACTAATCAGCAAGGAGTGGTAAAAAACGAAGTGAAAGTAAATGTATTGAACCAACCTTATGGTGGCTTTCCCTGGTTGGATATGCCGCAATACGCAAATGAGAATTGGTATAATGCGCATAATTTTTATGGCGACCTGGCTGATCTTGATTCAGCGAAGTTGGAAGATGTTGAATCATTCTTTAAAACATACTACGCACCAAACAATGCTGTATTGGTTGTAATGGGTGATTTCGAAATTGCAGATGGAAAGAAATGGGTGGACGAGTATTTCAGTAAAATCGCTTCTTCCAGTCTTCCTGCCAAACCTGATATTTCAGAACCTCGCCAGGAAAAAGAAAAGCGATCGGTAAAGGAAGATAAACTGGCCAATAAACCTGCAATTGCTATTGGCTATAAGATGCCGGAAAAAAACACACCTGAATATTTTGCGATGGGCCTGATAGACCAGATGCTGATTGAAGGTAATGATAGTAAGTTGTATCAATCTCTCGTGCAGGAAAAAGGCTACACAAGCGCTGTAAATGGCGGCATCAATTACCTGGGAAATATGTTTGACTATAATGGGCCGATGCTTTTCATGTCAGATATGGTGTACGATTCTACTGTTAAGCCGGAATCAATTATTGCTGAATATGATAAAGCAATAGCATCATTACAAAATGTAACCCAGGCTGATATTAATCTTGCATTGATTAAAATGCGTTCCGGTTTATACGACCAGATCGGCGGTGGTTTGGGATTAGGTAAATTAAATATGCTTGCTTCTTTTGCTTTGTTTTACGATAATCCTGGAATGATCAACACACTGGAAGATAGCTTTAAAAAAGTAACGCCCGAGCTTATACGAAAAACGGCTAAGGAATATTTGCGTTCAACGAACCGTACTATTTTAATTGTTGACCCTAAAGCTCCAAAATCGTAAGCCATAAAAAAGTAAAAATGAAAAAACTATTTATATATACAATTGCAGCTTGTGCATTTTTTATAAAGGCCAGTGCCCAGGATAAAGAAACACCACCTGCAGGTGGACAGCCTCACGACTTTAAGCTTTCTGAAAAGAGAGTAACAAAGTTACCCAATGGATTAAAAACTACAATGGTTCATTATGGTAATGTGCCCAAAGTTACTATCAGCTTAATTGTATCGACAGGCAGTATCGACGAATCGGCGAAAGAAATTGGACTTGCGGAACTGACTGGGAGAATGATTGAACAAGGTTCAATGAAAATGGATTTCAAAACACTGTCAAAAAAAGTGGCGGCGATGGGAGGCACGGTATTCGTTTCGGTAGGTAAAGAAGAAATAAATATTGGTGGCTCTGTTTTGTCAGAATTTGCTCCTGAGTTTATTGCGGCAATTGCTGATGTTATCAGAAACCCTGCAATGCCGGCTAAAGAGCTCAACCGTCTTAAAGAAAATATGAAAAGGGATTTGGCAGTTGATATGACCGTTCCCCAATCTATAGCACAGGAAAAGTTCAGAAAAGCCCTTTTTAAGAATCATCCGTATGGGCGTTATTTTTCTTCCGCTGAAATGATCGATGGGTTTACCTTGGAGAAAGTAAAAAAATTTTATGACAAGAATTTCGGGGCTAAACGTTCGTCAATCTATTTGGCCGGTAAGTTTGATGATGCAACTGTAGCGGCTGCAATCAATAAGGCGTTCGGTACCTGGAAGCCTGGTCCTGAGATAACAAACATCCCCGTTGATTATACAGCAAAGGGACAGGATACGGCTGTTATCAATCGAAAGGATGCGCCACAAACAACATTGATGATCGGTTTGCCAACACCTGGCCCTAAGAGTAAAGACTATGTTACAATGTATGTTACCAATTCAATACTGGGTGGTTCATTTGGGTCACGCATAACCAGCAATATCCGGGAGAGCAAAGGGTATACATATTCCCCATTCAGCAGTATTTTAAACAGGCGTACTGCTTCTGTCTGGTCCGAGGTGGCTGATGTAACCAGCGAACATACTATCGATGCGCTTCAGGAAATTGAAAAGGAAATAAACAGGCTGAGGGATGAACCGCCTTCAGAAAAAGAATTAAAAGGAATACAAAACTATATTGCCGGTGTGTTTGTCCTTCAAAATTCTACACCCAATGGTATTATCAATCAGTTGCAGTTTTTGGATAAATATGGCTTGCCTGACTCTTATCTTACCAATTTTGTAAAAAATGTAAATGCTGTCACGCCACAACAGGTTTCAGATATGGTGAAGAATTATCTTGATTATAAAAAGATGACAGTTGTAATGGTTGGTGATGAACAAAGCATCAAAAAACAAATAGAAGAAAAGATGCCGAAAAAGGCGTTTTGATTATTTAAGGATCATATTTAAATCATACGGGGTATATAAGGCATACAAGAACTTATACGCCCCGTGTGGCTTATATGGTTAAATAGTCTTTAAGTCAGGTCTTTTAATTTAAGTATAAACTCGCTTCTTGAAATCATTCTGGCGCCTAGCGTTTCAAGATGGCTTGTATACACCTGACAATCGACTAGTTGAATATCTTCTTTTTTTAAATGCCCGATATATTTTATAAAAGCATATTTAGAGGCATTGTCCTCATAGCTGAACATACTCTCACCAAAGAACACTTTCCCTAACCGGATACCATATAAGCCACCAACAAGCTTATCATTATGCCATACTTCTGCGCTATGTGCATAGCCCAGTTTGTGTAAATGGATATATGCTTTTTCTACTTCATCGGTAATCCATGTTCCCCCCTGGTCATGTCGTTTAA
>JAFDYH010000208.1:3387-14286 GCA_018267535.1 Bacteroidota bacterium
AACAAAGCCTGCATGCTTTTGCTGACCTTTAATTCTTCAGGATAAAGTATAAAACGGGGATCGGGGCACCACCATAAAATATACTCGCCCTCATACCAGGGAAATATACCTTTTTTATATGCGGCCAGTAGTCTTTCTGTCGACAAGTCGCCGCCTATAGCGAGGAGTCCATCAGGATCTGCATGGCTTACCGGGGGGAAAATGATTTCATTATTCAGCACATATACAGACATTCCTGCAAATTACAAATGATAGATTGTGTGCTTGGGCTGGGAAGAGTTATCCTGCAATTATTTCAATTGTTGCATTGATGCCGCGTTCCGTAATAGCGTCGCATAAGGGTTTCAGGTCTTCGTAGCTGCCCTGCTTCACCGCATACTTGCCCCGGAAGTGTATGATATAGGAGCATTGTTCTGCCTGTTCGTAAGTATGGCCGCAAACTTCAATAAGCGTTTCTATCACCCATTCAAATGTATTTACTTCGTCATTCCATACAATGAGGCTATGAATGTCCTCAAGATCGGTCAGAACGTCTGTTTCCTCCCAGGTTTGTGTACTTGTATCGTTTTTAATAACTGCCATTAAAACAGTAAATCTTTCTGCAAAAATAAAAAATATTCCATTGATGCTATAACGTAAAATCTACATTCCGATATTCGTGGTTGTGAGTGAGCCAGATTCAGTTAAATTCAAAAAAACCAGGTAATGGTTGTAAATGTTAGACTTGTGAAAACCTTTACCAACCCTCACCAGTAAAAGCAGCTATATGAAGTACATAAATTTTCTTTTTCTTCTGGTAATGGCGGCAATAATGAACTGCCGTGGGGCGGGCCTCGATGATTTCAATGCACATTTCCGCCTCATGCCACAACCCCAGCAGGTTGAATTATTGAAAACCAAAGGCCTTTTTTATTCAGCGATCAGGAATATCAGGTTGGTTGATGTAAAAGAGAAACCTGTGCTTTCTGGCTTTTTGCTTTCGTTGCCTCTTACAAATAGCGCTTCTGCAGGTACCCTGTCCCTGGTAATAGATAAAAACCTGAAACTTCCATCGGGAGAAGGCTACGTATTGGAAATTGGTTCGAAGCAAGTATTCATCAGTGCAAATGAAGAGGCTGGACTGTTTTATGGCATTCAAACATTAAATCAATTGCTGGAAGATTCACATGACCAGCAAATAGAGATTCCTTCCTGCAGGATTACTGACTACCCTGAAATTCCTTACCGGGCTGTTCATATTGACATAAAGCACCACCTTGATGCAACCCGCTATTACTACGATATTGTTGATCGGCTGGCGGCGATAAAAGTAAATGCAATTATTATAGAGTTTGAAGATAAACTTCGTTACCGCAAGGCTCCTTTAATTGGTTCGCCTGATGCGATTTCTATTGAAGAGTTTGCTGCATTGAGCAAATATGCGAAAGAGCGGTTCGTTGAAATCAGCCCGTTAGTGCAGGGACTGGGGCATGCCTCGTTTATATTAAAACATGAAGAATATAAAAATCTGCGCGATAATCCTGAATCAGATTGGGCATTCGATCCATTGAATCCGGAAACGTATAAGCTACAGTTTGCATTATATGAAGACGCAATGGCGGCAACACCCTTTGGCCGGTATCTGCATGTCGGAGGTGATGAAGTCGGTGAGTTGGGCAAATCAGATCTTGCGAAAAAATCTGGTATGAAGCCAATAGAATTGCAAATGTATTGGTTGAAAAAGGTCAGTGAGTTTGCACAACTGCATCATCGTATTCCCATATTTTGGGATGATATGGTCTTTAAGCTTTCAGGTTTATATGAAACAACTTATGACAAGGAAATACCTTCTCAAAAAGTAAACGAATTATGGAAGCAAAATGAACATTTATTAAATGAGAATCTTAGCCTTTTCCCCAAAAACTGCGTGTATATGCGGTGGAATTATGATTATTCAAAGATTCCCGGTAATGAAAAAGCAATTGATTGGTATAACTCTCATAATCTGCAGGCAATGGCAGCTACTGCAGCACAGCAGGCCTGGGCAGTAATGCCGAGAAATCGTTCCAATTGCCAGGCGATAAAAGATTTTTGCCAACTAACTGCGGAGAAAAAAATGAGTGGTATTCTTTGCACTGTATGGGACGATGCCTCTCCTCATTTCGAAACCGTGTGGAGAGGAATATATGATTTTGCTTTTTTTAGCTGGAATTATGAAAATGTTTCCGTTGATAAAATTCACGAGAGCTTCCGGCACCGCTACTATTCACCAGGGCTGGCTGCGGCAGATAATGAATTCCAGGATTTGCTTGAAGACGTTTTACCATTCTGGGAAACCGCATTGTTAGCTGAAGGCGACCGATGGAATTATCATAAGGAGTTTAAATTAATAGATTTACCGGATCCTGATAAACAAGGTGAATGGTCTTTAAAAAATAGAGTAAAGTTGGCTGATGCAGGGAAAGCGGTAAAACAGTACGAAATAATCAGGTCGAGATTGGATAAGGCCATGCGGTCATCAAGAAGAAATACATATGCCATTGAAGTAATGAACCAGGTAAATGAATTGCAGGTATATTCTTCACGACTTCTTCTGTTGCTGGAAAAATATGATCGGGCGTCTGCACAGGATAAAAGAGCGGTTATTGTTCAATTAAGAGATTATGCCGGTTCTTTTAGTAAACTCAGAGTTGAATTTGAACGGGTCTATTCAAAAACAAGGATAATGGGTAACCCGGAAGGATACCAGATGGATAATAATGTGCATGGCCACCTGGCTAATGGAACAAGTAATACAGATTGGATGTTTATGTATGAACTTCCCATGACCCTTAAAGTAGCAGAATGGGTAAAGCCTAAACCAATGTGATGATTAATTAACCTTACAGATAGATAATTGTGTTTAAAAAATACAGGATAATAGGGTTTGTTGTTTTTTTATTGTCAGCCTGTAGTAATAGCCAGCAATCTAGACGGGTAGAAACCGACAAGCAAACAGAGTGGGAGAAACTTGGGCCGGGTGGAGGAGGGTCAACCTTCATTCCTGCTTTCTCTTATCATACTACGGATAAGTTTCTTATTCGTTGTGATATGACAGGGTCCTATTTAACTAACGATGGGGGCAACAGCTACCAGCAGATAAACTTCCCAAACGGCGCCTCTTCTTTCGCCTATGATCCGAAGGATTCAACTATAGTTTATATCGGCTCTTCTTCATTGAATAAATCAGAAGATGGGGGTAAGACCTGGAAGCCTGTTTTTCCGAAAAAAGAAGAAATAGTTGATGAAACCTATTCAGGAGATCATGCAAACTACCGCATAGAAACTGTAAAAGGGTCGCTATATGATAGTATTTCCCGTGAAATAAAAAATATTCGGGTTGACCCACTGATTAGTGGATGGTTGTATTTCAGTATGGGTAAATATTTTTTTTATACTGCAAATAATGGGAAAGACTGGGTAAGAGAAGATTGTCAAACTGATATTCAGTATATCTACACAAATAATGAAACGCTGAAAGACAGTGTATTCATTTTTACTTCGACAGCATGGTATTCGTTTAATAAAAAGGGAGGGGCAATTAAAAAAAGAGATTTACCGGTTGCCATGCAACCGGCAAATTCATTTACAGGAGGGATAACTGGAACGGATAAACGAATTTTTTTTTATGCTTTACATAATAACCCGGATAAGACACCTGGGGATGAATTTGAAAACAGTGAATTGTGGATCACTGACAATGGATACGATTGGAAAAAGATCGTTCATCCATTTATTACAAATGAAAAAGCGGGTATAAAACCCAGCTTTTCAATGATTGCCTGCTCGGAATTTCATGCGGAACAGGCCTATCTCATTACAAATAAATATGCAGAGAAGAACGGGAAAGAATTTATTTACTGGTATGGAGCAGTAAAAACCAGTGATGCAGCCAGGACCTGGCAATGGGTATGGAAGGGCGGGGGCGGCTCCGGTCAATATGGAGTAAAAGATGGGCAAGGAGTCGTAAACCTGCATGATGCATGGGTAGAAAAAGCATTCGGCGGTGAATATATAAGACTGATGGATGCAGGAGTTTCTCCAAAGGACGGGAACACCGCTATCATTACAGATTGGTACAGGACAATGAAAACTACGGATGGGGGGACAACATGGATACAGGTGTACAGTCGTCCGCAGCAGGATGGATCGTTTGCTGATAACGGCATGAATGTAACAACTGCATATGGTGTACATTTCGATCCGTTTGACAGCAATCATATCGCCATCAGCTATACAGATATCGGCTTTCATCATTCCTATAATGGTGGTAAAAGCTGGATAAGGTCTGTTGATGGGGTACCTGCAGATTGGGTAAATACTTGTTATTGGGTATTATTTGACCCCGATATAAAAAATAAAGTATGGTCTGCCTGGTCTGGTATGCACGATTTTCCAAGAGGAAAAATGACAAGGAACCCTGCATGGAAAAAATTGGCAAAGGGCGGAATTTGTGTTTCGGAAGATGGAGGGAAGACCTGGAAACCAACTACAGAGGGTATGGGATCCGATTCTCCTGCCACTAATATAGTATTGGATACAAAATCAAAACCGGGTCTCCGTACTTTATATGCCAGTGTATATAATAAAGGCATCTTCAAATCGACCGATGATGGGAAAACATGGACTTTGAAAAACAGGGGAATTGATGGCAATACTGCGGCTTTTGAATTAACGCTGACGCCTAATGGCAATCTGTTTGTAACGATAACCCCGACACCAGTAGATAAAAATGGTAAAAAGGGTCGCGAGTTTTATTCCGGGGCAGTATATAAATCATCAGACGGAGCCGAAACATGGAAAAAACTAACCATCAGTGACGGCCTTTTGTTCCCTAATGGAATAGCGTATGACTATAAAAACCCGGATAGATTATATCTCGCATGCTGGTCAGATATTTTTCTCAGCGACCTCATTGGGGGCGATATTGCAAAAAATTCCGGCGGTAATGAAAAACTTAAAATACCGGGAGGTATATTTCTTTCCGAAGATGGCGGTACTACCTGGAATTCTGTTTTTGACAGGAATCAGTATGTTTATGACGTAACTTCTGATCCCTATCATGCAGGCAGGCTATATGCAAATACATTTAACCAGGCGGCCTACAGGAGTGATGACTATGGAAAGACATGGAACCCAATAAAAGGATATGATTTTCACTGGGGACATAGGGCTATTATTGACCCGAACAATCGGGAAAAGATATATCTTACTACATATGGATCGAGTGTGTGGCATGGGGAACCGGTTACAGAACCATTGAAACCTGAATAGCGGATGGAGAAATGACCGGAAGCCGTATATCTCAATAATGGAAGTAATCTGTTTGCATCAAATCTTTTATTACCGGAAAAAATCAACTTTGTTAGCTATGCTTTTACGGACAAAGAGTATTTCGCTTATCGGGGCTTTTGTTTTAATGGCAACAACTATTTCGGCACAGAACCCTGATAGCATCCTGTTAAAAAATTACCGCCCTGAATCCATTTATAAAATACCTGTTACAAAGGTTGAAAAAGCCAGATACCCCGCTATCGATATGCACTCACACCCTTATGCTGAAAACGATGAAGAAATACAGCGTTGGTTAAAAGTGATGGATCGCTGTGGAATTCAAACAACCTGTATTCTTACCTATTCAACAGGTGCGAGATTTGATTCCTTATACAAGTTATATTCAAAATATGGCAACCGGTTTGCCGTTTGGTGTGGTTTTGATTATACCGGTTATAATGAACCGGGCTGGAGCGAAAAGGCTGTAAAAGAATTGATACGGTGTCACCAGGTTGGCGCAAAAGGAGTCGGTGAACTTGGGGATAAGGGTTTGGGCGAATTGTATTCGCACCCAACTCCCGGTGTTGGTATGCACATCGACGATCCAAGAATGAAACCCCTGCTTCAGAAATGCGGGGAATTAAAAATGCCTGTCAGCATTCATGTGGCTGAACCGATGTGGATGTATGAGCCAATGGATTCTACCAATGATGGTTTAATGAATGCCTACACCTGGAAGGTTGATCAGACCAAACCGGGACTTCTTAGCCATCAGCAATTAGTAGCAACATTAGAAAACGCGGTGCGTGAAAATCCTAAAACTATTTTTATTGCCTGCCATTTTGCGAATTGTGAATATGACCTTTCTATTCTGGGGGATTTATTTAAAAAGTATAAAAACCTTTATGCGGATATAGCTGCCCGTTATGCAGAAGTGGCGCCAATTCCCCGTTATATGCTTTCCTTCTTTACAGAATACCAGGATCGCCTTGTATATGGAACCGATATGGGGTTTGACCCGTCAATGTATGAAATGACATTTCGTATCCTTGAAACAAATGATGAGCATTTTTATGAAATAGAACGCACGGGTTATCACTGGCCTTTGCATGGTATAGGGTTACCCGATGCCGTGTTGGAAAAACTATACCGGAAAAATGCCATAAGGATTTATTTGGCCCACTAACGAAATTTCGCGGTAAACGATGTTAAAAATTAGGGTAGAAGACTGGCGGATAAAAGATCAAAAAAATTTGAATAAAAATGTACAGACCCCTATCTTTGCCGTCCCTTAAATAAAGGGATGAAGGGAGTTTAGCTCAGCTGGTTCAGAGCATCTGCCTTACAAGCAGAGGGTCGGCGGTTCGATCCCGTCAACTCCCACAAAAACCTGGTTAAAAAAGCCGGGTTTTTTGTTTTATGTCCTATTGCAATTTTGTAGAGAAAGCAGGTAAAGACACTATACACCGCTACTACCACGATAATGAATACGGGTTTCCTATTCTGGACGATAACCATCTTTTTGCCCGGTTAGTATTAGAAATTAACCAGGCAGGCCTGAGTTGGGAAACAATATTGAAAAAGAAAGATAATTTCTTTAAAGCCTTCGATGAGTTTAATATTGATAAAGTAGCCAGGTATACTGAAAAAAAGGTGGAAAAACTGTTACAGGATGCGGGGATCATTCGTAACCGGTTAAAAGTAGAGGCTACGGTTTCGAATGCGAAAAAGATAAAGGAAATTCAGAAAGAATTCGGCTCTTTCAAAAATTGGCTCGATCATCATCATCCGAAAACCAAAGAAGAATGGGTAAAACTCTTTAAGCAAACGTTCCGGTTTACCGGCGGTGAAATTGTCAATGAATTCCTGATGAGTACAGGTTATTTACCCGGGGCTCATGCTGAATCATGCCCGGTGTATAAAAAAGTATTGAAACAAAAACCAGCCTGGGCAAAGAAAAGTTAATTGGGTTGTACAGCAGGCAAGCGGTAATGCTGACCATCGAGGACAAATAATTCGTCTATTTCGAGAGTCCAATATTTGTAGATCGGCGATTTAGTCAGCACTTTATTGATTTCTTTCTTACTTTCACCATGCATCGTAATCCAGACACGTTGCGTTTCCATACTTACCGCATAATGCTCAATCACATTATTATTGATCAGGTAATTCACATAAGTTCGATGAGCAGGAATCAATCCTGAAAATTCATCATCCATTTCAAACTTTATGGTCACCTGGAATTTCGGCATATATTATTAAGACAAACTAAATATCGGAATGTTGCCTGAATTGAAAAATAAATTCATTCATTATTTTTGCTCATATTGAAACGGCAGCTCTCCCGATAGCTATCGGGATGGTTCAGAGCACTATTTTGAAAAAGTATAATCAGTGAGATGGCTTTTGTTTATATACTCAATTCAAAGTCACTCGACAAATATTATATAGGAAGTTGTGAAGATTTGAATCTGAGACTTGAGCAGCATTTTTCTGGTTTCTTTGATAAAGCCTATACCTCGACGGCAAAAGATTGGATTGTTTATTTTGTAATTGAGAATTTAGGCTACAAGCAAGCCCGAAACATAGAGATGCACATAAAAAAAATGAAAAGCAAGAAGTATATTGAAAGTCTTAAGAAATATCCAGAACTTCAGCAAGAGTTGATTATGAAATATAAATGAAGTTGTTTAGAGGAATGGTAGCTCTCCCGATAGTTATCGGGATGGGTAAGGTAAAAGAACATTTAAAGAAATTTGGAACGTTAGCTCAGTTGGTTCAGAGCATTACTTTGACAGAGTAGGGGTCACTGGTTCGAGCCCAGTACGTTCCACACTTAAATTGATACATTCATTTCCCCGTATATCTACATCAACGGTTCATTTATTGCAGAAGATAAAGCTGCGTTGCAGGTGAATGACCTGGCCATTCAGCGTGGGTACGCTGTATTTGACTTTTTCAGAACGATCAACGGTAAATTTATTTTTCTTAATGACCACCTGGACAGGTTCTTCTATTCGGCAGAACGGATGCATTTGCCTATTAGCTATACGAAACAAGAATTGAAAGAAGTTTTATCAGAACTGGCGGAACGAAACAAGCTTCCTGATTCGGGAATAAGGGTCACACTTACCGGTGGTTATTCTACCGATGGATATTCGCTTGCAAGCCCCAATTTAGTTATTACTCAAAAAGGGTTACCTATTAGCGATAAAGATACTCCCGTTGGTATCAAACTTGTCAGCTATGGGCATCAGCGGCAATTGCCTGAGGTGAAAACGATAGATTACCTGATGGCAATATGGTTAAAACCTTATATCATCCAGCATGGAGCGGATGATATATTGTATCATGCAAGCGGAATAATTACAGAATGCCCGCGGTCGAATATTTTTATGGTGACAAAGGATGAAACGATAGCAACGCCTGCGACCAATATCCTGAAAGGCGTCAATAGAAAGCAGCTCCTTGAGCTGGCACCGAAATTTTACAAAGTGGAAGAACGAAACATTTCTATTGAAGAATTACCGAATGCGAAAGAAGTTTTTATTACCAGTACAACAAAGCAGGTTTTGCCTGTAATCGAAATCAATGGGATGAAAATTGCAAATGGATTACCTGGTAATATTACTTTATCGTTGAAAAAAGAACTGCAAAAACTGGTTTATTCATGATGTACCGGCGTATCCGAATGTCCAAGGTTTTTCCCCGGAGCTACTTTGTCGCGGATAATCTGTTTTAATTCCTTTATTTCAGGAAAACCGCCATAAACTTTCCGGTCGAATACTTTTTCTTCATCGATATGAATGGTATAGCGACCGTTAATTTCACTTGGAACGAGCGCCACACTTTTTATATCTTCTTCAAATGTGGTTAAAAACTCCTGGGCCATATAAGCAGCTCGTAATAGCCAGTGGCATTTTGGACAATATTCAATTGTGATAATTGGTTTCATGCAGTTAATTCAGGAACCAAATTTACTGCATATTTATTATAAGAGTAACTTGCGGTATGCCTGTTATAAGTGATCTATATATTTATCCTGTAAAATCATTAGGCGGCATTAAGATTGGTACTGCTGAATTGACCGATCGCGGTTTTAAATATGATCGCCGCTGGATGNNNCCTTGCTTCAAACAGAAATAACCGATACGGGTTTAAAAGTTTATCGTAAGATGGACCCTTCAGATTTCCTTTTAATTCCTTTTACTTACTCATTGGAAAAAAGAATTAGGGTAAATGTGTGGGATGATTTCTGTGAAGGGATACTGTTAAGGGAAGAATTCAATAAATGGTTTAGTGATGCAATACAATTGCCATGCCGGTTGATATATATGCCCGACGATTCTTTGCGTAAGGTGGATAGAAGATATGCCATGAACGAAGACGATATTACCAGTTTTTCAGACGCTTATCCTTTGTTAATGATAGCCGAAGAATCATTGCAGGACTTAAACAGCCGCATGGATATTGTGCTACCAATGAACCGTTTCCGTCCTAATATTGTAATTAAAGGCTGCCTGCCCTTTGAAGAAGATAGAATGTGTCATTTTGAGATTAAGGGGATTGATTTTTATGGAGTAAAATTATGCGCACGATGTGTGATTACAACTATTAACCAGGATACAGCTGAAAGAAAAAAGGAGCCCTTGAAAACACTGTACACTTACCGGGCGAGGAATAATAATGTTTATTTTGGACAGAATGTGCTGTATCACGGCAAAGGCATGATCAGTGTAGGAGATGAAATAACAATTATCGATAAATCTGAAGGGCCGGTATTTGAAGTAAATAGTAATGATGAAATACAATTATAGCTTCCAATCTACAATTTCATTGACCCATTCGGGCTGGAAAGGAGCAGTGACTTTGATATAATTATCAGTATACCCCTCCATCATACCATTCTTATCATTGCTTTCAAATAAAACTTTACGGTTTTGGCCACTATGTTGTTCCGTGAAGTATTGCATCTTCATGTATGAAAGATTGCGCAACGTTTTATTTCTTTCATGCCGTATGTTCATTGGGATAACCGGGCTGATCGTTAAAGCATGTGTATTGTCCCTCTCAGAATAAGTAAATACATGGAGATAAGAAATGTTAAGCGAATGAAGAAAATCAAAAGTCTCTTTAAACTCTTCTTCAGTTTCTCCCGGAAAACCAACAATAACATCAACACCGATTGCGCAATGGGGCATCAGGGTTTTAATAAGGTTTACGCGGTCGGCATATAATTCTCTTTTATACCTTCTTCGCATAAGGCCCAGTATCTTATTACTTCCACTTTGTAAAGGAATATGAAAATGAGGCATGAACTTATCGCTGTTGGCAACAAATTCAATTATTTCATTGGTTAAAAGATTCGGTTCTATTGATGAAATACGGTAGCGTTGAATGCCTTCTACTGCTTCCAGTTCTTTTATAAGCGAATAAAAATTTTCTCTGTCTTCTTTAGAAGGTTTTGCAGCATCCTCTCCCTGGAGTACGGGAGGTCGGAAATCGCCAAGATTTACACCGGTTAAAACAATTTCTTTTACCCCTTTTGCTGCCAGCTCTCTTGCATTTTTGATAACATTGCGGCTACTGTCACTCCTGCTTTTTCCC
>JAFDYH010000208.1:14347-14530 GCA_018267535.1 Bacteroidota bacterium
TCACATCTTCCACATCACAACTGCAGATTTTTGCTGAATCACCTTTTGAAAGTTCTTTTATATGCGAAGCGATATTGAATTTTTCTGCTGCACCCAATACAAGGTCAACACCGGGAATGCCTGCAATTTCTTTTGGCTTCAACTGCGCGTAGCAGCCAGTAATGACAACAAGGCTTTCCGGGG
>JAFDYH010000208.1:14638-15386 GCA_018267535.1 Bacteroidota bacterium
CGGGAAAGTGTAGAGGTCTCTGAAAAATTAAGTTTGCAACCCAATGTATGAAATGCTATTGTCCTTGCTTCTGCCATAAGAGGCGCAAAGATAATAAAAAGCCGTTCTAACTCTGGCAAAGCAGGGGCTATTCCCTGGGTGCATATAAATAACTAATGAGTGCAGGCTAAAGACTAAGGTATGGTTGTGTTGATTTGCTTCTTCTTTGGAGAAGGTCGGGATGAGACGTATAATTGCATTATGAATGATACTATCCGGAAAGCGCTGCCTTATTTATTTCTTCTTGTATTATTGGCGTTACTTGTTTTTATCAAAAAATGTAATAACAGCAGCGACCCGCAACCAACCCCAAAAACAAATACAGACCGCCACGATCCGTCAAGTGATGTAGGCCGCGACAGGGGGTTTGACCGCCGGGTAACTTATCTGGAGTACAGTAACCATGCCCGGTGTCGGATGCAATGCCGCCATATCTCACAGGAAGAAGTAGAGCAGATAATGCGGGATGGAAAAATTAATTATAATAAAAGTGATTTGCAAAATGCAAGGTGCCCCCGTTATGCGATAGAAGGATTGACGAAAGATAACCAGGATGTAAGGATCATATTTGCGCAGTGTAATGAATCAACCACTGTTGTTACGGTTATCGATCTTGATAGAGAATGGAGTTGTGATTGCCCGGGAGATGACCATAAGTACCAAAACAAAAACTGATGAAGTTATTGCTGAAGCCATTTCATTTTTTATA
>JAFDYH010000209.1 GCA_018267535.1 Bacteroidota bacterium
GAAGTTTATTGATCTTATTTAGTGTAGTTAGTATTATAACAGGACGGGTTTCGTGTGATAATCTCTTTACCTGTTTCCATTCTGCGCCAGTACGCTTTTTTACTTCCTGTTGTAATACTTGTAATGGAGTTCCAGCATCCTCATTTTTTAATTCTGGTGTATAAATAACCGCATCGGTGAAATCATACGATTGAGCGTTGGATATTTCACTAAACAAAAGGAACAGTAGGGTTGCTGTAATTACTCTCATAAAACTTTAGAGAGTAGTAAAGGCAGACGATACTAATTGGCAGCGGTTTTCTGTAAAAAATTTTGAGGATTATTTTTTTGCACTTACTATAAGTGAACAAAAAGGAAGTTCAAGGAACTCCCTGGTAAAGTATTTTGTAACCTTTGCTTCTGTTTCTTCTTTTATTTTTTTCTTTGTTGCCTCATCTGCTTTACTCAATACACCGGCGACAGGAGCAGCAATTTCCGTTATCATCAGCCAATAATAATTAAAATTGAAATAAGTCCTTTTGCCTGTTATTTCACGCTCAGTGATATCTTTAAATCCTGCTTTTTCAAATATAGACCTCATCAGGCCCGGTGCTGAAGAACGAAACATAGATAATGTATCCGGCAGAGGTGATGATATCGGCATATGCTTGATAACGATTTCGAGGATGCAGGAAATCCAGGGGTTGTTTTCAGGGCTGCCCCATACAGAAACCGATATTCTGCCTTCTTTTTTTAACACCTGGTACATTCTTTCGGCAGCAAGTTGCATATCCGGGAAAAACATAAATCCCATGCGGCAACTCAGCTTGTTGAACGAATCATGGTTTAAAGACAAATCACTCACATCGCATACAAAAGTTTTAAAGTTGTTTAATCCTTTTGCAAGCGCTTTTTCCTGTGCCGCTTCAAGCATTTGTTCTGAAATATCAACGGCAGTTACACTTCCTTTTCGTAAAAGAGGAGCAATGGAAAGACCGGGTTCGCCGGTACCGCTTGCAACATCTAACACTTTGTCAGTTTCGCTTATTTTTAATTCATTGATAATCGCATCGCCTATAGGCTTAAGGAATTTCATATTATAGCTGTCCCACCGGTGCCAGCCGCGGGAAAAACGATTCCATACCTCACGATGCTGATCTCTTATAGCAGTTAGTTCGGATTGCATAAGGTCTAATTAATTATAGCGCTAAATATATAAAATTTTCGGCTCTGTTAAAATCACTTTTGGATATTTGTCTTTTATCGGTTATCTCCCTGACTATTTTAATTATCGGCACAAGAAAATAAACCTTTTTTCGTTTTGCAAAAGTTGTTTGCGATCATATCAATTAACCTTTAATCATAGTCATTTTATCTATTAAAATTTTTACTGATGAAACCAAGCTTTTTAGTGTTATTATTAATTACTGCAACCGTTTGCTTTATTTCCTGCAAAAAAGACTCATCGGACACACCCAATAACCAAAGTATTGTAGGTAACTATAAATTTGTTTCACTTACTGCATCAACGATCAGTACGCAAATAGTTTCGGATGGTGTTACGGAGGATAAATCGGTAACTTATTCAAATTATACAACAAAAAATAATACAGGTACACTTGTTATTGACGATAAAAATATAACAAGTACCGATTTGTCTTATAGTGTAGATACGATTGCTAAAGCATATTTCTACGAGGACAACATTTTAATCGATTCCACGGAAAGCAATTTTCATATAGACATTCCTGCAAGCAGCGCTACTTCTGGGTATACCCTGGTCTCTACTGACTCCATCTACATGACAAGCGGGTCCATGTTTTTCAATGGATCTACATCTTCTACCGGCCCGGCGGGAGTAAGGTATAAAGTAGAGGGGGACAAGCTTTATATATATGGTGGCAATAGCAAAACAACACAACAAAATCAAAGTGGCTATATTGTTAATCAGAAAGCGGAGGCAACCGTAATTATCACTTATCAAAAGCAATAATCAATTGCTCATTTAAGATTTTAAACCTAAAATAAAAAACCTGTCTGAACAGAAAAGTTTATGCTGTTCAGACAGGTTTTTTTATTGCTTTTATTTTGTCATTAATCTCTTTGTAGCAAAATCTCAGTATAATTTTTCAAAAATCGATAGCTGGCTTACTGACAATACCGGGAAGATGGGAGGGCGGTCGGTTTTAATGATTTATAAAAATGGTAAAATTATTTACAACAATTCGGTAAATGACTGGAACCGGGATCAGAAATGGATGGAAAAACGAATAGCTAAAAGGTAGGATAACGAGGCTGCTCTAAAAGACTTTTATAGTAATACAAAATCATGATTGCAGTTGCATAAATGGTTAAGTGCTGTTCTTATAATGACATTTGTTGATGAAGGAAAATTGAATTTACAGGATACAGCCGGTAAATACTTACCAGTGCTTTCCCGGAATGGGAAAGGAGGTATAATTATCAATGAATGTCTTTCCCATTTAACAGGGATAAAAACACCTTCTTTAAAAGAAAGCCGTCAGGAAATGAAAATTATAACCAGCATGGATGAAGCAATAGACGATATAGCCAGGAGGGTGAAAGGACAAATGACTTACGAGCAGCTTAGTGAACTACTGAATCGAAAGGAAACTAATGATACAACAGTAGCATATATGGGTGTGCCTACATTGATTATACACTATCTTCTTAGCGAATGAATACTTTTTTTATATTGAATAAAAGTATGTTGGGTAGGATAGACAAGAAAGCCTTTCAACTTTTTGGTAAATTGTATTTTTATTTACAATTCAGTTGGCATGAAATATTTTCTCCTGGTGATTTTATGTATGCCTGCGATAAATTCATTATCGCAATTTGCTTATGTGTCGTCAGACAGAAATGAAATATACCAACTGGATCTTTCTGGTACTTGTTCCACAGTTCCATTCCCGGTATGTAATGTGAACAATTCAGCCATTACAGATATCGCTGTGGATGTTTTTGGTAAACTTTATATATGTATAAATGATTCAATTTATCTTTTTGAAAGTGCTGACCCTTCTGCAGGCTGCAGATTTGTATTCAGCTTTGGAAATTATAAAGTGAAGTGTATTGAAATAGGGCCTGATGGACGATTGTATGCAGCCGGCCAGCACCTTTTACGTTATGATTTGAATAATCAGCGATTAACTGACCTGGGAGAACTTCCTAATTCAATTACAGCCATATCCGATATTGTTTTTTATGTTAACAGGTTGTATTTATCAACGGCAGAAGGGAGTATTTATGAAGCAGATATCAACGATCCTTCCCGCAGCCAATTATATTTTGATACGAAAATCCCCGGCTTTTCAGGATTTATAGTGGCACCGATGCGTTGTTCTAATGCAACATCTGATGAATTACGTTTGCTGGCATTTGAAAATGTCACTAACGGTAAAACGGCGGTACATATCCTTGATATGGAAAAAAAGATTATCTACACTAATTATTGCTCCGTTGACATTACAGTTACTGGTAATAGCGGGTTTCATCCTGCCACATTAGTGGCAGGTGATTTAAGTGGATTATCCTTTTCAGTAAAACCATCCAGTTGCGTGAAGGTTGCTGATGGCCGTATCGATATTAATATGAATACAATACCTGTCGATTTAACGGCTTTTTCATTTTTGCTGAATAATGGAATGGAAAATACAACCGGGGTATTTACTGATCTTAAAAGTGATAATTACCTGGTAAGGATAATCAATAAAATGGGGTGTTTTAAAGATACCTTGCTCCATGTGCCTTCGCTTACTACGGATTGCAGGGATACATTATTCATCCCGGGTGCTTTTACTCCCAATGGCGATGGCAAAAACGATATATTCAGGGTAATATCGCCTTTTCCTTACAGGGATTTTGAAATAATCGTTTTTAACAGAAGCGGGCAAATAGTTTTTAAAAGCAATTCCATATTGAATGGATGGGACGGGGCGAATAAAAGCGGCCTGCTGTCACCTGCCGGTATTTATATCTGGCAGGTAAAATACCGAAACCTTAATGGTCAAACTGTTTACCGTTCGGGTCATCTTGCTTTATTATATTGAACTGGTATCGACGTTATCAGAATAAACAACCGGGATTTGGTCGCTTGTTTTAGTATTAGTTTTTAAGATTACTAAGCGCTTTTACTTCACCTTCGCATAATCCCCGGTTATAGATTCTTACTTCATCCAGGACACCATTAAGCCAATACGGGAATTGTGGATTCTACAACGGCACCACCGCTTCTATAGCCGCCACTGAAATATTCTTTGTTATAGTCCCGTATGCATAGCAACCCTGGTTAGGCACATAATATTGAAATCGTATACCGTTACTTCCTTGGTGCAGGAAGCGAAATGAGAACCGGTTGCAAAAAGAATCAGGAAAAGACAAAGGGCTGCCAGGAATGTTAAGGGGCGCATCTGAAAAGGTTTTGTTTTGCCGGATAATATACAATGCATTTATTTCTCCTGACAGTATAAAAAAACCATTTGTGATTGGGCTTGTAGCATACACCTGGTAAGCGTAATCACTTTCTGCCGGTTTATTCCGGCTATTTACCGGGAATATGCCGTGCATCGCCTGATCTCTATTCGTATTCGTTTGTCCCCAATTTATTTTTGTTTAAAATCAAACAATGACAACTTCAAACACAATACTGGAAACGAACAGCAGATCCTGGGAAGCTGGTGAGAAAAATAGCCATATCTTGACAGGTATTTTTTTTATAATAGTAGGAGCTGCCGCTCTTGCAAGAAGTTTTATGGTGCCAATGCCGGAATGGTTGTTTACCTGGCAAACTTTATTGATAACAATCGGATTGTTTATCGGTATCAGGAACAGGTTTCATGGGGCAGCCTGGTTTATACTGATAATAACTGGCAGTGTTTTCTTATTAAATGACTTTTATTTCCTGGGTAGCCTGCGGAAACAAGTATGGCCTCTCATCGCGATTGCAGTTGGGGCTATGTTCATTTTAAAACCACGAAAGAATAAATGGGAGAGAAAAACCAGGGAAATGAACCCGGTGGCCGGGAATATAGAAGATGGCTTTGCCGATATTACCATTCTTTTTGGTAGTACCAAAAAGAAAATAGAATCCAAAAGATTTGCTGGTGGAGATATTACTTCAATATTCGGAGGGGCAGAGCTTGATCTATCAAACGCCGATATGCAGGGAGAGATAATGATTGATATTACAACCTTGTTTGGCGGCGTTGAATTGATTATCCCTTCGAACTGGACGATAAAATCAGAAGTCGTATCTGTTTTCGGATCGGTTAAGGATAAACGAATACCTCAGGCGACAATCACTGAATACCCGGAAAAAATTATTATCCTTGATGGTACGGCGATTTTTGGTGGAATTGAAATAAGGAGTTTTAAGAAATAAAATGCGGGCAGTTGGAGTAATGTATCTATTTTCTTTTCATTTTGGCATATAATCGTATGATCAGTTCGGTAACTATGCCAATATAAGTAACAATAATTATAGTTTTTTTAAATAATAACCATGGCCAGTCATTATTTTTCAAAAAATAAATCCCACAAATTATAAGTGCCAAAACAAGGCTAATCGAAAAGGCAGTCCAGGCTAAATTCCTGCCGGAATAAAAAAATAATACAAGAAAAATAAAACCGATAAAAGCAAAGATGTCCCAACTGTTCAGGCCAATCATAAATTTTTTTTGTTTTTAATCCGGGAATAAAGGTATAATTAAGAAATCCTGCAATGCAATAGCCACATCAATCTCCCCAACATTTTTAATACCTATTTCCCGGAATAAGTGAATGCCAGTTTAACTGCAGCGGCAGCGTTAACGATTTTACCGGTATTACATAATTCATCAAGATTTACTTTTTCATTTTGTGTACCGGGTTTAGTTACCTTTTCTTTTATTGAAATACCTGAATTCTTGATTATGTTGACTATTTCGGTTGCTTTCAGGTAAGGGAAATAAGAACGTAATAATGCAGCAATTCCTGCAACTACGGGGCTGGAGAGACTTGTTCCACTTACTACCTGTGTTCCATTACCCGCTATATCGCAATGAATGTCCATGCCAGGGGCAAATACATCAACCATTTTCTTACCGTAATTACTAAACGGGGCTATAATACTGCCGGTACTTTCATCGCCGCTTGCACCCACATTAATAAGGTTAGGCAAATATTCGTTTTCTGTTGTGAAGAAACTCGGGTAATTGTCATCCTTGTCAATATCTTCTGCATCATTGCCACAGGCATGAACTAATACTACATCTTTTGACAATGCATATTTAATTGCATCATCCACCCATTTCTTGTCAGGTGAAATGTATTTTCCAAAACTCATATTTATCACTTTAGCGCCATGGTCCACCGCATACCGTATGGATAATGCAACGTCTTTATCAAATTCATCTTTGCCTAAAATACCCCTGATCATCATAATTTTTACATTGTCCGCAATACCATCTATTCCGGATTGATTATTTCTGACTGCACCGATAATACTGCTCACACCGGTACCATGATACCCGCTGTACGCCATCAGGTTATTATTGCCATACCGGTTTTTGGATATATCATAACTATCGTCTTTTAATAACTCACCCCGGTAGTCGGTTGGAGGAATTGTCTTTTCTGCCAGTGCATCCTCCATTTCTTTTTTAAAATTTCCATAGTCTTTTATAAAATCGTCATTGCTGAATTCAGCTCCATTGAAAATGTTTTTCCAGACTTCAATCACCTGTTTTGTTTCTTTATTTGCTTTAATCGTACTAAGATCTTTATTTGTAAATGTTTTTTTATTCAACAGCTTTGTGAGCAAGTCATTGGATCGGGTAATAAAACCCCAGTTTTCTTTCACTACATCAATTTGTCTTAGGGCTTTATTATAAGCGGTATCTATTTTTTCTTCTGCCCTTTTCCATTCCCGGTATTGCCATTTCATTGTGGCGGGTATATCCTGGGCCGGTTTGCCTTCAAACCGGCTTTTAAACCGGTGATAAGTTCTGTAAATATCACTTACACTCACCGATAGATTTTCGCCATTTGCTGCTCCTAAATAATTCCAGCCATATACATCATCGATGAGCCCATCTTTATCATCATCTGTATTATTGCCGGGTATTTCACCGGGATTTTGCCATAACACCGGTTTTAGGTCAGGCTGAAGGGTGTCTATGCCGCTATCAATAACAGCTACGATTACTGTTTCGCTTTTCCTGCCTTTTAATAAATCATATGCCTGTTGCAGGCTGATACCTCTGTAACCATCCTTTTCATAGTCAAGATAATGCCAGTCTTTTATTTTTGGCCTGGATTGGGAATATGCCGAAATGCAAA
>JAFDYH010000020.1:0-7341 GCA_018267535.1 Bacteroidota bacterium
TTTGCCATTATCAGCCACCCGGATGCCGGTAAAACGACGTTGACAGAAAAATTTCTTTTGTTCGGAGGAGCAATACAGGTAGCCGGTGCGGTTAAAAGCAATAAGATCAAGAAGCATGCAACGAGCGACTTTATGGAAATCGAAAAACAGCGCGGTATCTCCGTGGCTACTTCGGTAATGACATTTGAGTATAAAAATGTTTTGATTAACCTGCTGGATACACCGGGTCACAAGGATTTTGCAGAAGATACATTCAGGACCCTGACAGCTGTAGATAGTGTAATCCTTGTTGTGGATAGTGTAAATGGGGTGGAAGAGCAAACACGGCGCTTAATGGAAGTATGCCGTATGCGGGATACACCGGTGATTGTTTTCGTGAATAAAATGGACCGTGATGGCAAAAATCGTTTTGACCTGCTGGAGGAAATTGAAAAGGAACTGAGCATACAACTGCACCCGATGACATGGCCGATCAATAGCGGTAAAGAATTCAAGGGTGTATATAACCTGCATGATAAAAGCCTTGTATTATTTACCCCGAATACCAAGGCATCGGATGAGGATGTATTGCAAATCGATGATCTTTCATCGGATTTGTTGGATAAACGATTGGGAGAAAGAGATGCTGCAACACTGCGTGAAGATGTGGAATTGGTAGATGGCGTGCATGGCCAGTTAAAAGCAGAAGATTATTTAGCCGGAAAAGTAGCGCCTGTATTTTTTGGCAGTGCCGTGAACAATTTCGGTGTAAAGGAAATGCTGGATACTTTCATTCGCATTGCCCCGGAGCCGCAATGCCGCGAAACATCGGAACGGGAGGTTTGCCCGGTAGAAAATAAATTCAGTGGCTTTGTTTTTAAAATACATGCTAACCTGGATCCAAAGCACCGCGACCGCATTGCTTTTTTACGGGTATGCAGCGGCCGTTTTGAAAGGAATAAATATTATCACCATGTTCGGTTAGACAAAGACGTTCGTTTCAGCAATCCTTACAGCTTTATGGCCCGGCAAAAAGATGTGATTGAGGAAGCATACCCTGGCGATGTAATCGGTTTGTTTGATACAGGCAATTTTAAAATTGGTGATACATTAACGGAAGGAGAGCGTTTCTTTTTTACAGGCATCCCTTCCTTTTCACCGGAGATATTTAAAGAAGTGGTAAACAAAGACCCGATGAAAACAAAACAATTGGAAAAAGGCCTGTTGCAGTTAACAGATGAAGGAGTGGCGCAATTGTTTACACAATTTGGCGGTAACAAGAAGATTATTGGTTGCGTTGGAGAACTGCAGTTTGAAGTAATACAGTACCGTCTATTGCATGAGTATGGGGCTTCTGTTCAGTTTAACGCCCTTCCTTTTTATAAAGCCTGCTGGATAACCAGTAACGATCAAAAGAAATTGCTAGATTTTACACGCTTTAAACAGGCAAATATTGCAGAAGATAAGGACGGTCATTTGGTTTATCTCGCACAAAGCGAATGGTTCCTGAATACAGAACGTAACAATAACCCCGACATAGAATTTCATTTTACTTCAGAGATCCATAAAGAAGCGGTATGATCCAGCGGCGGACAATATTCGAAACAGAGCGTCTGATTGTCCGCCTGTACGATTTATATGATGAAGAAAGTTTTTTCCGTCTTAATGGTGATGAAGAAATAGTCCGTTATATACGTCCCGCAAAAAACAGGGAAGAATGCAATCTTTTTCTCTGTGAGGTAATACAATTTTCAGAAAGCAATCCGTTGATTGGCCGTTGGGCTGTTGATGAAAAGGCTACAGGCATAAATATTGGAATGTTTGCTATTATCCCGGTTGATAATACGGGGAAGCTGCAATTGGGGTATTCATTATTGAAAGATAGCTGGGGTAAAGGATATGCGACTGAGTTAACGGAGAAAGGTATTTATTATTTTTTTTCTCAATTTGACCGATCGGAAATTTACGCATTGACAGAATCAGCAAATATTGCTTCACAAAAAGTATTGGTTAAATGCGGTTTTCAGGTAAATGAAACCTATACAAAAAGTGAAAAAGAAGTAATAGAATATATTTATCTTAAGATCGGCGAAAATCCTTTTTAGGTTCATTGCAAATAAGCCATAAATCTCTTAATATTGCCAAAACTTATCTTATATGAAACTTTTGGTGAGTACTTCCACCCTGGTTTTATTGATTGCCATTTTATCGCTTCAAGGTGGATTGAGTTCGTGCACAAAAGATCATACAATTTATGATACAGTAACCGTAACAAGGACAGATACTCTCGTGATTAAAGATACAATCCTGACTACCGACATTTTAACTTCACATTCCTGGAAATTATTGGAAGTGAGAGGAGTTGTGGGAGGATCGGTTATATATTATTTACGAGGAGGGTCATCTAACACGGAAAGCTTTGATAATGCGTATATTACTTTTAATTCAGATAACACAGGTTTATTAGTTGACAACTCAAGCACACCTCATATAATCACGAATTGGACTTTATCAACTACAGACCACACAAGACTTGTTTATACTGCATATAATAATGGCACGATACAGTCGACTTATACCTGGGATAATATCAGGTATAAGAATGGATATATATATTATGATCACTATTTTCATGATAATTTAACAGGCTACGACGCCCATTCACAAGAAATACAGGCTCCCAAATAATAAACATAAAAAATTATATGAAACTTCTTTTTAGTACGTCAATTGTAGGAATTATTGTTGTTTTATTGGCAGTTCAAAGTGGATTGAGTTCATGCACAAAAGATCATATAATTTATGATACAGTTATTATAACTGATACCACAGTTACTACAGAAATTCTAACAGCCCATTCATGGAAAATTCAGTATTACAGAGGTGTTTACGGAGGTGATACAATTGTGTATTTAAGGGGCGGAGTAAATAATACCCAGAACTTAGATGCTGACTACATAACATTTAATTCGGATGGTACAGGCTTTAACAATGATGCCGTGAATGGCTCACACCAGATTACGGACTGGAAATTTACCAATGCCGAACATACTCAGATTACTTTTAAATATTACGTTACGGCATCGTCAATCTATCATTTTGTAACATGGGATAACCTTCGCTTTAAGAATAATTCCCTGATGTTTGACGAATATTATCATGATAATTATGTTAATGTAAATGTTCATGATCAGACTGTCAGAATTCCAAAATAGAAAACTGACTGCTTTAGAGTAAAAGGGCCTTCAATTTTGAAGGTCTTTTTTATTTATAACAAATGGAGAAATATATTTGCTGCAAATACTATAAGAAATGTATACAACCTTATCTTATTAATGCAACCGTTCCTTTTCTGAATATGGAGGATTCGCAAAGTGATTTGGCCTTAATAATATAAACGTAGACATCTGCTTTTTGCGGAACACCTTTAAAAGTTCCATCCCAGCATTGAGTTGGGTTGGTAGCATGAAACATCCTTTCGCCCCAGCGATTGAAAATACTAAGTTCAAAATCGGATACAAATCCCCAGTTTTTTGCCCTGTAACAATCGTTTTTTCCATCATTATTTGGCGTAAATGCACTGGGCATAAGATACAAGCCTTTATTGATTACTTTTATATCTACAAGCACACTGTCAGTACTGCTACATCCTTCCGCATTTGTTCCTTTAACTATGTATTTTATTGGAGTCACTGTTGTTGACACCGGGTTTGCTGCAAAGGGATTGCTTAAATAAGAAGATGGGGACCATTCATAATTGACAGCGCCTGTAGCAGAGAGTTGGCTGGAACCTGTACTACAGTCAATATCATTTGATTTATTCGCTTTTACTATTGGTGAGGGCATCACTGTAATTATTGCAGATAAATTTGCAGAAGCGCCACAAACTGTATCCTTTACCAAAACGGTATACGTGGTAGTTGTAGTGGGTGATGCTATTGGATTGGGCGAAGATGCATTGTCAAGAGAAGCCGAAGGTTGCCAGGAGTATTGATTGCCACCGCTGGCTGATAAATAAGTAGATTTATTAAAGCAAATACTAGTTCCCGTACTTATTGTAAATACCGGTTCAGGGAGGATTGTAACCTGGATCGAATCAATATTTTTACAATTATTCGCATCCGTTATAGTTACCTTATATATTGTAGATGAAACCGGTGTTGCAATGGGGTTAGGTATATTAGCATTACTTAAGCCTGCAACGGGCGACCATGAATAAGTATTTCCTCCTGTTACGGATAATTGTATAGAGCTGTTTTTACAGATGGAGGTATCCGCGGTTTTGCTAATTACAGGTTTAGGCGAGATATTAATGTTCACAGTGTCTTTCGCAATACATCCATTCTGTGAAATACCGGTTACAATATATTGAGTAGAAGTTAACGGTGTTGCAATGGGGTTAGCGACCAGGGGATCGCTTAGTGTATTGGTTGGAGACCATGAATATTTTATTGAGCCAGCAGCATTTAAACTAACGGAAGCGCCGGAACAAATTAATGTATCTTTCTCAGCTTTTACTACAGGTGTTTCGATTGTAAGTATTACTGAATCTCTTTTTAAAAGAACAGGGGCAAATGAAATATCATCCAGCGCAAAATCATTTCCCTGGACTGCCACATTCTTATTTACAATGGATATAACAGCCGTTGTATTATTACCCGAGTTCCAGAGAGTGTAAAACTGTGTCCAGGTGCAGGCAGGAAGGCTTGCTGAAATTAAAGTGCCTGCCTGTGTGCCATTTATAGAAAACTGCAATTGGGCAGGGTTTAAATCTCCTAAAGCTTGTACCCAGGTAGAGAATGCATAGTTTGTATTGGGAGTCACATTGATGGTTTGTTTCCAAACATTCACGTCTAAAACCGGAGAGCCATTTATTATCATCATTTGACCCGAACCAGAAGTATGATCTCTGCAGGTACTTAAGTTACTATTCCATGTTTCCGGGCTAGTACCAACGAAATATTCGCCTTCGGTTACGTTTGGCGATGTGTAATGGTATTCAGAAGCAAAACCAGAATTCCCGCCAGAGAAATTCCCGTTCGCGATGAGGTTATTTCCGGGAACCTGCGCCGTAAGGTAATAAGTGATGTTTTGCTTAGGGGTACTTATTGGGTTTTGGGAATTTGGGTTATCAAGGTAAGTAGCAGGCGTCCAGCAATAAGCCAATGAAGGTATTGATTGAAGTTGTAAGGAACCGTTATTACATACAATAGAACTATTCGTTGTGATAATGTCGTCAATTACAGCGCCTATTGTTATTT
Source organism: Bacteroidota bacterium (assembly GCA_018267535.1). GTDB lineage: Bacteria > Bacteroidota > Bacteroidia > Chitinophagales > Chitinophagaceae > JAFDYH01. The sequence continues at coordinate 5,241 of JAFDYH010000020.1, forward strand.
GTTTCCTTACGGTGTCAGAACAATTGCCTTTTACAACAATCATTTGAACAGAATAATTACCATCAGCAGCATAGTTGTTGACAGGATTTGTGGTGGCACTGGCTACCTGGCCATCTCCGAAATCCCATTTAATTTCATTGTATGAGCCAGCGATTGCAGTGGCTTGAAACTGTATGGATAGATAATTACAAACATCCTGCTTATAGTTAAAATCCTCATTCAGGCTGCAGGTTGTTCCGCAGGAGTCAGGAGTAAAAGAAGAGCAACTTGGATTAAATTGATTAATAGAGGCAGATCCGTTAAGTGTGCCATTCCATAAAGGGTTTCCTTGTTTGTTAAGCAGGTCATCGAATGTATAATAAGCCATTAAACCGGACTGAGTTGCCGGATTGGGAAGAGATGTACTCATATAAGTCTGTATCTGTTGTTGCGTGCGGGCAACATTCCAGATACGGACCTCATTTGTATAGCCTAAAAAATTAGAAGTAATGAGGCCCGTATATAACCCGATACGGGTGGGATAGTTATTTTGAAAAAGATTACCCGTTGCAGCAATCTGGCTCATTAAAAAGCCATTTCTATAGTATTTTAAAGTTGCCCCATCGTAAACCATTGCTAGGTGATAAGTTTTGTTGAGTTCGATTTCGCAAACGTCAGGGGTTGCAAAAAAACCATTTGTCGTAGTAATATACGCATGGTTTGGTCTGAGTAAATAATTGACATCCGAAGGGTCTAGATGCTTTGATACTATGTCGCCTTCATTGTTATTGCCTACACCGGGAGCGTAAGGTTGAGTGCGGTTTATAGTGGCTTCAACAGTTAGTTGGGTTCCTGCGACATCAAGATCGCCAACACTAATATATGATGGATAAGAAGGGGTATACAGCCAGTTGTTGCAGTTTGTCAATACCGGAGGGCTGCATAATGCAGCAATTTCTTGATCATTAATAACCCTGTTATAAAATCTTACTTCATCTAATTTCCCTTTAAATGGCCTAAGATCGCCTACCCACCATGAGCCAATTAAAAAATCTGTGTTTGCACAGTATTTTCCTATTGTGAAAGGAAGTGTTTCATTTGAAATTAATTGTCCATCAAGATAAATTTTCTCGTTCCCATTTTCGAATGTATTAACTATGCAGTGCCATTCATTAAGAAGAATTGCGGTGGTTCCTATATGTGGAGAGAAGTCGGTCCCAGGTATTTGTTGAAAGCATGGACTATTGGTTACGGCAATATTAAACCAGGTGTTTGACCCTCCATTTGTATTGAGACCAGAGTTGTATGTTGCACCATTTCCGTCTATGTAATTTATTTTACCTAGACATACCTGATGAGTTGAAGATTCCGTTGAAAAGTAGTAAGCTAATGTATAAGTTGGCGTGGAAAGTTTACCATTGTCATGGACTAGAATGACATCGTCTATTCCATCAAAATGATAAGCATTGTTGGTCATTCCATATTTGTCAGTCGTTAGCTGAGGACCATTTGTAACTATTCCATTTAAGCCATTTCCACTGGCATCATTCGCGTTGCCGTTAAATGGATAATAAGCTAAAAGGCCTGCATTTAAGTTAACCTGTGATTCTGATTGTTTACAGAAAAAAACTAACAGAAAAATAAAGGATAAGAATGGTTTCATTTATGATGCTAAATATCGCCAAACTAATCATTTATTTCAATATTTCGCAACGATCCCCGTATAATTATGCGGGCTTATTTTTCTTAATTCTTTTTTGATCTCTTCATTAATTTTTAGGCTATCAATAAATTGCTGGATAGCTTTTTTATCTATTTTGTTATTGCCTCTTGTCAGGTCTTTTAGGGCTTCATATGGGTTGGGATAGCTCTCCCGCCTGAGTATAGTTTGGATGGCTTCCGCAACTACAGCCCAATTATTTTCAAGGTCGGCGTGTATCTGGCTGTCGTTAATAATTAGTTTGCCAAGACCTTTTTCAATAGACTTAAACGCAATGATTGTATGGGCAAAAGGCACACCTATATTCCTTAATACTGTGGAATCGGTAAGGTCACGTTGTAACCGTGATACCGGCAATTTTTCTGATAAATGACCAAATACAGAGTTTGCAATTCCTAAATT
>JAFDYH010000020.1:7433-33072 GCA_018267535.1 Bacteroidota bacterium
GAAATATACGTCCATACATCCCGGCAAAAATCAATAAGAATATTGTTAATCCTTTTCATGCAATCAAAATGCGCTGCCAGGTTATCATAATGTTCTATTTGCGTCGTGTATTGCATGCGGCTGAGCCCAAGTATATTGTTGACAAATTCATTGGACAATTTAACCCAGTCTGTTTTCGGAAACGCTATATGATGCGCATTGAAATTCCCGGTAGCCCCGCCAAACTTTGCACTAAAGGGGATACTGATCAGTTGTTCTACCTGGTTTTCTATTCTTTCAACAAATACCATTATTTCCTTACCCAGCCGGGTAGGGGAGGCGGGTTGACCATGCGTATGCGCAAGCATGGGAATATCTTTCCATTCCCTGGCAAGTAATTTCAACTGTGTATTTAAATTCAGGAGGGCTGGCAGGTATTCATGTTCTACTGCGTATTTCCAGCTTAGGGGGATAGCCGTATTATTAATATCCTGTGAGGTCAGTCCGAAATGCACCCACTCTTTAATATCTTTTGCTCCGCATTTCTCCAGTTCGTTTTTAATAAAATATTCAACGGCTTTTACATCATGGTTGGTAGTATATTCAATCTGTTTTATTTCCTGCGCATCCTCAAGGCCAAATTCTTCATTTAGTTTTTTTAAATATTTGGTAGCCTTATTAGACAGCTTAAAGAAATCCTTGCTGGCAAGAAATAAAAGATATTCTGTTTCAATAAGTACCCTGTATCTGATCAGGGAGTATTCAGAAAAATATTCATCAAGATGCTGTACCTGCTTCCTGTAACGGCCATCGACAGCAGAAATAGCTGTAAGTGTAGTTAATTCCATACCCGGGTTTAAAATAGCTCTTCAGACTTTACCTTTGCCCCGCAAAAATAGTTGAATTGGATAAGATTAAAGTTGGCATTGTCAGTTATTTAAACACCCGGCCATTGATATATGGATTGCAGGAACCCCCATTGAGCCACCAGGTGGAATTGATAGAAGCATATCCTTCCCGGCTGGCAGATATGCTTGTAAATGATGAAATTGACCTTGGCCTAATCCCTGTTGCCGCTATACCGAAATTAAAGAAATATCACATCGTGGGGGATTATTGTATAGGGGCGGAAGGGGAGGTTGCCTCCGTTTGTTTATTCAGTGAAGTGCCGGTGGAGAAAATTGAAAAAATTTACCTGGATTATCAAAGCCGTTCTTCCGTAGCGCTTTTAAAATGGCTTATTAAGGAATATTGGGGCATTCATCCTGAATTGATCGAAACCGCTGATGAGAATTATATTCATGAAATAAAAGGAAAGTCTGCGGGTCTTGTTATTGGCGACAGGGCCCTTCGTCAAAGAAAGGTTTCTACGTTTATGTATGACCTGGGAGCTGAATGGCGTTTTGTTACAGGCTTGCCTTTCGTATTTGCGGCATGGGTGGCCAATAAGGCGTTGCCCACCGACTTTGAACCGGCATTTAATGTTGCTAATTCCCTAGGATTAAAACATATTGATGAAATAGTTGCCAGGCACCCTTTTCCTGACTATGACCTGAAAAAATATTATAGCTTTCATATCAGCTACAAACTTGATAAAAGAAAAAGAAAAGGAATGGAATTATTTCTGTCTTATCTTAAATAAATTTATAACTACTTCATGGGCATAATACGAAAACAATCTCTGCAATCTACTATATTTATATATGCAGGGTTTGCTATCGGCGCTTTGAATGTTCTTGTATTGTTTCCCAATGAAAAATATTTTTCTCTGGCTGAGTTTGGGTTAACTAAAGTACTGGTAGATGTGTCACTTTTGATAGCGATGCTATGTACTTTAGGTGCATATCCCGCAGTAATTAAATTTTATCCATTTTATAATTCCTACTTACCTAAAAAGGAAAATGACCTACCGGTATGGACTTTTTTAACTGTTCTTACGGGCTGTTTATTATTTGTTTTCCTGATGCCTTTTTTCAAAGGTATCATTATCAGGAAATATGGTGAACGATCTCCGTTATTCGTTCAATATTTCAATCTTATTTATCCGTTGACAATTTCAATGGCATTCTTGTATTTATTCGAAGCATATGCCTGGATTGCTAAAAAAACTGTACTGCCGGCAATTGCAAGAGAATTGATTGTAAGAGGGTTGACAACGTTGCTGATACTGATGGTTATGGCGGGCCTGCTCAACTTTAATCAATTTATTAACTTATATGCCTTCATTTATGTGGCGCCTGTTTTGTTTATTCTATATTTTCTAATGAAAAGCGGCGATCTTTCTTTCAACTTTACATTAAGTTCAGTGACTAGAAGATTACGGGAGAGAATCTGGATTTTTAGCCTTTTTATATTTTCGGGTCAAGTGCTGAATATTCTTGCAAAAACATTAGATAGCATTATTATTTCCAGCCAATCTCCGGGTGGGTTACAAGATACCGGGATTTTTACCATAGCAACTTATTTTATTGCATTAATGGAGGTGCCATTAAGAGGAATGACAGGTATTGCTTATTCTATTTTGTCGCAGGCTTGGAAAGATAAAGATCTTAAAAAGGTATTCAATGTTTACAGAAAAACAGCTTTAAATCTTCTTATTGCCGGTCTGGGAATTATGGGAGTATTAGTATTAATTACTCCTGATGTTATTGCTTTTCTTGGGCCAAAGTATGAGTCAATGTACTATGTTGTACTCTTACTTGGCTTTTCAAAATTGATCGATTTAGGTACTGGTATAAATTCTCAACTTTTAATGACATCCAAACATTGGCGGATAGAATTTTTTACCAATATATTTCTGGTGATAATGGCTGGTGTTTTTAATTATTTATTGGTCAGACAGAATGGAATTTTGGGTTCAGCATGGGCTACTTTGATTTCTTTTACTTTATATAATTTAATACGCTTTTTGCTAATTTGGCGGCTATTTAAAATGCAGCCATTCAGCATGAAGAATTTCTATGTGCTTCTGATTGGTCTTATTTGTTTTTTAACGGGGTGGTTTATGCCGTTTGTATTGAATATTTACGTCGACGCCATTGTAAAAGCAATATTTTTTTCTGTATTGTATGGGATCTTTATAATTCGGTTTCGCATTTCAGAAGACATAAATGATTTTTTTGAAATTTCAGTTGGAAGGATGAAGCGATTTTTTAATATCAGTTAGTATTGTTAATACATATTGAAGTAATAATTTAATAAAATGAATGCCCCTCCGATTTCGATAGTTATACCATGTTTTAACCAGGGGAACTATATCAATGAAGCTTTGGACAGTCTGGAAAGATGTGATAAGAGCTTGTTTGAGACAATTATCATTAATGACGGCTCAACAGATTCATATACCAATAAATTATTGCAGGAATTAAGTGATCAAGGATTCTTTGTCATCTTTCAGGAAAATATGGGCCTTGCTAAAGCGCGGAATAATGGAGTAAAGTCTGCAAAAGGTAAATATATTTTGCCCCTCGATAGCGATAATAAAATAAGACCGGAATATTTGACACGAAGCCTTGAAGTCTTTGATAAAAAATCAGATGTTGCAGTAGTATATGGTAATGCTGCTTATTTTGGTGATAAGAGTGGTCTGTTAAAACCGGGAGAGTTCAACCTGCAACGGTTAATGCTCAGAAACTATATTGACGCTTGTGCAGTAATTAAGAAATCGGTAATTGAAGAGATGGGGTATTATGATACGATGCGTTTTATGGGTTTAGAAGATTGGGATATGTGGTTAAGAATTGCTTTTTCCAATTATGGTTTTCACTATATTGACCAGGTATTATTCGATTATAGAGTAGCTGAAAAATCAATGATTAAAGAGCTAACTTTTGATATTGAAAAGAGAAACGGCATTGAAGAATATTTTCTCAACAAATATGCGGGTAAGCTTTCGCCGGATGCAATTATTGATGATACAATCAATAGGATAAAAAAACACCCTTTCCGGTTTGTCCGGAAAATTTTTTTGAAGAAATATTTCCCTTCCTACTACAAACGCCTCATTGCCCAAAATAAAATATACCGAAGTGAGTTTTATGATTGAAAATGAAAAATATACAAAAGCCTTTTTTACGCAGATGGAAGAACATGCTTATCGTTCAGCTAAGGCTGTTATTCCTATTGTAAATGAATATTTTAAGCCTCAAAGTGTTGTTGATATTGGCTGTGGAACCGGCGCTTGGTTGAAAGCATGGAATGAGATTGTACATATAAATGATTTCATGGGGGTAGAAGGGCCTTATCTTCAGAATCAAAAAATTTTAATTCCTGCGGAAAAAATAATCTATAGAGATCTAAAAGTCAGGGCTGATTTAAATAGAAAATTTGATTTGGTAATGAGCTTAGAAGTTGCGGAGCATTTGCCTGCATCAAATGCAGAGTCTTTTGTGCAGACATTGGTTTCTCTAGGTAATGTAATTTTATTCTCTGCAGCTATTCCCGGGCAGGAAGGAACTTATCATATCAATGAACAGTACCCGGAATATTGGGCTGCATTTTTTCAAAAATTTGATTATGTGCCTGTTGACTGTATACGCCCAAGAATATGGAAAAATACTTCTATAGAGTTTTACTATCGCCAGAATATTCTTGTATTTATTAAGAAGGAGAGTGTTGATAATTACCCTATGATTCAGTCAGATGTAGTCGCTACAAATCCGGAATATCTTTCACGGATTCATCCGGAATTTTTTGATCTTAAAAATGAGCATATACGAAGAACTAAATCTTATTTGGGTTTTTTTAATTGGAAATGGTATGAATTCAAAACAAAATATTTGAAGAGAAATGGAAAATAGTTCAGGTCGGGAGGAAGGGATAAAAAGATTAACTCATGGCGATCTATCGGCAAAAGATCAATATTATATTGCGACCTATTTCATAAAGAATGATATTCTTAATGTTGCCTCAAAATACGCTAAAGGAAGATTGTTGGATATTGGTTGTGGGAATAAGCCATATGAAGCATATTTTAAAACAGTTACTGATGAATATGTAGGATGTGATATAGTGCAAAGCAGTGAGAATGCGGTAGACTACCTATGTCCGGCTAATCAATTATCCTTTCCGGATGCTTCATTTGATACTGTTTTTTCTACACAGGTATTAGAACATGTTGCGGATACAAAAGGAATGATCAATGAAGCTTATAGAGTGTTAGATAAAGGAGGGTATGCCCTGTTTACTGTTCCATTTAGTTGGGAGCTACACGAAGAGCCGTATGACTTTTTTCGCTTTTCGAAATATGGGTTGAAAACGATTTTCGAAGAACAGGGTTTTGAAATAATAACGATAAAATCAAATGGTGGAAAATGGGCTGCTATTTTCCAGCTTTGGCTGAATGTCCTTTTTTCCGTAAGAAACTATAACACATTTCGTGCAAGGGTAGTTAAATGGCTTTTTATCCGTTTCAGATTAATTGTAGTTTATAATAAGTTCAGTATTTGGCTTGATAAGCGATTTTTCGATGATATATTAACTTTGAACTACCTGGTAATTGCAAAAAAATGAACCTGAAAGACCATTTAGTTACATTCATATCATATTACAGACACCCTGCTAAAAGAAAGCTGATTGAGTTGTGCAGGAAATTTAAAGGGAAAAAAGGCCTTGAAATCGGTGGGCCGAGTTCTTTGTTTTCTTTAAAAGGATATTTCCCGGTTTATCTTTTTGCGGATAGAATTGATGGCGTAAATTTTAGTGACAATACCGCCTGGGAAGGCCGTATTAAAGAAGGGGAAAATTATCATTATTATAATAAGACAGGTTACCAGTTCATAAAAGAAGCCACTGATTTGACCGGTATTGCCAATGAAAGCTATGATTTTATTTTATCCTGCCATAGTCTTGAGCATGTCGCCAATCCGTTAAAAGCAATCAACGAATGGGATCGTGTATTAAAAAAGAATGGTTATTTAGTTCTCGTATTGCCCGATAAACGACACACATTTGACATCAACAGGCCGTATACTTCCATGGAACATCTTTTAAAAGATTATGAAAAGGATACAGACGAGTCAGATACTACCCATTTTGAAGAAATTGTTTTATTGCATGAATTGAAGAAAGATGAAAAGCTGGATTCGCGGGATATGTTGCAACAGCGATTGAAAGAAAATAAAATTCACCGGTTTGCGCATCATCATGTTTTCAATTTTGATTTACTCCGGCAAATGCTTGCTTATTTTTCATTTACCCCTGTCTATGAGCAGGCGGCTTCACCATTTCATCTTATTGTAATCGCACAAAAGAAAGTATGAATAATATAGCCGGCGTCGTGATATTATATTTACCGGATGAGGCGGATGTACTAAAAAATATCGAAAGCTATATAAAATATCTTTCTGTTTTGTTCATAATTGATAATACCCGAAAGAAGAGCGATAGTATAGCAAAGAAATCTGAGAATTACCCCAATATCATTTATATCCACAACCTGCAAAATGAAGGTATCGCCCTTTCTTTAAACAAGGCCGCTTCAATGGCATATCAAAGAGATTGCAGATGGCTGCTGACCATGGACCAGGACTCTTTTTTCGAAAAGGAGGAAGGCAGCTCTTATTTCTCCTCTTTTCAAAAGGAGTTTTTAAATAAAGAAGACATTGGCATTGTTTCTCCTGCTCATTTTAGTGAAATGGTTAAAGACAAACAGGGTTTATATTCCGATCTTGTATCTGTGCTAACTTCAGGCAACCTGTTACAGTTAAATGTATGGAAACAGGTAAGCGGGTTTGATGAAAAGCTCTTTATTGATGAAGTGGATCACGAATATTGTTACCGGCTAAAAATGGCTGGCTACAGGGTGGTTCAGTTTAATTCGATTTTTCTCAACCATCGTTTGGGAAAGAAAAATACAGGCGGTTACTTTGGAATAATTTCCAAAAGGAAAAGAACGATTCATTCTCCTGAAAGGCTCTATTTTATGGTTCGTAATTATCTTTATGTGAAAAGAAAGTATAAAGGAGAATTCCCGGATGAATTCAGGCAAAGAGATAAAGCTGTATTAACTGCTGTAAAAAATAACCTCTTTTTTTCCGGTAAATTCTGGCCTAGTTTTAAAAGTATATTGAAAGGGTACAGGGATTTCCGGGCCGGTAATTTTTCAAGATCTATATGAAGCCATTCATCTCCATCTGCATCCCGGCTTATAAGCGTGTTCAATATCTCAGCAGGCTTCTTGACAGCATACTCATGCAGACATTTAAGGATTTTGAGATTGTATTATCAGATGATAGTGATGATGATTCGGTCCGGGATTTATGTGATAAATATATGCCTGAACTTCCCATCCGGTATTTCAGGAATAAACCTTCATTAGGAACACCGGCCAACTGGAATTTTGCTATTTCAAAAGCAAATGGGGAGTGGATAAAACTGATTCATGACGACGACTGGTTTGCCTCACCGGATAGCCTTGAATTGTTTGCGGCAAGTGCAAGGAGCTTCAATAAAAAATTCATTTTTTCTGCTTACAGTAATTACTTTGAATCGGAGAAAAGGTATGAAAAGGAGGGGTTTCCCTTCGGTTGGAAGCGGCGCATTATTCAATCACCCGTTACTTTACTGGCGCATAACGTAGTGGGCCCTCCCAGTGTAACTTTGGTGCATCAAAGTGTACGGGAGGCTTATGATGAGCGAATGAAATGGCGTGTTGATATGGATTTTTATATGCAGCTGCTGGCAAAAGAAAAGGATTATTACCGGATAAATAGAGTACTTGTAAATGTTGGTGTCAGTGATTCGCAGGTTACTAACTCCTGCATTAATGTACCTTCTGTTGAATTACCAGAAGGGTATTTATTGCTTGAAAAGCATGGCGTAAAAGCATTGTCGAATATCCTGGTGTATGATGCATGGTGGCGCCTGCTCAGGAACATGAAAATCTTTTCGAATGAGCAGCTAACTGGCTATGTGCAGAAAGAATGGCCACCGGTCATTTTAAAAATGGTCAGGCATTTGTCTGCATGCCCTTCTTTTGTACTTAATAATGGGGTTACTTCTAAATTTGCCATGTTTTGCTCATATTGCATTAATTAATTCACAACCGGCTTTAAAGATTGATTCTTTCCATTATCATAGTAAATTATCATTCGGCGGATATGATTATTGATTGCATCCGGTCGATAAATAAGTTTTGCGATTGCAGTGAAATTGAAATAATTGTTGTTGATAATAATTCAGGGAAAAATGACCAGGTAAGGCTCCTTGCATTGTTTCCAAATATCAAATGGTTGCAGATGGACTATAATGCTGGTTTTGCCCGTGCAAACAATGCTGGTATAAGAGAAGCAAAAGCACCAATTGTTTTATTGCTGAACCCGGATACATTGGCTATTGACAATTCATTAAATAATTGTGTCAGCCAATTCAGTAATTCAGAATACGTGGCCTGTGGTGTGCAGTTATTAAACGAAGATGCGACTCCCCAGATCTCCGGTAATTTTTTTATGAAAGGCGGTATCAATCATTTGCTGCCCTTGCCTTATTGGGGAAATTTTTTACGATGGATTGCCTTCGTCTTTAAAACAAAGAAGCCAAATGTTCCTGTTGCAAAAACAATTGAAGACGTGGACTGGATCAGTGGCGCTTTTTTAATGGTAAAAAAGGAGGCGATAGAAAAATCGGGATTAATGGATGAGGATTTTTTCCTGTACGCGGAAGAAATAGAGTGGTGCAGCCGTTTGAAAAAGATTGGCAAGCTGTGCATTTATGGTGATTTGCATTTTGTTCACCTGCAGGGCGAAGCGATAAACAGGGATCAGCACATTTCAGAAAAAGGATATTACAACCTGTATGACAAAAAGGGCTTACAGTTAATGTTATCCAATCATGTCAGGATACGAAAACAATATGGGGTTGGCTGGTTTTTATTTTTACTGTTGAATTATACGTGGGAAATCCCTTTTTACTTTATCGCCAGTTTCCTTCACCGGCTATTTACACTTCGTAACCCTTTTGGTGAATGGGGTAAAGCTGCTGTTTATTCACGGAATGTATTTTATATATGGAAGCTGCTGCCGGTAATTATCAGGAATAAGCCTTATTTCTACAAGGCTCTTTAGCGTTTAGTACCACAACCTTGCATTTACTTTTTTTAAATAGTCAATAGAGCGGGGGCTTATCACTTTTCTTATTTCAGTTGAAGGTATCCTTTTTATTTGCCCCCATCCTTTGAACCATCCTTTCAGGTTAAATTTTGTCTTTTGCAGGTATTCAAAACTCCACATCCATTTTGTCGTGAAATAGTAAATGCGGGGCAAGTATTTCCAGGATACTTTGCTTTTGTTTACCCACATACTGCGGATCTTTTCTTCAGACGGCATCCTGCCTAAGGGAGATTCCTTATGCAGCACTTGTACTGTACCGGTATATTCAATGGTATAACCGGAATCGATGGCCCGGTAGCTTAGATCATATTCTTCCATTCCATAAAAAAAATCTTCAGGGTAATAGTTTATTTTATCGAAAACTTCTTTTCTAATGGCGTGGGCGCAACCGGGATAATAATAGGTATCAAAATGAGGTAAATCCTTTTTTTTAATAAACTGCTTATGCGGAAAAGCATTCTTTTGCATTTCCAGGGTATCATAATAGTAGACTTTAAAGGCAAGTATCCCGGCCTGATTATCCTGGTTAAAGGCATTGAGAATATTGATTAATGCATCTTTGTTTTTAAATACAGCATCATCATCAAGAAAAACCAGGATGGGGGCATTGCTTTTTTTGATCGCATAATTCCGGCCACCGGATACGCCTTTATTTTCGGGGGATGCGTAATAATAAAAAGGCAAATCTTTGTTGCGCTTAATATAACTTTCTACTTCATCATAATTTTCTGAAGAGGCATTGTTGACAACAATAATTTCTTCCAATAGATCGTTCGCCTTATCGAGTGTAGCAATATTCTTCAAAAGCTCCAGCGTGTCAGAAGGCCGGTTATACGTAATAATTATAAAACCAAGAGGTTTCAATCAATATGATTTGAGAAATAAGAAATAATTACTCTATACTTTCTTATGCTGCTGTTTCTTTTTTGTTTTTCCGGAATGCCTGTACCAGGGATCCTATTAATAATAACCATACCAATGCAGAAGCGCCAATAGCTGCCTTATCACTGGTATAATACGAGGCTGGCCGAAACTCAAACTTTATTTTATGGTTACCTGCCGGAACAGACAGTCCTCTTAAAACATAGTTCACCCTCACAATAGGAACTTCCTTATCATCAATATAAGCTTTCCAGCCTTTATCATAATAGATTTCGCTAAAAACTGCAAACTGATCGGTTGTGCTATTGGATTGATAAGTGACAAGGTCATTATCATTCTTTATTAAATGAATAGTGGCTGCAGAATCCGGCTGTGCCGCTATTTTAATAAGCGATTTATCCTTTTCATCCGCAATAACAGTATCCTTTGGATCGAAGCCGGTTAATGCTTTCATTACTGCTGCTGGTCCATTTTCAAATTTTGCAGCTTTTACAAACCATACCGGGCCAAGGTTATCGGGGTTTTGTTTTAATTCAGGTTGCCCTGTTTGCTGATTAGGCAGGATAATATATTTTGTATTCAGCATGTTTACAACCGGCATGCTTTGCGGGAAATTATATAACTGGTTTTCTATTAAGTCCTGGTAGATGCTGAGCTTTGCAGGATGATAACCGCCGATGGATCTAAAGAAATAAGAAGCATGGGCGCCTTCGTTAAATGCACTGCTTACGCCGCGTCGAAGATCAAATACCCGGAAAAAACTGCTGTCCTTCATAATGGCTGCTTCTACCGGTGAAGGAGTAAAGTTGCTGGCATATTCCGCTTCTTCCTGGTAGTGGTCACCATTCAAATATTTCGTGTCAATTGATATCACATCTATAAAAGATAGAATGCCTGTAATGGCAATTGCTGCAATCGTGTTGATCTTATTTTTTATATATAACCATAGCGTTCCGGCCGCTGCTGCCGCAAACAATAATGTTCTTAGAATATCACCCAGAAAAAGGCTTTCCCTGTCTGATTTTAATCCGCTTGTAAAAGACCTTATCGGCTCCAGGATCGCTTGTTTTTGCTGCGCATCCTGAATTTCATTTACCTGCTTTAAAAGGTTCCTGTCTGCCTGGCTGGTAAAATCAGAGGTGAAATAGATAAGCAGGGCCAATACAAATACGCCGCCTGCCACCATTAATCCTTTTTTATAGTTATTCCATAATGTTTCCCTGTCCTTGGTGTCTATAATTTTTTGAACCGTGAGTATTGCCATCATACATAAAAGCAAGTTGGGGATCACCATGATCATACTTGGTGCACGGAACTTGTTATACATTGGCAGGTACTTCAGGAGAAATACATTGAAGCCTTCAAAGTATTTTCCCCAGCTCATTAATATGGCCAATGCAGTTGCAGCCAATATCCACCATTTATGTTTGCCATCTAACAAAACGAACCCAACCAATGCCAGGAAGCAAATAATAGCCCCGGTATAAGGAGGGCCCGCGGTGCCAACACCATCAATACCTCCCCAATAGAACTGAAGGCCGCCCTGCACCTGTTGTGCCAATTGTTGTGGCATTTGCCGCAATGCATCAATGGCTTTCGATTTGTCTTCTGACACTTCAAGTTGATAGCTGCTTCCTCCATACATCCTGGGAAACATCAATACCATTGGCTCGGTTTTGTACAGGCTATAGCTTAATGCATAATCTGTACTTAAACCTGTTTTGGTTACCTGGCTTGTACTGTCGGCTAATACACTGCCTCCCCGGATAGATTCTTTTGAATATTCATAAGTGGTAAATAATGTAACCGCATTAGCCGCTACACCAATGATGGCAGCAGCAAGAGCAACTACTGTTGCCGTTACCAGGCGCTTAAAATCTTTCTGCTGAATCCAGCGAATAGCATAACCGGCAGACATAAAGAGAATAATAATCAACGTATAGAATGTGATCTGCGGATGGTTTGCACTAACCAGTAATGAAGTGGATAAAGCAGCAAGAGCCGCACCCAACAGGTATTTCTTTTCATATATCAATATTAGTGAACCAATCAGTGAAGGCATATAGGCGATTGCCAGCATTTTTGTATCATGCCCTGCAGAAATAATGATCGGGTTATATGTCGCATAGGCATAGGCGAGAGATCCTATTATTCCTACGTACGGATTTACACGCAATACCTGTGATAAAAAATAAAAGCAAATACAGGCAAGAAAGAAGAAATTAAGCGGTTTGGGTAGCCATAAGCTAAGTATTCCATGGAAATAACTTGTGGTTACAGGATTATAAGGCTCCATGCCAATCTGGTAGCCGGGCATACCGCTGAACATTCCGTTTGTCCAGAGGGGAAGGTGCCCATGTGTTTCCTTGTACTTATGCATGTCCTCAAACATGCCCTTCCATTGTGTAACATCTCCTTGAGAGAGCACTTTTCCTTCCAGGGCAGGTTTGCAATAAACCAGAGCGACAACCAGGAAAATGACAACAGCAATCAAATGTGGCAGAACCTTGCTGAACAATCCTTTGTTCATGTGTATATTTTTTGTTTTACTATTTTGTTCCCTGTTATTGCTATAAAATTTTCAGTGATGATCTATAATCTGCGTTAAAAATTTTAAAGCTTATTTCATAGAAAATTGAGTATTAGGTTGGGCAAAATAAGGCTATTTTTAGCTGAAATTCGTCATAAACTTTGGATACGATTTACTTGCATCCGGACAGGGAATTTTCAGGTTGTTCCTGCTTTTCTATGTTGATAAATCAGGAGGTAATAAATAAGTGATCATATGCGCTGGCTATTATTTTTATCAAGACTGGCTTTTATTTGTGGCTTGTTTTTTCTTTTAACAGTGTCGCTGGAAATTAAGGAATGGACAACGATACAATCTGTTACTTCAACAATTTTTATTATCGGGGTAATACTCGGGAGTTTAATAATACCAGTGGTGAACATTTGCTACCTCGCTGTTCTGATTGCCCGTAAACATCTCTCGCCAGTACCCTTGTGGTTAAGCCTGGCAAATTTGCTATTTTTATTCATGCAGGTATTCTTTCTTTTTTACCTCAATATTCATAAATAATACATGATACACTCTATCCTTAAAGACAAGCCGACAAAGCTATTCCTGGGGTTTACCGCTTTTTTTTGCTGTAATGCATTGATTGCGGAATGCATTGGCGGTAAAATATTTTCATTGGAAAAATTATTTGGCTTCAATCCTGTCAATTTTAATTTATTGGGGCAAACCGGTTTATCGTTTAATCTTACCTGTGGCGTATTACTGTGGCCGTTAGAATTTATAATGACCGATATCGTTAATGAATATTTTGGACCAAAGGCTGTCAGGCGTATCAGCTATACAGCGATTATCCTGATTTCTTATGCTTTTATAATGTTTTACGGTAGTATGAATATCCCGCCTGCAGATTGGTGGATTGCGTCAAAAGCAGACCAGGGAGTACCCAATATGCAATCTGCTTTCAGTGGTATTTTCGGGCAAGGTATGTGGATTATTTTCGGAAGCCTGGTTGCTTTTTTGGTGAGCCAGTTGGTGGACGTATTTGTTTTTCATAAAATAAAAAAAGTAACCGGGGAAAAGAAAGTGTGGTTACGTGCCACCGGATCAACACTGGTATCACAATTAATTGACAGCTTTGTTGTATTATTTATAGCGTTTAAACTGGGAAATAACTGGAGTTGGGGCCAGGTGATAGCAATTGGTATAATGAATTATATCTACAAATTCGCTGTTGCTATTTTATTGACCCCGCTTATTTATATCGTTGAACATCGGATCGAAAAATATCTTGGTCATGACCTTGCCAAAAAGATGAAGAAGGCCGCAATGGGAAGTAAAGATGACGATGGTTTTATGAATATACCAGCAGCAGGATAATTACTACAAGTTCATTCAATTCGTAAAAGGAAATAATATACACCGCTATTGTACGTATAACTATCAGCTAAAGCATAAAAAAATCATATTGAAAAACGGGTTGCCGTTACCAATACCTGTTTTTCATTTTTCAGTTGTTCAAATTCCTGTTTGGGTGAAATCCGTTGTTATTGTTGCGTTAAGTTTTTCAGTTTAGCTGTCTCGGTAGTCAGAAGGCAATCATTTCTTGCCGGCTATCCACGATTTCTAAACTTAAAAAACCACTATGCGAAAGACTATTTTTCTGCTAAGCATGCTTAGTTGGTTTGCTGCTGCATGGGCGCAAACCAGGCAAGTAACCGGTAAGGTTACAGACGCATCGGGCAACCCGCTACAGGGTATTTCAGTAAAAATAAAAGGCGATAGAAATGGAACAGGTACCCGGGGTGATGGCTCATTTACGATTGAGGCCCCGGGCAATGCTATCCTTGTATTTTCCGGTATAGGGTATGAACAGCAGGAAATAAATGCTGCTGATAAAAATACCATAAACGTGCAATTAACCATCGACGCAAAATCATTGGGAGAAGTAGTGGTTACCGGTACAGGAGTAGCTACGGATAAAAAGAAACTATCCATTGATGTAGCAAGCGTTGGTAAAAAAGATTTTTCTAAAAGTGCTATCCTATCCGTTGACCAGGCATTGATTGGTAAGGTGGCCGGCGCACAGATTCAAACTACCTCCGGCGAACCGGGTTCAAAAGCAAATATTGTTTTACGGGGCATTAATTCTTTGGGAGCTTCTTCCCCGATCATATTGGTAGACGGTGTGCAGGTTACCGATATAAATGGTATTGATATTGCCAATGTAGAAAAAGTTGAGGTTGCAAAAGGACCGGCTGCAGGAATGTTGTACGGGGCACAAGGTGCGAATGGCGTTATACAGGTATTTACAAAAAAGGGTAGCCGTAATAAAAAACCTTCCATCACCCTGGGTTCAAAAGTTAGTTTCGACCAGGCATTGATCGGTAAAGACCTGATTGCAAAAAAACACCATTTTCTTACCGATGCCAGCGGCAATATCCTGAATAAATCAGGTAATATATTAGCGCCTGACGCGAATGGCCAGTGGCCCGATCCTGCTGAAGAAGATTTTAATACCAACTTCAATGTAAAAAATGATAAAACGTATCCTTCTTCTTTGCCGATTTATAATCATTTAAAACAAGCATATAGGCAGGCATTGACTTTTTCTCATTCATTGGGTATTTCCGGCGGCGGTGATAAATCAGATTATTCTTTTACTGTTTCGAGGCTCGACCAGGAGAATGTATTGAATAATAAATTTTCACGAATGAACCTTTCATCGAACCTGGGGTTTGAATTATTTAAGGGGTTTACTTTCCGGAACATAACACAAACAATATTTGAGAATGAGAATTTATTATCCGGGTCATATAATGTAACGGACAGGATTTTATATAACCCGGACCCTCTTTTTCTCGGAACGAATAATAACCGCTTTGAACTGATCAATTCGTTTCCATGGATAAACTTTCAATCGAAGTATGCAGGAACTGATTTAATAGTAGTGAGGCCAAGGGATGAAAACCAGTTAAATGTCTTGTCAGAACGCGACTGGCATGAACGAAAGAGTAAGAATACAAGGATATTGAACAATCTTAACCTTAATTATAAATTTCCAAAGTTTGTAGAGCTGGATTATAAATATGGAATAGAATTGTGGAATTCTGATTATTCTGATTTTTATAAAAACCAGGAAAATGCACCCCAGAGCGATAAAGGCTTTTGGGGGCCTGTAGTGCAGGGCTCTATCCGCCTCGATTATGCCAGCTCGTTATATCAGAATTCATTAGCGACTTTATATTTCAAAACAGATTTTAAAAAGGATTTTAATATAAATCTTCCGCTTAAAACGGCTACACAGGTTTCTTATGATTGGAGGAAGCTAAGCTATAATTCATTTTTCTCTCAGGGAGTTAACCTGCCGCAGTATCCACCTTTTATTGTGAATGCAGCGGGTACTAAGATAAGTGGTGATGGAAGTTTTGATTATATCACGTATGGGTACCTGGTTAACCAGACTATTGATTATGCAAATCTCTTCGGGCTTACCGGCGGTTTCCGCTCTGATTTTAATTCAGACTTTGGCGATCAGAAAAAGCCATTCACTTTCGGCAGGGGAACAGTTTATTTCAGACCTTCTGAATGGATAAAATCACCGGCTATTTTGGATTGGAAATTAAGAGCGGCTTACGGTGCGGCCGGTGTACCTCCACATGAGTTTGATGGAACCTATTATGCCAGGCAGTCTACTTTGGGAACATCGCAGTTAGGTACAGGGCTTGGTTTGTTTTTACAGAATATAGCCGGTAACCCTGGTCTTGAAGTACAGAAAGTAAAAGAAATGGAAATAGGAACTGATTTCACGTTTAAAACAAACCTGAAAAACTGGTTCCAGCGAATTACTATAGCAGCAACTTACTGGAAAAAGAAAAACGATAATATCATCCAGTATGTTGATCTTCCGCCATCAAGCGGTGTGCAGCAAATACGGGATAATCTTATTGACCTTGAAGTAAAAGGAGCGGATGTAAGCCTGGATGCGGATATGTATACAAGCAACAGTATAAGCTGGCAGTTGGGCGTTCGCTTCGGTACATTTAAGACATTAGTGACAAAAGTGGCGGATAGCCGGGATTTTGTAACAGGTCTTTTTGTTGTAAAAGAAGGGCAGCCTCTCGGAAATTTTTACGCGGTAACACCGGTAACGAGTTTTAAGCAAACACGGGCCGATAAATCTACTCCTTATATAGACCCCAATGATGTAGGCAACTATGAATTAGTAAATGGAATTGTTGTTGATAAAACGACTAAGCGGGCTTTGTTGACAGATCCCGATGACCAGCAGACTGTCGGAAATGCCTACCCGAAATTCAATATATCTTTTCTGAATAATGTAACGATTTTTAAAAACCTGAACATTGCTATACAGGTGGATTGGTACCAGGGTAATTCAATTTATAATATCACCCGCCAATGGTTGTACCGGGACAGGATTCACAAAGATTTTGATAAAGAAATAACAGTAGACGGGCAAACCGGAGCCTTTGTAAATTTTTATAATAGTTTATACAATAGCGTTCAACGTACAGGGTGGTTTGTTGAGAATGGCTCCTTTGTCCGGTTAAGGGATCTTACATTGACTTACCAGCTGGGGAACCTGCTCCATGTAAAATGGATGAGAAACCTTGCTTTAACTGTTTCTGGACGTAACCTGGTAACGTTTACAAAATATTCAGGCCTTGACCCGGAAGCGACATCTGCACAGGATAGCCAGGGAAATAAAACATTTGGAGCCGGATCAAACGTAGGGGTTGATTATTTCGCCATCCCCAACCTGCGTTCCTACCAGGCAGGTATAAACGTAGAATTCTAACAGCAAAAATCATTTTATGAAAAAATATGTTTTGATTTTATCTATTGTTGCCCTGGCGGTCAGTTCCTGTGAGAAGAAAAGCCTGGAACTGAATAATCCGAATGAGCCTACGCCGGAGCTTTCACTATTAACAGAATCGGGTTTAAAAAACTTTTCATTGGGCTTGTTATTAAAACAATTGGCCAATGTTCCGGATGAGGGTACAACCAATATATTCTTTATTGCAATGGCAAATCATTCTATAATGGGAGATGAAGGATACGTTCCGTATGGTAACTACGCTTTCCGTTGGGTAAACCAGGTTAATAGAATAACCTTGCCCAGCGGCCAGGTGGTTACAAACCCAAACGGAGTTGACCAGAAAACACAATTGCAGGGATTTAACTCCAGAGATGCAGGACAAAGAAATGCCTTTCAATACGAATGGTCCTCCTGTTATTACATGATAGCCCAGTGCAACCAGATATTATTATCACTTGACAATGCGGGTTTGCAACTTAGCGATGATGCTGAAACAAAGAAAAATACATTTAAAGCATGGGCGCTTTGGTGGAAGGGATATTGTTATTCACGGATAGGATCTATGTACCTCGCCGGTATAATTACAAATGATCCCGGTAAAACGAATAATAATTTTGTAAGCAGGGAAGCGATTATGGCAGAAGCGAACACGGTTCTTGCTGAATGTGAGGCAACTTTGAAGCTGATTTCAGAAAATGATAGTTACGATGAAGTAATGGAAGCAATTGTTGCCTCTTTTGATGATAACAAAAAGATTGTGGCACCGGATATGTGGATCAGGCAAATCCATTCTTTACAGGCTCGTAACCTGCTGGTTAATCAAAAGGTGAAAAGCATGGACGCCTCCAATTGGCAGGCAGTCCTCGATCTTGCTAATACCGGAATTCAGCAAGGTGATAATATCTTCAAGTTTGGGATGGACCCCAGTGGTACCAATGATGTATCGTTAGGTAATTACCATCCATATGCTTTTATCGGGGAAGTTGTTCAGTTTGAATTTGTGAGCGAACGGCTAATACAGGATTTTAAACCGGGTGATAACCGGTTTGCAGGCAAGTTTGTTCAGTTTGATGTGCCCAAGGTAAACGAAAGAGGTCGCGGTCTTCAGTTTGGTACAAGATGGAATCCTGTTTATATTGAAGATGGAGGAAAATATGCGACTGCTGCTAACCAGGGCCTTGTACCATGGGCCTGCAGTTATGAAGAAAATGAGCTGATGAAAGCGGAAGCTTTGATCCACCTGAACAAGATTGATGAAGGATTGGCACATGTGGATGCTGTACGTGCCTATCAAAATTCCGGCCTGCCAAATGTTTCAGGTACAGGATTAAATCAAACCCAGGCATTGGAAGAATTCAGAAAGGAGAGGAGAGTAGGTTTGTTTTTATGGGGCACTGCATTTTATGATGCGAGAAGATGGGGTGTAACAGAGCCTGCGGCACAGGGTGGCGGAAGAACTGGAGGGATTGTTATGGTACCGGGAGATTTATTGGTTCCGGCGCAAGCAAGTGCAGCACCTGTTCCGTGTTTTTTAGAATATAATTACCTGGATTATTGGGATGTGCCACAGAACGAATTAGATTTTAATACGCCGGGTCCTGGTTCTGTACCTGTAAAGAATTAATAGTTATAATAATAAGGGCCATCTGAAAATGGCCCTTATTATTTATTCTTATGGATACTGAAGGTTAGTTCATTTTGAAAACTGTAGTTGTATTATATCCCGGGATTTAAGTTTTTAACAAGGTCCGCAACCACTTTGTCAATTGGCAAAGTAACGCTTTGGGAAGAAAAATCTTCCCAATCTATAAAGCGGAATGTTTCTGTTTCCTGTTTCTCTTCATAGATTTTCATTTCACGTTCATCAAAGTCAAAAGGTTTTGTGCGCAATGGCGCTTTTATTCCTTCTATTGCTTTTGCGAAATAATAAATAGATACGATCTGGTATTGCGGATTAAAGGCGGACATCTGAAAGAAATCAGTGGTATATAAATGATCGCCAACTTCTACATTCAAATCCATTTCTTCTTTGAATTCTCTTTTCAGGCAATCCCTTGTTCCTTCGCCAAACTCCAGGCCGCCACCAGGAAACTTTGTATAATAACCGCCACGGATAAATTCATCGCTGACCAATACCTGCCTTTTTTCATTAATTAAAATACCGTAAACACGTATGCTGAACATTTTAAAACCATTTTTTCTTGAGAAAATACCAGCTTATTACAACCGAAATACCGATGGATAGAATAATTGGAATATAAAATGCATGTGGTGAATCCGCATAAGGGATAGGCACATTCATTCCATAAATACCCGTTACCAACGCGGGCAATGATAATATAATTGTTATCGAAGTTAATCTCTTCAATACGTTATTGAGATTGTTGCTGATGATACTGGCAAATGCATCTAAGGTGCTGCTCAGGATATTGGTGTAGATATTCGCCATTTCAAGGGCCTGAGATATATCGACAATCATATCTTTCAGCAATTCTTTTTCATCTTCATTCAGGCCGAGGAAATTTGTTCGTTCAATTTTTAACAGCAGCATTTCATTGCTGCGTAAAGCCGTAACAAAGTAAACGAGACTTTTTTGTATACGCATTAATTCCAATAACTCTTCATTGCGGTTACTGGCGTATAACTTTTGTTCCATCACATTCCGGCGCTGATTGATTTCCTTCAGGTAATCAATATAGGCCTTTGTAATCTTTTCAAATATCTTCAACACCATCATATTCTTTTTATCCGGGTGACGATTTTGAAAGGTGTTCAGGAATTTTTTTATAGCGCCGTTTTCAAAGGAGTTTACGGTTACAATCTGGTTATGAGTAAGGATAATGCAGATGGGTATCGTGATGTAATAAGCGTCACTTTCGTTAAACGAATTGTTTTCTGTTGGTGTTTTAATTACGATCAGCTTGACATTATCTTCTTCTTCAAATCGTGCCCTTTCATCAATATCAAGGGAGTCTGTAAGGAAGTCAACAGGGATGTCTAATGTTTCCGCCAGTTTGGAGAATTCTTCCTGCTTCAATGGCGGTAATACATTCACCCAGGTGCCATTGTCTGGCCTGTCAATCTCTACCGTTTGATGGTTTATATTCTGGAAATACTGAATCATGCGGCGCGAAGTTAAGCCGCTTCATCTTGCTGAAACAAAAAAATGATTTTAATTCAGCGGGGGAGTTTTGAAAATGCCGGATGTATTCAAATTGAAAATTGAGGTAATAAAATAGGCATTATTCGTCAAGCCTGATTACGCCTTCATAAACCATTTCAGCAGGACCGGTCAGCCATACATTTTTATACTTACCTTCTTCGAGGCGATCAAATTCCACCGATAAGGAACCGCCCAGTGTTTTTACTTCTACTTCATTGAACCCATTTTCATTATGATAGCAAATTAGCGCTGCGGCTGTTACGCCTGTACCGCAGGAATAGGTTTCGTCTTCAACACCCCGCTCGTAGGTTCTGACAATAATTTTATCCTCTTCGCTCAATTGTTCTACAAAGTTTACATTGATCCCCTCTTTTTCAAAATCTTTACTATAGCGGATCTCATGTCCTTTATTATACACATCAAGGTTCATTACGTCATTCACCATTTTTATATAATGTGGCGACCCCGTATCAATCAGGTAATCTCCCTTAAACTTTTTTACATTGGAAACATCTTTCATTTTCAATGATACTGTTTCATCTGTATCAATTTCAGCTTCATGTTCCCCATCGGTTGCTATAAACTTATACGTGCTGCGATGGATACCCATGTGATAGGCAAATTTTACAAGACAGCGTCCTCCATTACCACACATCGAGCTTTCGTTGCCATCGGCGTTGTAATATTTCATCTCAAAATCGAAGCCGTTCCGCTCATTCAGCAACATTAGTCCATCAGCCCCGATTCCATATCTTCTTGCGCAGAGATTATGAATCTGCGATGTGCTTAAAAAGGAATATTCTTTCTTACGGTTGTCAAGAATAATAAAATCGTTTCCTGTACCCTGGTATTTATAAAATTTTATTTCCATTCTTTTCTTCCTGTTCTATTAATGTTAAATATGTTCTGATATTGTGGTTACTACTTTTTCTATCAGTTTTTGAACTGCAGTGCCGGCGTCTTTTGAAAATTCTTTTCGTACACGATTAGCTATAATCGCATTCAGGGAAAGACAATGATGTCCTAAAAGTCTTCCTAAACTATATATTGCCGATGTTTCCATTTCAAAATTAGATATCCGGTGCTGCCCAAAATTAAACTTTGTCATGTTATCAATCAGGTGCGGGTTTCTTATGCCCAAACGAAGAATGCGGCCCTGGGGTCCGTAAAAGCCAGGGCAGGTAACGGTTATGCCATGAAAGAAATCTTTAACAAAGTGTTTAATCAGCGAAGGCCCCGCACCTGTTATATACGGCTGTCCTGATTGCCCCTGGAGTTGGGTTTGCGTTATAAACGCTTGTAATAGCTGTTTTTCCTCGTCATTTTGTTCAAGACGGTAGAAATGAAGCAAGTTATCGATGCCTAATCCATGGGTTCCGGCTACATGTCCATCGACAGGTATATCGGCTTGTAATGAACCAGAGGTGCCAACCCTGATAATATTAAGGCTGGTAGTTTCGTTTTTAATTTCACGGGTGATAAAATTAATATTAACTAACGCGTCCAGTTCATTGAGGGCAATGTCAATATTATCGGTACCGATACCGGTGGAGATAACAGAAACCCTTTTTTTGCCGATAAACCCGGTATGAGTAATGAATTCGCGGTGTTGCGTAGTGAATTCTGTTTTATCAAAATGACGGCTCACTAGCTTTACCCGGTCAGGATCGCCAACAAGAATAACGGTACTGCCTATTTCTTCAGGCCGCAGATCAAGGTGATAGATTGCTCCGCGATTATTAATGATTAGTTCTGATTCCTGTATTCGTGACATGTATTTTACAAAGTGAATGAATTATCAAAAATATCCTATTTTCGCACCTGTTCAAAAAGCAAAGATACCTTCATCCGGTATCTTTTATGTCAATAAGAAGCCATGACCGACAATCGGTTATGTTGAAAACAGGGTACCGTGGCCGAGTGGCTAGGCAGAGCTCTGCAAAAGCTCCTACAGCAGTTCGAATCTGCTCGGTACCTCATAAAGAAAAAGCTGCTTACCAAATAAGCAGCTTTTTCTTTATGACAGGATTTTAAAACTTATTCAGGGGCCTTGTTCAAAAAATTAATCAAATTCATTCTTCCATCCATCATTCTTTAGTTTTTCCACCTTTTCAATTACTTCTTTATCTAAAGATTTTTTATAAGCAATTATTTTTTTTGAAACTGAATTGTCAGAGGTGCCTATGATTTCAGCAGCAAGTATTCCTGCATTTTTAGCAGCATTCAAAGCAACTGTTGCAACGGGCACACCGTTCGGCATTTGAAGAATTGATAAAACAGAATCCCATCCATCAATAGAGTTAGAAGATTTTATAGGTACTCCAATAACGGGTAATGGTGTAATGGAAGCTACCATGCCTGGTAAGTGTGCGGCGCCACCCGCCCCGGCTATAATTACTTTCAACCCTCTTTCTTTCGCTTTCTGTGCATACTCTACCATTCGCAAAGGAGTGCGATGTGCGGATACAACGGTTACCTCGTGAGGTATTTCAAATTGCTTAAGAATGTCAGCAGCAGCCTGCATTATGCTTAGATCGCTGTCGCTACCCATAATAATACCAATCAATGGATTCATGGCGCAAAGAAACAGGAAATTATCGTCTGAGCAAAGTTGTGCCTAAATACTAGTTCACCAAATCGCCTTTTAGTCTTCTTAACTCCGTTTCAGCAAGCTTGGTGTTGTACCGGGCAGTGATTAACCGGTTATAAGCATTCTCAAGGCTTTGCTGGGCATCCCGTAGCTGTATAATTGTAGCAGCGCCCAGGCGGAGTGTCTGCAATATGATAGACACATTTTCTTTTGCCAGCAGAATGTTTTCTTCCTCTAATGCTAATGTCTTTTTCTGTTGTTCAAAAGCGATAAAGGCATTGATAACATTCAAATGAAGTAATGAACGCTGATTATCGTATAATAATTGCTGGTAGTTGATGTCATTTTTTGCCTGTCGTATCAATCGCCTCACATTAAAGTTGTTCAGGATCGGAACAGCTAAAGAAAAACCGTAGTTAAAGCCATTGTTACGGTTAAATAAGAGCGAGAAATTATTAATTACTGTTTTATTGGTTGTACGGCTATAATTATATGCAGAATTAAAGGATAACACGGGAAATTGATCTGCTTTTCTTTCTCTCAATGTTATGCGGGAAATGTCTATGTTTTTTTGTTGTAGTTGCAACATAGGATTAGTGTGTTCGATATCAGTTTGAATTTCCCCAAGACTTAAGTCATGATTAATCGGAATACTATCTTCGACATCATATTGTGTATTTTGAGCTACATTCATCAACTGGTTTAACTGTTCTTTCAATTGCGCAATTAATGTTTCCTGGGTAAGTATATTGGCCTTTTGTGCATTCAGGTCTACTTTACTTTGTAACACGTCAGGTTTTGCGCCAACGCCTATATCCAGGCGGTTTTGCGCCAGTTTAACCCGTTCTTCACTTACCGACATTTGTTCCTGTATGGCTTTCAGTTGTTGTTTTTGCGCGGCGATATTGTAGTAGTTATTGACAACTGTCGCCACGGTATTAATAACCTGGTTCTTGATAGTAAGCTCTCCGAGTTTTACAAACTCTTCCGCTTTTTCCATTGTGGCAAACATTTTCAGGCCATCGAATAATTTCCAGTTCAGGTTTAAGGAGCTGTTGATATTATTCGAGCGGATTCCGTTTTGTTGCCTTTTGGTTCCATCGGCTAGCGTTTGTTTTTGATTGTTATTGTTCCAGATGGTGCCGGCGGCCGCATTTAACTGGGGGATAAATGCGCCATAGCGAAATGAATAATCCAATGCAGCGACAACAGAGTCGTTTCTCGAGATCTGAATATCGTAGTTATTTTTTAAAGCCGTGGCAATCGCTTCTTCCAACGTAAGTTTTTTTTGTGCTGTGGAAACAAAGCCAATGATCAGTAAAGCTGGTAATAACAATTTTTTCATTCTGGTAGTTTGCCTATTTATGCCAATGCAGGAGTTTTTTCTGTTGATGCTGGTGTCGCCTGTATCATTTCATCCAACGCACTTTTCTTGTGTGCAGAAGAAAGATAAGAGTACATTGCTGGTATTACAAATAATGTCAGCACCAGCGAAAACATTATTCCCCCTACAATTACGATTCCGAGAGGAATGCGGCTTGTGGCGGCAGCGCCCAGCGATAATGCCAGTGGCAAGGCGCCCAGGGACATGGCGAGACTTGTCATTAATATTGGTCTTAATCGTTGTGTTGCAGAATAGATCGCTGCTTCTGTTCTTTTCATCCCTTTCAGCCTGTTTTGGTTGGCAAACTCAACAATGAGTATCCCGTTCTTTGTTACCAATCCAATCAGCATAATCATACCGATTTGGGAAAAAATATTTAAAGTATGTCCAAATAACCATAAAGAAAGTACCGCACCGGCAATTGCCAATGGTACAGTTACCATGATGATAAATGGGTCAACAAAACTTTCAAATTGTGCGGCAAGTATAAGAAAGATCAACCCTAATGCCAGTAGGAACGCAAAACTGGTATTACTGGAGCTTTCGGCAAAATCCCTTGATGAACCGGATAAGGATGTAGCAAATGTGTCGTCCAATAGTTTATTTGCAATTCTTTCCATCTCCTTTATCCCGTCGCCAATTGTTTTTCCGGGCTGTAACCCTGCCGAAATAGTAGCCGATTTATAACGATTGAAGTGATAGATAGTAGGGGGTGTGTTTGATTCTTCAATCTTCACAAGGTTATCAAGACTGATCATATCACCACGGCTGTTTCTTACAAACAAAGTTTTCATGTCGTTGGGGTCATCCCGGTCGTTTCTTGCCACCTGGCCCATTACCTGGTATTGTTTCCCTTCTTTTGTAAAATATCCAAGTCTCCGGTTACTGTAAGCCAACTGAAGTGTTTCGGAAATATCGTTTACGCTTACCCCCAATTCGGCAGCTTTAATCCTGTCTATCTGCACCCTTAGTTCAGGCTTATTAAATTTCAGGTCCACATCCACCTGCTGCAGTACATTACTTTTATTTGCTTCTTCTAAAAATTTAGGAAGTACCTGTGTTAGCTTATCAAAATTATTATTCTGAATTACAAACTGTACAGGCTGACCGCCACGCCGGTTAACGGATATGGTTTGCTCCTGTATGGCAAAGGCGCGACCTTCATTAAACCTGGGCAGA